>MGUL01000104.1:4309-6018 GCA_001800005.1 Elusimicrobia bacterium RBG_16_66_12 | reverse complement strand
GGCGTCCGGGGCCGAGGGCAAGCCTTTATAGGGATTGATCACGCGCTGCATCTGGGCGGCGTCCTGCTCTTCCTCGCCAAGGTATTGATAGACCATGACGCCCCAGAGGCAGATGACCAGGGACCAGATCAGGACACGGAGCTTAAGGAGGACGTCCACGGGTTTGGGTCAGGAGAGATTGTGGTCGCGCATCCGCAAGGCGTTCTGCGCCAGGCCGTGCACGAACAGCGCGAAGATGATGATGAAGAGGGCTTGGGAGAGGGCCATGCCGAGGAATTCCGGCGAAAGGGATCGACTCTGGCGTTCCCAGTAGATGAGGATCATCGTGCCGGCGCTGGCGAGCGCGCAGAGAACGGTTTCGAGACGACTCGTCGTGAGCGCGGCGGCGGTCGGGGCCACGACCAGGAGCAGCCACATCGGAGACCAGTACGGGAAGAGGAGGTAGAAGAGAACGGAGGCCCACAAGTAGTTGAGCCAGACTTGGATCTGGCGGAAGCGCGGCGCCCAGGCGGCCCAGCGGTACTGGTTGCGGCCGACCCACCAGTTGACGGCGACGTCGGCGAAAAGGATGCTGACGGCGATCATCGGGGTGTGCAGGCCGGCCGTGTTGAACTCGTCGGCCCGGAAATAGACGGCCATGACGATGAGCGCGAGCGCGAACGGCGTGAAGTACCGGTTCAGCATCTGCATGGCGTCACTCCTCCTCGCGCGCGAAGACGACCAGGAACCGCTGGCGCTCTTCGCGCGGGCGGCGATAGGGAAAAGACTTTAGCACTCTGGCCCCCGCCCCGGCCAGAGCCTTGGCGAGCGCCGGGGCGGGGGGGGCGGGCTCGTCGCTCTGGAACGCGGCGAAGATCCCGCGCGGCGAGAGCAACTCCATCGCCAGGGGCAGGGCCTCGGGGAGGGGCGCGAGCGCCCGTTCGACGACGGCGTCGAAGCCGCTCTCGTAGCGGGAGCGAGGCGGGCCCGAGCCCGCGCGGCGCAGGACCAGTCGCAGTCCGCTCAGCCCCAGGCCGGCGGCGGCGGCGTTGAGGAATCGGAACTTGCGCTCGACGGCTTCCATCAGGGTGACCTCGGCTTCGGGCCAGGCGATCTTGAGCGCGAAGCCGATGAAGCCTCCCCCCGCGCCGAGGTCGAGGATGCGCGGGCGCAGGGGCGCGCCGCGCGCGGCCAGCTCGCGGCGCAGGACGGCCGCCGCGAAGACGCCGTCGGCGGCGTGCTTGAGCACGAGAGGCTCCCAGGCGGCGTCCGAGGTCAAGTTGGTCTGCGCGTTCTTCGCCTGGACCTCGAGCAGATAGGAGCGCAGGCGCGCGAGGGCCGCCGCGTCGAGCGGGGCTCCCCACTCCGCGGCGGCCGCGGCGAGGACGGCGAGCGGATCCGCGCTCACGGGCGGCGCCGCGCGGAGTATGTCCAGAGGATCTGCAGGTCCGAGGGGGTCAGCCCCGCGATGCGCCCGGCCTGGCCGAGGGTGCGGGGCCGCACGCGGGCGAGCTTCTGCTTCGCTTCGTGTCCGAGGGGCCCGACCGCGGCGAAATCGAAGTCGGCCGGGAGCTCGACGAGCTCGGAGGCATGCAGGCGCTCCGCAGCCGCGTTCTCGCGCCGGATGTAGCCGGCGTATGACGCGAGGATCCCCCGCTGTTCGCGGGCCTTGGCGGCGCTCCAGGGCGCGAGGAGCTCGTCGGAGGCGCTCCCCGCGCGGCCCTCGACAT
>MGUL01000104.1:4178-4299 GCA_001800005.1 Elusimicrobia bacterium RBG_16_66_12 | reverse complement strand
GTAGAGAAGGAAGCGCTCGTGCGCGCCGTCAGGCACGAGTCCCAGCCCGTGGCCCCGGTCCAGAAGCCTCAGGTCCGCGTTGTCGGCGCGCAGGGTCATCCGATACTCGGCGCGCGCGGTG
>MGUL01000104.1:0-4171 GCA_001800005.1 Elusimicrobia bacterium RBG_16_66_12 | reverse complement strand
GGTACGGCTGGTCGACGCCGCGCGTGACCAGGTCGTCGATCATCACGCCGATGTAGGCCTCGTCGCGCCTCAGCACGAAGGGCTCCTCGCCGCGCGCGGAGAGCGCCGCGTTGACCCCGGCCACGAAGCCCTGGGAGGCCGCCTCCTCGTAGCCGGTGGTGCCGTTGATCTGTCCGGCCAGGAATAGGCCGGGCAGGCGGCGGCTCTCGAGGCAGGCGGAAAGGCCCGTCGGGTCGCAATAATCGTATTCGACGGCGTAGCCGGGGCGGATGATCCTCGCCTCTTCCAGGCCCGGCACGGCGTGCACGAGCGCTGACTGAGCATCCTCGGGAAGGCTGGTGGACAGGCCGTTGACGTAGATCTCCTCGCCGCCGCGCTCCTCGGGCTCCAGGAAAAGCTGGTGGCGCTCCTTGTGCGGGAACTTGACCACCTTGTCCTCGATGGACGGGCAGTAGCGGGGCCCAAGGCCCTTGATCACGCCCGAGTAGAGCGGAGAGCGGTCGAGGTTGGCGCGGATGACGTCGTGCGCGGCGGACGAGGTGTAGGTGATGAAGCACGACAACTGGGGGCGCTCGATGCGCTCCGTGAAGTGAGAGAGCGGCGCAGGCGGATCGTCGCCGTCCTGCCTCTCGAGCGCCTCCCAGCGGATGCCGTGCTTGTCCAGGCGCGGAGGCGTGCCGGTCTTCAGCCTCCCCAGCGCATGGCCGATGCGCGCCAGCTCCCCGGAAATGCCCGTCGAGGGCGGCTCGCCGACGCGGCCCGCCGGCAGGCTCGTGAGGCCCACGTGCGTCAGGGCGTTGAGGAAGGTCCCGGTGGTCAGGACCACGCGCGCGCCTTCGTAGCGCATCCCTCCGGCGCCGATCACTCCGCGCAGTCGGGAGCCTTCGGTCCAGAGCGTGCGAGCCTCGTCTTGGAGCGTCGCGAGGTTCGCCGTATTTTCGATGACGCGTCCCTGCCCTCGACGGTATTCCATCTTATCGCACTGCACGCGCGGGGAGTGGACGGCCTTGCCTTTGCTGATGTTCAGCGTCTGGAACATCAGGCCCGCGCGGTCGGCGGCCTTGGCCATCTCGCCTCCGAGGGCGTCCAGCTCGCGCACCATCTGCCCCTTGCCCACGCCGCCGATGGCCGGGTTGCAGGACATGGTCCCGATCGTCTCGAGGTTCTGGGTCAGCAAAAGGGTGGAGCGTCCCATCCGCGCCGAAGCCAGCGCGGCCTCGATGCCGGCGTGGCCCCCGCCGACGACGATCACCTCGTAGCGGCGGGTCGCGTCCGGTCTAGACATAGACGAGGACCTTGAGGACCTCCATCGGCAGCCAGCCCAGCAGGAAGGCGGCGGCCAGCACCAGGTTCAAGGCGAGGTTGGCGAACAGGAACGCGAGGACCGCGCGCGGCAGGCTGGTCTTGGCGAGGGTCTTCAAGCCGGTGCCGCCGCAGGCGAGCATCCAGGCCACGGTCAGGACCAGCGAGCCTTTGTAGAGCGCGTCGCTGCGCGCGAGCACGGCCGCGGCCTGCGCGACGAGCAGGACGAGCCCGACGGCGTTGAGGCCGAGCAGGAACGTCGTGGTGCGCCGCCACTCGGGGCCGGGGATGCGCCGCGCATAGAGGATCCCCGGGACGGTCCAGGCGACGAAGAGGACGGCGAAGACGGACTTGGGGATGACGGAGCGGGTGTAGGCCACGGTCAGGATCAAAGGAAGCGCGCACCAGAGCGTGGCTGCCGCGGTCTTGAGCGGCAGCCAGCCATCTCGCATCCAGCGCAGGACCAGGCCCGTCAGCGCGATGTTGAGCGCGGCGAGCACGGGCTCCCAGAGCGCGACCTTCATCCAGAAGGAGAGTCCCTGCACGCGCGAGACCGGCGCGGCGTTGGCGTCGGGGAAGTCGAAGGGCTTAAGCCAGAGGTAGAGAAGGCTCGCGGCGACCCAGGCGGCGTAGACCTTCAGCGCGTCGCCGAGCGCGTCCGAACGCAGGCACTCCTGCGCCGCGCGCATGGGCTGGAAAAGGAAGAGGCGGCCGAAGGCGAACGTACGTTTCATGCGGGGGCTCCCGCGGCCCGTGCCGCATCCGCGTCGAAAGCCCCGCGCGCCAGGAAGCAGAGGGCCCCGCCGGCTCCCAGGGCCAGGCAGGAGGCGAGCAACGCGGCTTTCAGGCCGAAGAGGTCCGAGCCCCAGCCGATCAGGGTGGGAGAGGCCGCGTCGCCGAGGAGATGGATGACGAAGATGTTCGCGGCGAAGGCCATCGAGCGCGTCTCGAGGCGCGTGACCGCGACGATGGCGCTGTTGAGCGGGCCCATGTTCAGGAAGAGCAGGGTCTCGGCGACGAAGAGGGCGGCCACCGAGGCGTGGAAGCCGGGCGCGGCGATGGCCAGCGCCGCCGCGGGCATCCCGGCCAGCAGGCCCGCTCCGGAGACGATGAGGTCCGCGTGTTTGTTTCGCGCGCGCAGCGCGTCGGCGAGCCAGCCGCCGAGCAGGCTTCCCGCCAAGCCCGCGATGACCGTCACGCCGCCGAAGAGCATGCCGGCGTGCTCCACGCTCAGTCCCCAGGCCCGGTGGAAGAAGGTGGGCATCCACACCGCGAAGCCTCCGAGGGCGAAGGTCATCCCGGCGCCGGCCAGCGTGATCAGCCGGAAGGTCGGGCTGGCCCAGACCTCTCGGTAGCCGGAGGCGGCCGTCGGCGTGTCCTTGTGAGGCGGATCGTCGGGCAGCAGCGTGCAAAGCGCGGCCATCAGCAGGCCGGGCGCGCCCACCATCCAGAGGGCGTGGCGCCAACCGAAGGCGGCGCCTGCAGCGCCTCCGACGGCGTAGCCCAGCGCGGAGCCGACGGGGATGGCCATCGAGAAGACGGCCAGCGCCCGGCCTCGTTGCTGCGGGGAGAATCGCTCGGCCACGAAGGACGGGGAGATGGCGCCGTAGCAGGCCTCGCCCACTCCCACCGCCGCGCGCGCGGCGAAGAGGGAGGCGAAGCCGCGGCTCAGGCCCGACGCGACCGTGGCCAGGCTCCAGAGCCCCACTCCCATGACGATCCAGGGCTTGCGTCCGCGCGTGTCGGCCAGCCACGCGATGGGCGGGGCGGCCAGCATGTAGACGACCATGAAGGCGGAGGCGAGGCTTCCGGCCTGCGCGTCGCTGAGACGGAGGTCTCCGGAGATGAGGGGCAGCAGGGCGTAGACGACTTGGCGATCGACGTAGTTGAGGACGTTGACGGCCAGCAGCAGGGCCAAGACGCCCCGCGGCGAGGTGAGCCTCAAGCGGAGGGGACCTTGAAGACGGCGTCCCCAGGCCGGACCGGGTCGGCGACCTCGATGCGGGCGCTCTCTCCGGGCAGAGCGCTCTGGACCGAACGGCGTCCGACGCGGACCCTCTCGACTCTCTGGGTCAGGTCGGTGTGGCGGCCTTTGACGCGAACGCCGTCGCCGACGCTGACCGGGACTTCCAGGATCAGCAGCATCTCGCGCGTCTTCTCGTCATAGTCCCGGACCTTTCCCAGCAGCGGCGCGCCGACGATCTGCTCCTCCGGCGAGATGTCCTCGACCGGGGTGCGCGGCGCGGCCTTCGGCGCCGGGGTGTTTTTCTTCGCGGGTCTCTTCCTGGCAGGGGTCATCTTCGGTCCTCTCGACTCATTTCCCGACGCAGAATCGCGCGAACACCGCGCGCAGCACGTCGTCCGGCGCGTTTTCGCCCAGCACCTGGCCGAGGCGCGCGTGCGCCTCGCGAAGGTGGCAGGCCGCGCGGTCTTCCCACAGGCCGGGGTTCTCGACGACGCAGCGGCGGGCGGCCGTCACCTCGGCCAGGGCCGAGGCGGCGGCGGCGAGGTCGCGAGTCCCGAGCAGGAGGGAGTCTCCCTCGTCCGCGCAGACCGTGCCGGCGGCGGCGGCGACGGCGCGCGCGAGTTCCGGGAGCCCGGCGCCGGTCTTGGCCGAGACCGCGAGGCCCCCCGCGAGCGCGGCGGCGTCTTCGAGCAGGTCGGATTTGTTGAGTGCTACGACCACCGGGCGGGACCGGCTGGCGGCCAGCTCCAGCACGCGCGAACGCGCGCGGGCGTCGGCGTCGTCGGGGCTGCGGGCCGCGTCCACCACGAGGACGATCGTGTCGGAGGACAGCAGCGCGCGCTCGGCTCGGGCCACGCCCTCCCGCTCAGTCTCGTCGGCGGCGTCGTCGCGCAGCCCCGCGGT
>MGUL01000103.1:5566-5660 GCA_001800005.1 Elusimicrobia bacterium RBG_16_66_12 | reverse complement strand
CAACGGGGCGTCCACGAGCATGCTCAAAAACACGAAGAAACTGGGCGCCTTGAGCACCAGCTTCGGCGGCGGGGCCGGCTCGGCGCCCAGCGCC
>MGUL01000103.1:0-5515 GCA_001800005.1 Elusimicrobia bacterium RBG_16_66_12 | reverse complement strand
GGCGGGCAGTTGGGGGCCATGTCCAACACGAACCGCGGGGCGGCCGTCGCCTCCAAGGCCCGCGGCATCGGGGCGCGTTCGCGCAGGACGGGGGCTCAGTCTCAGGCTCGCCTCGCTCGCGACCTGGGTCAGCAGAACCAGTACTCGATGAAGGGCGCGGGCAAGGGCTTCGAGGGTTCGTCCGCGGGCAGCGGCGGGGAGACCATCGGCGACCAGAACGCGATCAGCCTGGGCGGCGCCGGGGACGGCACCGGCTCCCAGGCCAAAAGCATCCCCGCCAATCCCACGAACGCGGACACCAAGGAGGTCGAGCCGGCGGACCCGCCCAAGACCTACGACGTCACGCCGTACAAGAAGGAGATGGAGATGGCGAAGATGATGCTAATGCTCGCCGCGGGGCTGCTGTATTATGCCAGCACGCTTGCAGCCCCCAAAAACCCATTAACAACGTCTCTCGCCGCTTATTTGTGTTGGGTAGCCCTGGCGTTGGGCGTGGTGGTCGCGGGTCTCGGCGTTCATATCGCCACCGGTTCGAACGGCCAAACGACACAGGGCGCTATTTTGGGCGCGGCGGGGGCCGGCATTGCTGTAGCCGCAGGAATCGCGCTGGCCGGTGGGGCGACTACGGGCGGGACTGCGGCTAATGGGGGGGCAAGTTTTTCAAGCCCCATGATTATGTTGTTGGGCGGCGGGGGCGCTCTGCTTGGGCTGGTTGGGGGCATGATGGCCAAGCCGAAGACCTGCAAGTCGTCGGAGCCGGACAACGCCGACAAGTGCACCTCCATGATCCATAAATCGCACGGCTACCCGTCCGAGAGGGCCTTGGAGGAGTATCTGACATGACAGGAACCATCCACGATAAGGGTGCCGGGAAGCGGGCCAACGAGGGGGGCCGATGAAATTGCGCGTGGTCATTGAGAAAGATGAGTCCGGTTTTTATGTTGTGGAGGTTCCCGCGTTGCCGGGCTGCCTCAGCCAAGGCAAAACTGAGAAAGAAGCTGAGGTGAACATCAAGGAAGCCATCGTCGGCTGGCTTTCCGTGATGGACGCCAAGACTCAAGGACAGAAGCACAGCAGGAAATCGTTTAAGGTCTCCGTGTGAGCGGGCGTCCGCGGGTCTGCTCTGGCGCGGAAGCTGTGCGCAAATTCAAATCGGTTGGATGGGCCGTCGTGCGGCGGGTCGGCTCTCACGTTATGCTGGTCAAGCCGGACTATCTCTACACGTTGTCCATTCCCCAGCACAAAGAATTGGGGATCGGCCTCCTGCGCAGGCTGATCAAACAGTCGGGCCTCAACATCGAACAGTTCGATGATCTCTGAGCCATAAGCAGAACCGGGTCATTCTCGAACGACATAAGATGCCCGTCGCGGTGATGCTCGACTAGGCGCGGCGAAATTGCCGATGTCGAACATTTCTACAGCGCCGCCATGATCAGCAACGGGTTCGGACCCGTCGTCGCCCATCTCTGGGGCGACTACGGGCGGGACTGCGGCTAATGGGGGGCAAGTTTTTCAAGCCCCTGGATTATGTTGTTGGGCGGCGCAGGCGCTCTGCTCGGTCTGGTTGGGGGCATGATGAGAGCCCGCGCGATGACCGCTCGCGCGGGCTCGTCGCTGATTAACTGAGCAGAAGACCCAGGGGCAGAGCCCAAAGTTTCTCCCCAAGGCGGACCGGAATCTTGCCGTTGTAGGCGAGGATAGCGGCCTTGCAGCGCGGAGTGTGCTCCAGGAATGCCCTCAGGCCGGCGAGGTCCCGCGCTTCCCATCGCTCGGCGGCCTTCACTTCCACCGACCAGCAGTCGGCGCCCGATTCGATCACAAAATCGACTTCGTGACGGCCCTGGACGCCCCAAAAGGACAGGCCGGCCTCCGGCCGATGGGCCGCGAGGATCGCCGCCAAGTTGTTCCACGCGTAGGTCTCGAAGAGCGCTCCGTAGGAAGGAAAAGAGCGCAACAGCGCTTCTCCTGCGATGCCGGCAAGATGACAGGCAAGACCGCTGTCCGACATGTAGAACTTGGGAGACTTGATCAAGCGGCTGGCCCTGTTGTTCAAGAAGGGCGGCAGCCGGCCGGCGACGAAGGAAAGTTCCAGCAGGCCCAGATAACGGGCGGTCGTGGCGGCGGTGAGTTTCGCGTCCCGCGCCAGTTCGCTGGGCGAGAAAAGATTCCCGGTGCGCAAGGCAGCCAGCCGGATCAGGCGCCTGAAACCCAGCGGGTCCTCGATGCCGCGGATGTCCCTCTCCAGGTAGGTCTGCTCGAAGCCTTTGAACCAGAGGCCGGGATCATGGGCCTGTCCCAGGCAAACGGATGGCATCCCCCCGATATAGACCTCCCGCGGCGAGACCGGCTTGAAGCGCGGCAGGGATTTCGGGAGGTCGCCCGTCTTCATGAAGCCGGTCAGAAACGGGTCGGAGCCGGTCATGCCCGCGATCTCGCGCCTCGTGAAGGGCTGCAACGGCAGGTAGATCGCCCGACCGGCAAGACTCTCGGAAACGTTCTTGAGAAGCGCGAAGTTGGCGGAACCCGAGAGCAGGAAGCGGCCGGGAACGCGGTCCGCGTCCACCGCTTTCTTGACGGCGACAAGCAGCTCCGGGCAGCGCTGCGCCTCGTCGATGGTCAGGGGCGCCTTTCGGTCCAGGAATGCGTCGGGAGAGGACTTGGCCTCTTCCAGCTCGGCGAAATCATCGAGAGTCGCGAAGCGCCGATGCCGGAACGCGGGAGCCTTCTGCAAGAGCGTGCTTTTGCCCACCTGCCGCATCCCGGTGACGACGACCACGGGGAAGGTTTGAAGGGCGCTCTCGATGGCCCCAGTCATTTCACGCGGAAGAGCTAGTGTCATATTACGTCACAGTATAGTGGTAAAATGACAACGTGTCAAGGTTGACGAAGCAGGTTGGCGAAGCAAACGGGTGCGTATTGACAAATCAAGGGGCGGGGGCTACCATTTGGAATGTGAGAATCCCCCTGCCGTGCCTGATCCTCGGCGCGGCTCTCAATGCGTCCTTCTCCGCGGCCGCCCAACCCTCGCCTGAGACTCCTCCCGGCGTGACGGACGCCGCGGTCGACCCGCTCGACAAAACACGCTCCCGCATCGCGGTCGCCTTCGAGAAGGGCGCACCCGTCCCCGCCGAAACCCGAAGGACTCTCGCCGGCCTCTCTCAGCAAGAGCCCGACCGGTCGCTCACTCAGGAGCAGACGGCCCAGCGCCGGCAAGATATCCAGGATCTGACGGCCGCCGTCGATGAGATTGACAAGATCCAGGCGGGACCGGCCCGCAGCCGGGGCCGGGGGTCCGATTCGGAATCGGCGGCGTCGGATCCGGCATATCTTCAAGGTCTGCCCGGCCGGATCAACAGCGTCAGCGACGTCTTAAAAATCGAGGAACTCCATCGCCGTTCGGCGGCGCTGGACCTCTACACGCTGCGCGGGCAGAGCGGCCGGACGGACTTGACCCCCGAAAAAGCCGCGGAGGAGCGCAAAAACGTCCAGAAAAAGCTGGCGGACTCCCACGCCCAACAAGCGAAGAGCCAGGGCCGCGTGGCGAGGATCAAAGATCCCTTCGACGCCGCCAAGGGACCGGGAGACGTGCGCCAAAAACCCAGCAGCAACGCGGCCTTAACTCCCGGACGAGGAGTCGGCGTGCTGAAACAGGCCGTCGGCCCGCAGACGATCCGAGAAGGCGTCGTCCCTGATCTCGCCAAGAAGGATGCGGCAAAGAATAGCCCTCATCCGGGGCTCATGTTTGGCGATGGGGACAAAAACAAGCGCGAATTGGCCGAGAGAGTTTGGAAGCTCTCCGGGGAAGCGGTCGATCTGGACGCAAAAGATAAAGGGAGAAACCCCCTTTGGACCAATGTTGTAAACAACATGGAATCAGATGTAGTCCCGCAGTATCTGCTCAAAAACACGCCGCCGCACATGAATAGGCAACTCCTATTCGCCAGGGAAACCATCGCCGGCTGCCGCGCATTTGGAAACTGCAATCAGGTCTTAGGCGGGGATTTCACGCCCGGCGAAATTGCCGATGTCGAACATTTCTACAGCGCCGCCATGATCAGCAACGGGTTCGGACCCGTCGGTGGGCGCATTGTGGGGCATGCGTCCAATACCTTCTACGATGGCCTTCTCAGTCCGGCGGTTAAATATGTCCGCGCCGTTTCCTCATCGATCCAGGGCAAGGGCAGTTGGGGAGACAATCTCGGCCGGGCCTGGCGCGGGAACCTCAGCGACGCCGAACAACTGAGAACATACAATACCGCCGGAACTGAATTCGGCGCCAACCTCCCGTTTCTGCAATAGCGGGAAGACCTCGTCGCCCATCTCACGGGGACCGCCACGCGCGACGCCCCCAATCCTCGGATAAGCCGCCACGCGTGTGAGGACCGGATCGACTGGAGCTGTCCTTAAAAATAGCGGGCTCGGCTGAAGTTATCCACCGTTTTATGCCGGCATAATTCTGTGGATAACTGCAGTCGTCCCGGCGCCCAGGGCTCATTGGGATATTTTTCACCCGATGGGTGAAAAGTTGTCCGTCGCAGACGCCTGCTTATCCGAGGATGTGGGGACGCCGGTCCCCTTGCGGAGGAGGGGGCGGTCTGTTACAGTATGACCATGAAAGGAAGGTATCGCTACCACGCGGTCTTGGAAAAAACGGACATGGGCTACTCCGTGCATTGCCCTGAACTGCGCGGCTGCTGGAGCCAGGGGCGCACGAAGCAGGAGGCCCTGGACAACATCAGGGACGCCGTGGAAACCTACCTGGCTTCGCTGAGGGAAGTCCTCCGCAAAAAGGAAGTCCGCGAACTGACGATCCTCGCGTAAAAAATGCGCCCGCCCCTTGTTTCGCACAGGCGGGTCGTGCGCGCTTTCACGCGCGCGGGTTTCCGGATCGTCCGCCAGGGCAGGCATATCTCCATGTGGAACGGCGAGACGATGATCACGATCCCCCGCAATGATCCGGTGGACCCATGGACGCTCAAAGGCATCCTGAGAGACGCCGGCCTGACGATCGAGGAGTTCCTCGATTTGGTTTAGGTTCGGGGGTCCGATTGAATCCTCCTCGTCCCGAGGGAAAGTAAAAAGACGGTAATTGCCATTCCTTTTCTTGACAAGGCCGCGGTCGGGGGCTACACTGGCCGGAGATCCGAACGAGCGGAGACAGATCATGGATAACCGGAATCCTTCGACGGCCGCAGTCCCGACCTTCAAGCTGGCCAAGGTGGGCAAGGAGCGCAAGCGCGGCGCCGCCTGGTTCGGCGGCGGGCGCGGCTCGGGCTCCGGCCTCCGGCTCCTGCGCGGGGGCGCCGGTTCCGGCGGCTCGGGCGCCGCCGTCGGTTCGGGGGCCGTCGGCGGGAAGATCCTGATGATCTTCGCCGTCTCCGCCGTCGCGAGCCTCGGCTCCAGCCGGTTGAGCGCGGTCCTGCGCGGAGACTCCAAGCCCGCGGCCTCCCAGGCGAAGAAGTCCTTCGCGCCCAAGGCCGAGGGAGCGCAGAAGTACGACGACCTCTCCGGCGTG
>MGUL01000102.1:16248-18507 GCA_001800005.1 Elusimicrobia bacterium RBG_16_66_12 | reverse complement strand
TTGGGCTGGAACGCGATGCGCGCCTGGCACGGCCATGCGAAGATCTCCGCGCGGGAACGGACCATTTCGCTCTGGCCGTGGGCCTACATGGCCTGCTTCAGCCTATTCAGGAACACCAGCTCGCTGAGGTACTACTCGCTCGTCCAGTTCATCAGTCTTCTCGCCCTGGCCGCCGCCCTGGCGCGGCTGCCGAAGCCGGATCGCCGTCCCATCGCGCTCCTGGCGGCGCTCGCGCTGATCGCCGCGCAGGCCGTGTTCTGGCGCGAGCTCTCCGATCCGCGGGACCGGCGTCCTCTCCAGTTCCGGGTCGGCTGGAGGGCGGAAAATTCCTGGGACTTCGCCCGAAAGGACGCGTTGTTCGCGGCTTTCGGCGCCTCGAAAGCCTGCGGCATCGCTCACATGGAGCGCAGTTTCGTGCCCATCCCCCTCGCCTTCCATCAACGGACGCTGCCGCGGGCGGACTGCGACCCCGGCCTCGCCTTCGACGCGGACTACTGCCGCGACTGCGCGACCCCGCCCTTCCAGCGCTGGGAGGTCCTGAAGCGCTAGGGAACGAAGACGACCTTCCCGCACTTCTTGTCGGGAGAGGTCATCGCGGCGAAGCCCGCCTCGTAATCCTCGAGCGGGAAGGTGTGGGTGACGACGGGCGCAAGATCGACCGCTCCGGAGCGGAGCAGGCGGTCGGCCTTGTACCAGGTCTCGAAGATCTCGCGGCCCACGATGCCGTGCACGCGCAGGCCCTTGAAGATGAGGTCGTTGGCCCAGTCGATCTCGACCTTCTTGGACGGCAGGCCGAAAGCGGAGATGCGGCCCCCGCTGCGCACCGCCTTGAAGGCCATGCCGATCGCGGGGGCCGCCCCCGACATCTCGCAGACGACGTCATAGCCGTCCTTGACCTTGCCGGCCTTCAGGACCGCGCCCAGGTCCCCCGGCGCCACGACGGCCGTGGCTCCCATCCGGCGCGCCAGCTCCGCCCGGTACGACGAGCCTTCGACGGCGACGATCGGGCCGGCTCCGGAAGCCTTGGCGACCGCGATGGAGAACAGGCCCTGCGGGCCGCAGCCCATCACCAGCACGGACTTCGTCGACACGGGCTCGACCAGCACGGAGTAGACCGCGTTGCCGAAAGGCTCGAAGAGCGAGCCCAGGTCTCGAAGGGAGTCGTCCTTGTGCTTCCACGCGCAGCGGGCAGGGACGGCCGCGTAGTCCCCGAAGCCGCCCGGGCCGTCGATGCCGATGATCTTCATCTCGCGGCAGACATGGCGCTGGCCGTTCTGGCACTGGTAGCAGAGGCCGCAGAAGATGTGGCTCTCCACCGAGACGAAGTCGCCCTTCGCGAAGTCTCGGGCGTTGGCTCCGACCTCCGCGACGGTCCCGCAGAACTCATGGCCGAAGGTGCTGGGGGTCTTGAAGCGCTCCGGCGCCCAGGAGTCCCAGCCGAAGATGGGCAGGTCCGAACCGCAGATCGACGCGCGGTGGACCTTGACGAGGAGCTCGTCGGCCCGGATGCGCAGGTCGTCGGTCGCCTCGTAAGAGGCCCCGGGCGCCGGGGTCTTCTTGAGCAGGGCCTTCATTCGAAGAGGTTCCTCAGCACGAACATCAGGTTCTCCTTGCGCTCGCGGACGCGCCGGTAGAAATAGGGCATCCAGTGCGTGCCGTACGGGACGTAGATCCGGACCGTGTGACCCTGCGCCCGGAGCTCGCGCCAGCGCCTGGGACGCAGGCCGTACAGCATCTGGATCTCGTAGTCCGACTTGACCAAGCCCGCCGCGTCGCAGGCCTTGAGCGCCGCCGCGATGCGGGCGTCGTCGTGGGTGGCGAAGGCCGGGATCGGCGCCTTGGTCAGCAGGGCCGCGCACCTGTCGTAGCTCGCGTTGACTTCGGCCTTGTCTTGAAAGGCGACCGCGGCCGGCTCCCGGTAGGCGCCCTTGCACAGGCGCACGCGCGCGCCGCGCGCGACCGCGTCCCGGACGTCCGCCTCGGTGCGGCGCAGAGCGGACTGCAGCACGATGCCCGTGTCCGGGAAGCTCGGCTTCAGCGCGTAGAAGAGGTCGAGGGTCTTCTGCGTCCAGGGCGAACCCTCCATGTCCACGCGCACGAAGATGTTCAGCTTGGCCGCTTCACTGAAGATGCGCGTCAGGTTCTCCCGCGCCAGAGCCTCGTCGATGGCCAGGCCCAGCTGGGTCAGCTTCAGCGAGATGTTGGCGTCGGCTCGCGACTCGGCCAGCCGGCGCAGCATCAGGAGGTTCTCCTCCGCCG
>MGUL01000102.1:14710-16136 GCA_001800005.1 Elusimicrobia bacterium RBG_16_66_12 | reverse complement strand
CGCCACGAAACGGCCCGCCAGGAAGGTCAGCGCTCTCACGGCGCTGATGCTAACATTTCAGCGCAGGGACTTCCAGAAGCGCTCGAAGTCCGCCGGCGGCTCGGCCGTGAACAGCGCGGGACGGCCGCTGGCCGGATGCTCGAAGCCCAGGCGCCAGGCGTGGAGCATCATGCGCGGCGGGACCGCCTTGCCGGGCGCCGGCGGGTCGAACTCCGGGTCGCCCGCCACGGGATGCCCGAGATAGGCCAGGTGGGCGCGGATCTGGTGCGTGCGCCCCGTGCGGGGCTTGGCCTCGACCAGCGCCGCGTGCTTCTTCTTCGAGAGGACCTTGAAGGAGGTCTCGGCGCTCTTGCCCATCGCGGTCACGACGATGCGCCGGTTGCCCGGCACGCGGCCGATGGGCGCTTGCACCCGGGACGCTCCCGGCGGCACGCCTCGGACCACCGCGCGATAGGTCTTGTCCACCAGGCGCTCCTTGAAGCTCTCGACGAGCGCGTCGTAGGTCTCCGGGTCCTTGGCCACGACCAGGGCGCCGCTCGTCTGGCGGTCCAGGCGGTGCACGATGCCGCAGCGGGGCGTGCCCGCCTTGAGGATGGCGGGCCGGAATATCTGCAGGAGGCCGGCGAGGTTGACCCCGGGCTCCGAGCGCGCGGCCTCCGGCGTGGTGAGCCAGGAGGTCCCGAGCGGATGCATCAGCAGGCCCGGGGGCTTCGAGAGCACGAGGAGGCGCTTGTCCTCGAAGAGGACCCAGGATTCGAAGTCCGTTCCTTCCTCCGCCTCGGACTGCGGCAGCTCGACGACGACACGGTCGCCCTCCGCGACGCGCTCGTCCGGGTCGCGGGGCCTGCCGTTGACCGTCACATGACCCCGGACGATGAGGTCCTTGAAGAAGGACCGAGTGCAGCCGGCAAGGGACTTGGCGAGGAACGCATCCAGGCGCGGCCCGCCCGTCTCCACCAAAAGCGTCTTCTTCATGGCGCGCGCCTCCTGAGGCTCAGGACCAGCGCCGCGACGAACAGGACGGTCGCCCCCCACTGCGAAGGCGACAGCCCCCACCAGAAGCCGCCCCGGTCGTCGCCGCGCAGAGCCTCGACGCCGAAGCGCGCGACCGCGTACAAAGCGATGTAGAGGAGAAGGGCCGAGCCGGCGCGCCAGCGGCCGTCGCGCACCCGCGGCAGGCCGGCCCGGGAGACGACCGCGGCGATGGCGAAGCAGGCCGCGGCCTC
Organism: Elusimicrobia bacterium RBG_16_66_12; assembly: GCA_001800005.1. GTDB lineage: Bacteria > Elusimicrobiota > Elusimicrobia > UBA1565 > UBA9628 > GWA2-66-18. Next base: position 14,910 of record MGUL01000102.1, on the reverse strand, counting down.
GTAGAGTTGGGTCGGATGCCGCGAGGGGTCGCCCGCCAAGGGGAGGCCCCAGGGCAAGTCCGTGTGGCGGCCATAGCAGCAGCCGGCGGCCAGGCAGCCGAGCCGGCCGATGCCGTGGCCGAGGGGCCCGGCCACCCCGAAATAGTCCGCCGCGCGGGCGTAGGAGAACTTCTTCCTGCGCTGGACGATCCAACCGGCCA
>MGUL01000102.1:14087-14398 GCA_001800005.1 Elusimicrobia bacterium RBG_16_66_12 | reverse complement strand
GGTACTCGATCTCGCCCTTCTTGATGTAGCCGAGTTCCTTGCGCGCCGCGCGCTCGACGGCGCCGTCGCCGGCGCGCAGGATCTTCAGGCGCCCGGCGAGCTCGCCCTCCTCGGCCTGGAGGCGCTCGATGTCGGCGCGCAGACGTCTCAGCTCCCCCCAGTTGCCGATCAGGCCGCGGAAGCCCGCGTTGCCGAAGAAGAGGGCGACGAGGGCCGTTGCGAGCAGGAGCCGGGCCCAGCGCGCGCGGATGAAGTCCGCGGCGGCGCCCCGCGCGGACTTCCAGCTCATCTCGCCGTCGCCGCCGCGCGGA
>MGUL01000102.1:1376-13962 GCA_001800005.1 Elusimicrobia bacterium RBG_16_66_12 | reverse complement strand
TTGATCGCGCCGGCGTTGAGCGCCACCGCCAGGTCCGCGATGAAGGCGTCCTCGGTCTCCCCCGAGCGGTGGGAGATGACGGAGGAGAAGCCCGCTTTCTGGGCGTCGGTCACGGCGCGGACCGTCTCCGTCAGCGTGCCGATCTGGTTGAGCTTGATCAGGATCGCGTTGGCCGACTTCTCCTCGATGCCGCGCGCCAGGCGCTCGGGGTTCGTCACGAAGAGGTCGTCGCCGATGATGCGCATCCGGTCGCCCAGCTTCGCGGTGAGAGCCTTCCAGCCCGCCCAGTCGTCCTCGGCCAAGGGGTCCTCGATGGAGACGATGCCGTGCTTGGCCGCCCAGGCCGCGTAGATCTCGCCGACCTCGGCGGAGGACAGGGCCTTGCCCTCGAGAGCGTACTTCCCGTCCTTGAAGTACTCGCTGGCCGCGCAGTCGAGAGCCAAGCGGACCTTGCCGGCATATCCGGCGTCGAGGATGGCCTTGGCCAGCACGTCGAGGACCTCGGCGTGGGTCTTGAGCTTCGGGGCGAAGCCCCCCTCGTCGCCGACGGCGACCGTCATCTTGAGCGCGGCCAGCGCCTTCTTCAGGACCTGATAGATCTCGGCGCCCGCGCGCAGGGCCTCGCGGAAGCTCGGCAGTTCGATGGGCACGACCATGAATTCCTGGACGTCGAGGCCGGAATCGGCGTGCTTGCCGCCGTTGACGACGTTGAACATCGGCGTGGGCAGGAGCCAGCGGTCCTCGGGCAGGCCGTAGGCCTTGCGGAGGTATGCGTAGAGCGGAAGCTTGGAGGACGCGGCCTGCGCGCGCGCGGCGGCCATGGAGACCGCGAGGATGGCGTTGGCGCCGAGGCGGCCCTTGTTGGGCGTGTCATCAAGATCGATCATCTTCTTGTCGAGCTTCGCGGGAGCGGCGGCGTCCAGCCCCTTGACCGCCTTGGCGATCTCGCCCGTGACGTTGGCCGCGGCCTTCAGCACGCCCTTGCCCCAGTAGCGGGCCTTGTCGCCGTCGCGCAGCTCCACCGCCTCGTGCTCGCCGGTCGAAGCCCCGCTCGGGACCGCGGCGGCGCCGACGGAGCCGTCGGCCAGGGTCACCTCCGCGGCGACGGTCGGGTAGCCGCGGGAATCAAGGATCTCCTGAGCGCGGACGGACTGGATCTTCGCCATTAGAATTTCCCCTGGAGCAGTTTCTTGCCCGCGTCCACCATCTCCTGCAGGCGCTTGGGCGTGTGGGCCTCCGCGTAGACGCGGAAGACGGACTCGGTCCCCGAGCTGCGCAGGCCCAGCCACGAGCCGTCGCGCAGGATGAACTTGAAGCCGTCGGTCTGGTCGATGCGCCAGACCGAGGCGCCGGCCAGTTCGAGCGGCGGCTTGACCTTCAGGCGGCTCTCGAGCTCGATGATCTGGCGCAGGCGGTCCATCTTGTAGTTGAGGCGGGTGTTATGGAACGCCCCCACCTGCTTGTACAGGCGTTCGCGCACCGCGGCGAGCGGCTTGCGTCCGAGGGCGACCAGCTCCAGCATCAGAACGCAGGCCAGTATCCCGTCCTTCTCGGGGACGTGGCCGCGGATCGACATGCCGCCGGATTCCTCGCCGGCGAGGAGGAAGGCCCCGGAGCGCAGCAGCTCTCCGAGGTACTTGAAGCCGACCGGGGTCTCGCGGGTCTCGCAGCCGTGAGCCTTGGCGACCGCGTCGACGAAGTGGGAGGTCATGACCGAGCGCGCGGCCTTGCCCTGCAGCGTGCGATTGGCGGCGAGGTGCTCGTAGGCCAGGGCGAGGACATCGTTAGCCGGGATGTAGCCCCCCCCCGCGTCGAGTATGCCGAAGCGGTCGCCGTCGCCGTCGCAGGAGAGTCCCAGCGCCAGCTTCTGCTTCTTGACGATCTCGGCCAGCGGGGCGAGCGACTCCGGCGTGGGCTCGGGGGATCTGCCGCCGAAGAGGACGTCGCGGTCCTCATTGAGCGCGATGACCGTCACGCCGAGGCGCTCTTCGAGGAAGGGCCTCAGGTAGAGGCGCGCCGAGCCGTGCATGGCGTCCACGCCGACGCGCAGCTTCGCTTTGCGGATGGCCTTGACGTCCAGCAGGCTCTCAAGCTGGTCGAAGTAGGATTTCCGGAAGTCCAGGGTCTCGGTCCAGGACTCCTTGAGCGAACGCTCGTCGGACATGGCCTTGACGGAGTGGTCGCCGAGCAGCTCGACGCGGCGCTCGAGGTCGTTCGTGATCGCCGGCGAGGCCGCGCCCCCCCAGTAGGACATCCACTTGAAGCCGTTGTACTGCCCGGGGTTGTGCGAGGCGGTGAGCATCACCCCGCCGACGGCCTTGTGGTCCAGCACGGCCCAGGCCGCGGCCGGGGTCGGCAGGTCGGTCTTCGAGAAGAGGGTGCGGATGCCGTCGCTGGCGAAGACCGCCGCGATCTCGCGGGCGAAATCCTCGGACAGGAAGCGCGTGTCATAGCCGACGACCACGGTCGGGACCCGGCTCGGCGAGGCGCCGCGAAGGAACTGGCGGTACTCGTCGCTGTTGTAGCCAACCTCGGGGCTCTCCTTGACGCTGCCCGCCGCGGCGTGCGCGACCCTTCGCACGTTGGCGAAGGTGAACTCGTCCGAGACCACGCCCCGCCACCCGGAAGTGCCGAATTTAATCATGGTTGCCTCCCACGGCCATCGATGCAACCATTCCCTCGCTATGCTCGGTCATGGTGCGGCATATTAGGAAAAGCCCCTCCCCGAGGTCAACCGGTGTTTCGTCCAGATCAGAGTGGGCCTTTAGGCCTATTGACGTGTAGGCCTTACGGCCCCTGGCGCGGCGCGCGTCCATAGGCTATGCTGGGGGAGCAACCAAGGAGCCTGGCCATGAAGACCCCGACGCCCCACTTCACCGCCCTCGCGCTGGCGCTGATCCTCGCCGGCGCGCAAACCGCGGCCTACGCGTCCGCCCCCGAGGGCTTCGGCGCGTTCGACGCCGTCTCCGGCTCCTATTGGACCGGCCCGGACGACGCTCAGAAGACCTCCGGCGGCAAGACCATCGTCCCGGACGATTTCGTCGGCCCGCTCGCGCCCAACCAGATCCGCGCGAGCGACGCGGCGAAGTCGGATTTGGGCTCGTTCGCCGCCACGACGAACGCTCTCCAGGGCATCGGCGCCCTGCAGTGCTCCGATAGCGGGGTCGCCGCGCCCGATCCCCGGATGGTCGCCGCCGAGGACCGGGGGAAGGCGGATGGAACGCTCAAGGACGTCATCCGTCAGCCCAATGGCGCGATCCTCGTCTTCCCGGATGGGAAAGTCTCCTGGTCGGATTATGTGAAGAGCGACTGGAGCGCGCCCTTCGACCCGGCCGCCTGCGGCAGCAACCCCAGCTGCCCGGCCGAGCTCAAGGCTTATGCCGAGAAGCAGGCGCAGAAGGAAAAGGAGAGGCGGGAGACCTCCCAGCAGGAGAAGAACATGTTCCAAGCGAACATGTTCGCCGCGGACGCGGGTGGAGACAGGAGCACGCCCCCGGACGCCCAGACTCCTTCTTCGGAGACTCCCGGGCAGGATCCGGTGCAGATGGCCGCCAACGACCTGGGCAACGGCCTCGGCAGTCAGTTCCTCGACGACTTCGGCGGGCCGAGCGCCTTCTCGGACAACGGCGGCTCCGCCCCGGGCGAAGTGGGCCAGGCCGAGGTTCCGGCCCTCGAGAACGTCCGCTACACCTTCACGGACGTCCAGAAGGCGTCGGATAAGGCGGCCAAGATCGTGGACGAGGTCTCCCGGAAGATGGGGCAGGACGCCTCCGGCAGGAAGGACCTCGACGCGAACGCGGCCCCCTCCAAGCGGATCGTCGTCACGCCTCAGTAAGACCTGGGCCCATAGGCCTAGGCCCGCCAGGGCCCTCGGCCACTGGTGCGTCCCACGCCTGCGCATTATCCTCATCGCAGGATGAAGAACATGGCCTTGACGGCGTGGATGCTGCTGGCGGCCGTCGGGGCCTGCGCCGAGGGCCTGCCCCAGACGATCGGCAACGACCCGCTGACCAGGCAGATCCTGTCGAAGGCCGCCCAGGAGAACGGCGGCGTGACCGCCGCGGTCCGCCTGGGCACCGGCCAGACCATCGAGCTCGAGCTGGCCCCCGCCGCTTCGTCACCGCCGCCCGCGCTCGCACCCATCGAGGGCCTGGCCGCGAAGGCCGAGAAACCCAAGACCAAGAAGCCCGTCCGCGCCGCCGTCGCCCAGCTCAAGCACGTCGCGTCGAAGGCGGACAAAAGTTGGAGCGAGAAGCGCTGAAAAGTCCGGCTAGCTCCTTCGGCGCGAGGGCTGCTCGTGCAGCTCCGCGAGCACTCCGAGATGGTCGCTCAGCGTGATCCCTCGCCCGCCGCGGGTCAGCGGCCGCTCCCGGAGCACGTACTCGGCCGTCGCCCGGTCCGCGAGCCCGCGGAAGAGGACGTAGTCGAACCGCCTGTTCGGCGCCCCGAAGAAAGGAAGGCGGTAGTAAGGCTCCTCGATGACGCTCGGCGGCGCCGCTTGCCCCATCGCGTCCGAGAGCCGCAGGATGTCGAGGAAGCGACGCAGAGCCGGCGCGTCCGGCTTCATGTTGAGGTCCCCGGCGACGACCATCGGCGCAGCGCCGCCGTGCGGACGCAGATGGGCCTCGATCTGGCCGAGCTGAGCCGCCTGCGCCTGGGGGTAGGGGTTTCGGCCCTCAAGACCGATCCGGTAGTCGGCGACGAGGTGCGTGTGCACGACCAGCACCGCCGGGGCCTCGAACTCCGCCCAGAGGAACCCCTTCGGGCTCAGGCGCGTGAGCGCCGAGAAGCGCCAGGCCGGCCCTTGGACGGCGAAACTCACGAAGCCCCAGCGGCGGATCGGCCGCTTCGACAGCAGGCAGAGCCCGCCCGCCACGCGCGAAAAGGAACGCCGCTCCCAAGCCGCGTGCGGCCAGCGGGGCAGGCCCGAGCGGACCGCGGCGAACTGCTCCGTCAGGAAGATCTCCTGCAGGAGGATCAGCTCCGGATCCAGACCCAAGATCGACTCGGCGGCCAGCGTCAGGCGCCGGCCGATGTCCCCCGTCAGGAGCGGCAAGGCGCAGCAGTTGTAGGTGAGGATGCGCATTTCAAAGTTGTAGAATCAAGTCCATGAAGACCGTCTTCGAGGCCCAGCGCCGCAACCGCTGGGCGATCGCGCGGACCTCGGCCGAGGAACGCCGCGTCAAGCTTCGCAGGCTGCGCGACGCCCTGCTCGCCAATCGCGGGCGGCTCCACAAGGCCCTTTACGACGATTTCCGCAAGAACCCGGACGAAGCCGACCTGACCGAGGTCTTCCCCGTCGTCAGCGAAATCAATCATACCATGAAGCATCTCGCTGAATGGATGCGCCCCTCCTCCGTGCCGACGCCGCTGGCCCTCTTCGGGACGCGCAGCGAGTTCCGCCTGGAGCCCAAGGGACTGGTCTTGATCCTCTCGCCCTGGAACTACCCCATCAACCTGCTCATCAACCCGCTCGTCGCGGCGATGGCGGCCGGCAACTGCTGCATGCTGAAACCCTCGAGCAAGGTGCCCCACACCTCGGCCTTCGTCAAGCGGCTCCTGGCCGAGCTCTTCGAGGAGAACGAGGTGGCGGTCTTCGAGGGCAGCGCCGCCGTCTCGGACGCCTTGCTGGAACTCCCCTTCGACCACATCTTCTTCACCGGCAGCCCCCGCATCGGCAAGACCGTCATGGCGGCCGCCGCCAAGAACCTGGCGACGGTGACCCTCGAACTGGGCGGGAAGTCCCCCATCATCATCGACGAGACGGCCGACATCCGCAAGGCGGCCGAACGGACGGTCTGGGGCAAGTTCCTCAACGCGGGGCAGACCTGCGTGGCGCCGGACTATCTGCTGATCCACGAGAGCCGCTTGGCCGAATTCGTCTCGGAGGCCAAACGCGTCATCGCGGAGCGTTTCGGCCCGACCGAGGAGGCGCGCCGCTCCAGCCCCGACTTATGCCGCTTGGTCAGCGTGGGGCACCAACAGGGTCTGGCGAAGGTACTGGCGGAGTCGGTCCGCCATGGAGCCAAGGTGGAGATCGGCGGCACGTGCGACGAGGCCGAACGCTATATGTCGCCCACCCTCCTCTCCGGCGTCGCCGAGGACTCGCCGATCATGCGGGATGAGATCTTCGGCCCGATCCTGCCCATCATGACCTTTCGGTCCCTCGACGAGGCCGTGCGCGTCGTCCAGTCCAGGGACAAGCCCCTGGCCCTCTACGTCTTCAGCCGCGATGAGCGCGCCGTCTAGCGCATCCTGCGCGACACCACGGCGGGTGGCACCTGCGTCAACAGCGCGATCATCCATCTGGCCAACCCCGACCTGCCATTCGGCGGGGTGGGCAACAGCGGGATGGGCAACTATCACGGCTATTTCGGCTTCCGCGCGCTCTCGCACGAGCGCGCGGTCCTGCGCCAGGGCCCGCTCGACGTCCTGAGGTTCTTCTATCCGCCCTACACGGCGAAGACGCGCAAGCTCATCGGGCTGGCGCTCGATTACCTGACTTAGACTCCATATTGTCTACAATTCCCCCATGGCAAACGACCTTTATTTCGAGGATTTCACGGAAGGGCGGACGTTCCAAAGCGCCGCCCGGCGCCTCGACGAGGGGACGGTCCGGGCGTTCTCCGAGGTCTCGGGGGATTTCAACCGCATCCATCTCGACGAGGACTACGCGCGGTCGTCCCCCTTCGGGGGGCGCATCGCCCACGGCCTATTGGCCCTCTCGGCGGCCACCGGGCTTCTCCATGACCTGGAGATCCTGCGTGAAAGCGTCGTCGCTTTCACGGGGCTTTCCTGGAAATTCAAGGCGCCGGTGTTCCTCGGCGACAGCATCTCCCTGACGCTGAAGGTGGCCCGCCGGCGCGCGATGGGCGGTCGCGGAGGCCTGGTTTTTTTCGAGGCCGCGATCGTCACTCAAGACGGCAAGACGGTCCAGGAAGGCGAGTGGACGCTGATGGTCAAGGCCGCGAAATAACCATCGCCCCGCCCACGCCCCCGCCGGCGCACGCGGCGAGCATGCCGTGGCGCGACTTGGGGTCGCGCTTGAGGCTGTAGATCAGGTTGAGCAGCAGGCGCACGCCCGTCGCGCCCAAGGGGTGGCCGAGCGCGATCGAGCCGCCGTGCGGGTTGAGCGCGCCCGAGGCGTTTTTGCCCGCCCAGTCGTGGCCGAAGCGCTCCCGGCCGACCTTGAAGATCGCCAGCACCGTGGCCGCGAAGGGCTCGTGGAGCTCGATCGCGTCGAGCTCGTCGAAGGAGATCCCGGCGCGCTTGAGCGCCACGGGAGCGGCCAGGGCGGGAGCGAATCCCATGTGGGCCGGCGCGGCGCCGTCGAAGCCCCAGCCCTTGAGCTCGGCCAGGATCTCGAGGCCGAGCTCCTTGGCCTTTCTCTCCGTGGCCACGATGACGGCCGACGCCCCGTCGGAGCGCCCGCAGGAGTTGAACAAGGTGACGGTGCCCTTGTCGCCCTCCCGATAGGCCTTGCCGAGGATGTGGCGGCCGTGGTCGCGGTAGAAGTCCTTGAGCGAGTAGGCCGAGTTGTCGTAGAAAGGCGAGGCCTTGGCGAACATCTGCGGCTTGTTGATGAGGTCCTCTCGCAGGAACGGGTATTCGTCACGCGCGAGGAGCGTCGCGCCGCCGGACTCGACGGGGACCACGTGGGAGTCGTAGAACCCCCGGTTCCAGCCGTCGACGGTCCGCCGGAAGCTCTCCCGCGCGTAATCGTCCTGCGCCTGCCGCGTGAGGCCGAACATCTGGGCGCAGACCTCGGCGGTGCCGGCCATGTTGATGTTCTCGACGGGGTCGGTGAGCCCGACCTCGACGGAGTCGACGACGGCGACGTCCGGGCTCTGGAGCAGTTCCCCCCACTTCTCGCGGACGACGGCCAGGCTGCGCAGCGGCTTGGCCGCGCGCGAGCCGTCGATCGTGTAGGGGAGGCGGGACATGCTCTCGGTCCCGCCCGCGATGTACAGCTCGCCCTCGCCGGCGAGGATGAAGCGCGCCGCCGCGGCGACGGACTCGATGGACGAGACGCAGTTGTTTTGGACGGTGACGGTCTGGGTCTTCATCGGCAGTCCGACCCTGACCGCGGCCACCCGGGCGATGTTCGGCGCCGAGAAGGACTGGCCGACCCATCCGACGATGAGGCCGTCGACGGCCTCTTTCTTCAGCGGCGTGCGCTTGAAGACGGACTCGAGAACCGCCGTCAGGAGGTCCTCGGCCCGCAGCGCCGCCAGCGAGCGCGCGATGTGCCCGATCGGGGTCCGAACCCCGCCGCACAAGACGATCTTCTTCGGTTCGACGAACATGGGAATGCCTCCTACGACGCCAGCTCCTTGATCATCATCATCGCGATCTCGTTGCGCTGTATCTGGTTGGTGCCCTCGTAAATCTGGGTGATCTTCGCGTCGCGCATGAACTTTTCCAACGGAAAATCCCTCATATACCCGATGCCGCCGCACATCTGCACGCAGTCGGTCGTGACCTTCATCGCGACGTCCGAGCAGGACAGCTTGCACATCGCCGATTCCTTGGTCCAGCGCTTGACGTCCATCTTGTTCATCACGTCGTAGACGATGGCGCGATCGGCGAGCGCCTTCTCGTAGACGGGCCTCATCGCCTTGTCCATCGCTTTCGCCGTCGCGTACAGCAGCGCGCGCGACATCTCGATCTGGACGGCACAGTCGGCCATCATGTGCGAGATGGCCTGGAAGCTCGTGACCGGCCGGCCGAACTGCTTGCGCTGGCGTATGTAGGCCAGCGTCTCGTCGAGCGCGCCCTGCGCGATGCCCAAGGCCTGGGCGGCCACGCCCGGGCGCGAGAAGTCGAAGGTCGTCTGCGCGGTGAACAGCCCATAACCCTCTTTATAAAGGAGGTTCGCCTTGGGAATGCGGCAGTTTTGAAAGACCAGCTCATACGTCGGATTGGCGCGGATGCCCATCTTGCGCTCTTTCTTGCCGAAGCCGAAGCCGGGCGTTCCCTTCTCGACGATGAAGACCGAGACGCCTCGCGCCCCGCGAGACGGGTTCGTCGTCGCGAAGACGACGTAGATCTCGGCGACCGACCCGTTGGAGACGAAGCACTTCGAGCCGTCGAGGACGTAGTGATCGCCGTCGCGCTTCGCCAGGCACCGCATCGCGGTCGCGTCGGAACCGGCGCCGGCCTCGGTGATCGAGAAGGCCGCGAGCTTCTTGGAGGAGGCCAGATCCGGCAGCCAGCGCTCGCGCTGTTCGGCGCTGCCGAGCAGCAGGATCGGCAGCGTGCCCAGGCCCGACGCGCCGAAGGCCAGCCCGATCCCGCTGCAGACGCGCGCGAACTGCTCGGCGACGAGCACCAGCTCGACGATGCCGCCGCCGAGGCCGCCGTACGCCTCGGGAAGGTAGGCGCCGGCGATGTCGGACTTGGCGGCCCGCCGGACGGCGTCCCAGGGGAACTCCTCCTCGGCGTCGCAGCGCTCGCGAACGGGCTTGAACTCGCGGATCGCGGTCTGGTACGCGAGGTCGCGGATCTCGGCCTGAACTTCGGAGAGTTCGTAGTCCATGGCCTTATAGGTAGTAGCCGCCGTTGACGTTCAGCACGTGGCCGGTGATGTACGACGAGTCGTCCGACGAGAGGAACAGGATCGCGCGGGCGATGTCGATCGGCTCGCCCAGGCGGCCCAGCAGTATCTTGTCGGAAAACTTTTTCTTGGCTTCCTCCGGAAGGACCTCGGTCAGGCGGGTCTTGATGAAGCCGGGCGCGACGGCGTTGGCGTTGATCCCGCGCGAGGCGAACTCCCGCGCGACCGACTTCGTCAGCGCGATCAAGCCGCCCTTGGAGGCGCAGTAGTTGGCCTGCCCGGCGTTGCCTTCCAGGCCGACGACCGAGGAGATGTTGACGATTTTCCCATAGCGGGCCTTCATCATCGGCTTGACGATCGCCTTGATGAAATTGAACGCGCCTTTGAGGTTCACGTCCAGGACCAAGTCCCAGTCCGCCTCGGACATCCTGAGCAGCAGGTTGTCCTTGGTGATGCCGGCGTTGTTGACCAGGACGTCGATCTTGCCCCATCTCTCCAGCACGGCCTTGACCGCAGCCTCGCAGTCGGCGGGCTTGGTCACGTCGCAGCCCATGCCGAAACAGACGCCCCTGCCCGCGTCGATGGCCGAGGCCGCGGACGACGCCTTGGCGGCGTCGACGTCGACGACCGCCACGCGCGCGCCCTCGGCGGCGAAGAGCTCCGCGGCCGCATAGCCGATGCCTTGGGCCGAACCGGTGATGACGGCGACCTTGTCCTTGAGTCTCATGTCGTTCTCCTTGCTTCAGTCCGCAGTCGGTCCATGAAAGCGCGGGCCTCGCCGAGGCCGAGCACGCGGGTCACGCAGACGTCCTTGTCCTTGAGACGCTCCTCCCACTCGGCGGCGGCGGCCCCGCGCAGGACGCGGCCGATCTCCGCCGCCAGGGTCTCGGCGTGGGCCAAGGGATCGTCGGCAAGCCCGCGCAGACGCTCCAGGCCGAGCGCGTCGAGCAGGGCGAGGGCGAAGGATTTTTCCAATGCCGCCACGGCCAGCCGGCCGCCGCCCGCGGTCTCGTAAAGCCGGTAGAACGGGTGCGCCCCGTTCCACCAGCGGGGGCCGTCCGGGTCCCGGCCCTCGGCCAGCGCCTCGCCCAACGGGATCGGCAAGAGGGAGTGAGCGGTCTCGGCCATGGAGACCGTGACGCGCCGGCCTCGGCCCGTCGCGCCGCGCTCCACCAGGGCGGCGAGGATGGACGCCGTCGCCGCCAGGCTGCCGGCGAGGTCGGCGACCTGTGTGGCCGGCATCGACGGCGCGCCCCCGCCCGCCGCGAGGAAGCCGCTGACGGCCAGGAAGTTCAAGTCGTGGCCGGCCTTGCGCCGCCACGGGCCGCCTTCGGGGTAGCCCGTCAGGGAGGCGTAGATCAGGCGCGGGTTGAGCGCCATCAGGTCCTCGGCGCCCAGCCCCACGCGGTCCATCAGGCCCGGGCGGAAGCCCTCGATGAGCACGTCGGCCTCCGCGGCCAGAGCGCGGACCCGCTTCAGGCCGTCCGGCTCGCGGAAGTTCACGCGGAGGCACTCCTTGCCCTGGTTGACCATCCAGAAAGTGGAGCCCACCCCGTCGATCATGGGCGGCATGGTCCGGGCCCCGTCCGCGAAATGAGGGAGTTCGATCTTGGTCACGCGGCAGCCGAGATCGGCCAGGATCTGCGTGGCGTAAGGGCCGGGCAGGAGTTTCGTGAAATCGAGAACGCGGATCTCCTCGAAGCCCTTGAAGGGCCCGCGGATGCCTCCCAACGGGCGCCCGGGCGGGCCGCTCACGGCGCCTTCTCGCGCAGGACGTCGCGGGCGATGATCAGGCGCTGGATCTCGGAGGTGCCCTCGTAAATCTCCCCGGCGCGCGCGTCGCGGAAATAGCGCTCCACCGGGAACTCGCGGACGTAGCCGTTGCCTCCGTGGATCTGGAGCGCGTCGTAGGCGACGCGGTTGGCGGCGGTGGTGGCGAAGAGCTTGGCCATGGAGGCTTCCTTGGCGCACCGCTCGCCGCGGGCCAGCAGGGCCGCCGCGCGGTAAACGAGAAGCCGCGCCGCCTCGATGCTCGTCGCCATGTCCGCGAGCTTGGCTTGGATGAGCTGGAACTCCGAGATCGGGCGGCCGAACTGGCGGCGCGCCTTGGCGTAGGAGACGGCCTCATCGAGGGCGGCCTGGGCGATCCCCACGGCCTGGGCGCCGATGCCGATGCGGCCCCCATCGAGGAGGCTCATCGCGATCTTAAATCCCCCGTGAAGGGAGCCGAGCAGGGCCGAGCGGGGCACGCGGCAGCCGTGGAACGATATCTCGTGGGTGCCCGAGGCCCGAAGGCCCATCTTCTTCTCCTTGCGGCCGACGGTCAAGCCCGGGGTCCCTTTCTCGACGAGAAAGCAGCTGATGCCCCGGCTGGCGCTGGCGCGGCTCGTCGAGACGAAGACGACGAACAGGTCGGCGATCCCGCCGTTGGTCACCCAGCACTTCACGCCCTCGAGCGCGAAGCCGTCCGCCGCGGGCTCGGCGAAAGTCGCAATGGAGCCGACGTCGCTGCCCGCCCCGGGCTCGGAGAGGCTGTAGGCGCCGATCCACTCGCCGCTGGCGAGTTTCGGCAGGTATCGCCCCTTCTGCTCCGGCGTGCCGAAGCGCGAGACCGCGGCGCAGGCGAGGGAGTTGTGCACGCTGAGGCAGCCCTGGAAGCTGGCGCTGGCGCGCGCCAGCTCCTCCATGGCGGCGACGTAGCACAGCGCGTCGAGCCCCATGCCGCCGTACTCCTCGGCCGTCATCAGGCCGAAGAAGCCCAGCCGCCCGCCCTCGCGCAGGATCTCGGGCGGAAGGGCCTCCTCCTCGTCCCAGGCCGCGGCCAGAGGCTTGAGGCGCTCGGCGAACGCCCGCGCCGAGGCCCGCACCTCTTTCGCCGTCTCGGAGAGTTCAAAATCCATGAAGGAGCCAGCCGAACACCCGGGCCCGGACTCGCCGGTACGGAACCCGCAACCGCCGCCGCTCGGCTCGGTAGAGGGCGTAGGTGATGAAGTACGCGCTGATGACGTCGATCGAATAGTGCTGGCGCGT
>MGUL01000102.1:0-1341 GCA_001800005.1 Elusimicrobia bacterium RBG_16_66_12 | reverse complement strand
CGAGGAACGGCAGCGCCGTGTGCGACGAGAAAAAGAGGTCGTTGCGGAAGGTCAGATAGCGGCCCACCGCGTCGAACAGCGGACTGCCGTCGATCGGCAGAAATCCCTCCGGGCTCCTCATCGGCGTCAGCACGATGAAGAGGCTTCGCACCGCGATGAGAAGCGCGTAAAGCCAGACGATGTGCGCCGCGCGATGGCGCTCGCGCCAGGCGGCGACCGCGACCGCCCACACGACGAACGCGGCGAACCCCCAAACGAAGACGACGCGCAAGTCGACGATCGGCAGCAGCGACAGGAGCAGGTCCGGCGACGGGTGCGCCCGCTCGCCCGCGCGCGAGGCGACGCGGCCCAGCCAGCCGTTGAGGACGATCGCGCCGGCAAGGCCCGCCAGGGACAGCGCGAACTCGAGCAGCCTCGGCAAAGTCCAGCGCGTCGTGTCCCATCTCGCCATCTCACTGCCGATGGTACAAAACCGCCGGGATATTCGCCAGCCGCCTCACGGCTCAGAAGCGGGCTTTCACCGAGTACTGCATCACGTCGCCCAGCAGGCCGCCCGCCGTCCAGCAGAAGTCCGCGTCCAGACCCTTCCAGGACACCCCGAAGCCGAAAGAGACCCCGGCCAGCCCGCCCGCGTCGATCCTCTCGGAACGCCAGCCCGCGCGCGCGGCGGCCGTGACCCCGTACGCGACGCTCCGGCTGCGCTCGAGGCCGAGGGCCACGACCAGGGCGTCTTGGCGCGGCATGTCCGCCTCGGCGACGGCCAGCCATTCCGCCCGCGGCTGCCACGACCCCGCCCCGTAGACGACGGACGGCAGCGGGTCGGCGGAGGAGCCGAGACTCAGCCGGCCGAAGGCGTTCCGGATGCCCGCGCCCGCCGACCAGTTCCCGCGGCGCCACAGCCCGCCGACGTCCGCGGTCAGCGCCGTCGCGCGGGCGGTGTCGAGCGAGGATTCCACGAGCTTGACGCTCGTTCCCAGGGCCAGCCCCGTCGCCGGGACCGTCACGCCGTAGGAAAGCGCGTAGGCGCGGTCGGCCGCCTTGAAGGTCCCCGCCGCCGCGTCCGTCTCGACTGCGCCGCGCCGCTCGATGCCTCCGGCCGACAGGCTGTAGACCGAGGCCGCCGCCGTCCCGTAATCGGAGACGCGGCGCGCCTTGTCCGTCCAGGCCAGAACGGGGACGGCCAGGACGGCATAATCGTAGTTGAGGCCCTCGAAGCGCGCCTCGTGGCCGCCCGCGGCCTCGATGCGGTCGAGCCGGCCCAGCCCGGCCGGGTTGTAGTGAGTCGCCAGCGAATCGTCGGACACCGCGGCGTAGGCGCCGCCCAGGGCCGAGGCGCGCGCC
>MGUL01000101.1:4315-10887 GCA_001800005.1 Elusimicrobia bacterium RBG_16_66_12 | reverse complement strand
GGGCGGGCGCAAGGCGGCGGCCGGCCAGCTGACGGCGGGCGTGACGACCACCATCACGATCAACCTGGTCGACGACTACTACAACGTGACCCAGTGCACGACGCCGTTCATCACGCAGGTCTCCAGCTTCCAGATGCCGCTGGCCCGGCTCGACTTCATGAACGACCCGAACATCCAGGGCCGCCTCCTGGCGCCCAACCCGTTCCAGCGGACTTTAGTCAACGGCGCCACCAGCTTCTCGTTCATCCCCGTCACGCGCAACGCGGGCCTCAGCCTGCGCGTCGTGGACACGAACGCGACGGGGACCGCGTACAGCACGGACACGGTCTCGGGCATCGTCGTCGTGTCCAGCACCCCGCTCAACCTGCTGGCCCAGCTGCCCGGCGAGACCTACGCCGAGGGAACCGCGGCCGGCAAGACCGGCACGCCCGACATCCTGACCGCCGGCGACCCCTACACGGTCGCCGTGCGCGCCGTCGACTTGTACAACAACAAGGCCAACGACGGCCGCCAGGTGAAGTTCTCCGTCAACGACCCCTATGCCGCGGTGCCGCCGCCCCAGTCCCTGGCCCTCGGCCAGACCTCGTTCGCCGGCTTCGTGCCCAGCGCCTCGACCGGGAATCTCGTCGTGTCCGCCGAGGACGACGACGTCATCGTGCCCGCGTTCGCCACCCTGACCTCCACGGGCCTGAAGGTCGTCCCGGGCGCCGCCGACCGCCTGATGATCGTGCTGGCCGGCGAGACGTTGGTCCCCGGCAAGACGGTCGCGCCTTACGGCGTCACGGGCGTCCCGGCCGCCTCCACTGCGGGCGTCAACTTCAACGCCGGCGTCTACGCGACCGACTCGCGTTACAACGTCACCACGACCCCCGACCGGAACATCACGCTGACCTCCGACGATCCCTACGCCTCGGCGCTCGGCTCCTTCGCGATGACCGCGGGGGTCGCGCCGGTGACGAACATCAAGCTCTACACCGCCGGCACGCGCGCGCTGACCGCCGCGGACGCCTTGTCGGTCCTGTCCGCCGGGACCTCCAACTCCCTGCCTCTTCTGCCCGGCAACCCCGGATACCTCCGCGTGATGACCCCGACCGAGACGCGCGTGGGCGGCACGGTCGCGCACAACCGCGCGGGCCCCGTCTACACCGCGGCGGCGGGCGTCTCGTTCACCGCGGTCGTCGACCTGACGGACTCCTTCTGGAACCTGACGCCGGGTGCTACGCAGGAGATCCGCCTGCGCTCCGACGACCCGTTCGCGGTCATCGTCCCCACGACCCAGGTGATCACCACCTCTGCCGCCTACACCGTCACGCTCAAGCGCGCGGGCTCGTCGGTCCTGATCGCCGAGAGCGTCGACACCGGCTCGATCTACTGGTCGCACCCCGACACCTCCCGGGCCATCCCCGTGCAGCCGGGCACGCCGACTCGCCTGCTGACCCTTCTGCCCGGCGAGTCATTCTCCCAGGGCTCCCCGACCGGCAAGGCCGGCGTCGCCTCCGGCCAGACCGCCGGCACGCTCTTCACCGTCCAGGTCGGGGTGGTCGACGACTTCTTCAACCTGGTCCCGGGCCGCGCGGCGAACGTGGCGGTGGGCGCGCCCACCGACGCCTACGCCGATCCCGTCGCCGTCACGCCCATCGACACCTCGGCCGGCTACACCTCCGTGCCCATCGACGCGACCCTGCGACTGGCCGCGACCGACCATTACCTGACGGCCTCGGATTCCGGCGGCTCCGGCCTGTCGAGCGACCCGAAGTCGTCCACCTTCACCGTGCTGGCCGACGCGCCCGTCGGCTTCCAGCTCCTGCTGCCCGGTCAGACCGCCGTCCCCGGCTCGGGGGACTATCCGAACGGCGGCGTGGCCGGCGCGATCTCGACGCCGACGGCGGGCGTGCCCTTCATGGCGCGCGTCAACCTCGTCGACCGCTACATGAACGTCAACAAGACGCTCGTACCGCAGCCCCAGGTCACCCTGAACACGAACGACCAGTTCGACATCGACCCCGGGCTGACCGCTCTCGACAACGGCGCGGGGTCCGTGGACATCCAGGTCACGCTCGTGACCAAGAGCACGGGAACTGCGACCATCACCCTGGCCCCGGAGACGGGGAAGAACCTGTGCAAGAGCGGCACGCTGTGCCTGGCCACCTTCCCCGCCGGCGTCTCCTATCCGTTCAAAGTATACGCCAACGCGGCCGTCGGCATGCAGGTGGTCCTGCCGGGCGAGACCCAGCGTCCGGGCAAGTGCGTGGGTGCTGCGTGCCGCGCGCTGCTGGGAAGCGAGGGCCTGCCCGGCAAGGACGGCGTCGCGACCTCTTATGTCGTGACCAGCGCGGCCACTTCCGCGAAGGTCTATCTGGTGGACGCTTACTTCAACCCGGTCAGCAACCTCGGCGGCGTCAACCAGGACAGCAACCCGACGGCCGTGATGCCGAACGTCCAGCTCTCGTTCCCGTACGACTCCCAGGTCACGCCGCCGACCGCGGCCACGCTGGTGCTGGGCAGCCGCCAGTTCAACTTCACGCCGCTGACCTCGGCGACGGCCTACATCGTCCTCGCCGCGACCACCTCCGCCTCGGCCGCGACCTGGCCGCGGGTCTCCTCCGCCGAGTACCCGGTCCACCCGGGCCCGGCGCACCACCTGCACTGGAGCGGACTGCCCGCCGGGGCGGTCGCCGGCACGCCGGTCAACGGCAGCCTCTCGGCCCACGACCAGTACCACAACCTGCTCTCCACGGGGCCCAACGTCTACCAGGCCGACGTGGGCTTCGCGGCCGAGACCTTCGGCGGCACCGGCGTGCAGGACCCGGTGTTCACGCCCGTCAACACCGTGAAGTTCTCCTCGGTCACCACGCCCGGGCTCAAGGACCTTTCCGGCGTGATGAACGTGATCTTGAAGAAGTCGGGGACGCGCTGGGTGATGGCCTACGATGCCGGCAACGTCGTGGTGAACTCCGAGGTCGCGGGCTACTCCACGCGTCCGACCATCGCCATCACGCCCGCGGCGGCGGACTCGGTCAAGCCCGTGCCGACCGGCGACACGAACGTCTCGGCCGGTTCCCTGTTCGGCCCCGGCAAGCAGTTCATCACCGGCCAGATCACGGACGCCTTCGACAACCCGATCACCGCCGGCGGCACGGTCTATGTCAATGTCGTCTCGGTCGTCGGGACCGCCGGAACCCTCAAGCTGGATTACGGCCCCGGCCCGGTGGACGTGGGCCTGTCCACGAGCGTCGTGGCCGACGCCGGCGGCCAGATCGGCATCTCGACGACCATCGCGTACTACGTCTCCAGCCAAGCGGGCGACTCCGTGCGCGTCTGGCTGGGGACGATGACCGTTCCGGCCGACCTGACGCCCTACATCAACTCACAGAAGGACATCACCGGCAACCTGATCACCATCGGCGGCCAGGCGACCCAGGTCGTCTTCGTCTCCTCGCCGACCGCCGCGACGGTCGGCATCAACGACGTGGCCGGCGCCGGCGTCCAGCTCGTCGTCGAGCGCCGCGACGACTTCGGCAACGTGACCCGCGAGGGCCAGACCGACATCAGCTTCGCGGTCGTCGAGACGGCCGTCCACACCGCCGCGGGCTACGCGCAGGGCCTGTTCGGCACGGTCGGCTCGTACGGCTTCCGCGACTCCACCAACGCCCAGTTCATCTCAGGCCTGTCCATCTACGACGGCTTCACCGGCGCTGAGACGCCGTTCCGCTACCACGACCGGATGAGCTCGTACTCGGGCGCCTCGCTCGCGGCGAACACGGGGGAGAACGGCCGGCCCGGACGGTGGACCCTGCAGGTCAAGGTCGGCGCGGCGGTCAAGGCGACGCACCAGATCCAGATGGACGCGGACGTGCCGCGCCAGGTCGCCTTCAACAACCCGGTGCGCACCGAGGTCGCGGGCCGCCTGATCAGCCCCGCCCCCGTCACCTTGGCCGCCTTGCGCGCGCAGCTGTCGGACCTGTTCGGCAATCCCGTCGTCGCCACCGAGACCGTCAAGGTCGAGCTGTCGACCGTCACGCGCTCGGCCTCCCGGACGAACGACTACGTCGGCTTCTCCCGCTCGAGCGACACCAGCGCCGGCACGCGCCTGAGCGCGCCGGCGCTGGTGGTCTCGACGCAGACCGTGGACATCCTGATCGGAAGCTACCAGGCGACCTTCTACTACCTGGACACCAACGCCTCCGTCAACTACGGCTTCGCCGGCGGGACCAAGCCCGTCATCGGGCTCTCGGCCTTGGGGCTGTTCCCGTCCCAGCAGTCCGTGATCGTCAAAGCCGACGCGATCGACGCCATCGCGATCACGACCGGGACGGGCCAGGTCCTCCTCGCCGGGGCCACCTCGCAGGTCTACATGCTGGAGACCCGCGACTACTACGGCAACCCGTCCGAGGTCCAGACGGGCCAGGACCTGGGCATGGGCTACGTCCAGCTCAACTTGTTGACCGACTCGTTGGGCGACGTCCAGTTCTCCACGCCGGGCGCCGGCGCCTTCGTCAGCGGCGCCGCGACCGCCTACCTGCCCGTCAACCAGTCGGCCACGAGCTTCTATCTGATCGACACCTTGCTGACCCCGGACGTCTCGACGCACACCCTGACGGTGAGCGGCCTCACCTATCCCAGCTGGGCGAGCGCGAACATCCCGTACACGGTCCTTCCCGGCCCGCCCGTGGGTCTGCGCTGGTCCACGCCCCCGCGCCGTCTGATCGCGGGGACCACGGTCCAATTCGAGGGAGGGGTGACGACGAGCACGGTGGTCACCGCCCAACTGGCGGACCGGTTCGGCAACGCGACCACCTCCACCGAGACCTACGTCATCCGCTACAACAGCCTCGGCCACGACACTTTCGGCGGCATCAACCCGACCGCGGTCATCGTCGCGACGGCTCCCTCCGGCTTCTGGCGGGACCTCTTCGGCGGCTACCTCGACGCCACCATCCCCGGCGGCTCCGGCCAGAGCGAGGCGCCGCTCTACTTCTGGAGCCGCTTGGCCGGCGGGGCCACGCTCTACGCGCAGGCCCAGCTCAGCGGCACGAACGTCTTCCCCCAGATCTCCCAGGTCCATGAGATCACCAACGCGCCGCCCGCGTATCTGACCCTGCACCACCCGTACACCCCGACCAACCCGCTGAAGGTGTCCAACCAGGGCTTCGTGACCGTCAAGGCGCGCGACCTCTTCGGCAACGTGGCCAAGGGCGACGCGAAGAACGGGAACTACTACACCAGCCAGGTCAATTTCTTCAGCTCCGGCTCGACCGGCACGGTGAGCCTGCAGGACCTGTCGCACGGCACGACCTACCACGTCTTCTACGCGACCGAGGCGGGCGTCTTCTCCAACCTGGCCGTTTACGACACCTTCCAGGAGGTCCTCCAGGTCCGCGCCAGCGACTACTTCATGCCGTCCGTCTGGGGCATCACGAACGACGGCTCGCGCACGGGCCTGCCGGCCGACCCGCTGCTCCACTCGGACGGCAACGTGGAGCTGGCCGGCGTCGTGGTGACGCCGACCGATCTGGCGCCGGAATCCACGCCGCCCCCCAACGGCCCCATCCCGTCGAACAAGGTCGCGGTGGGCGTGACGAAGAAGGTGCTCAACCAGGGCGACGGCCTTTCCTCGTCCTCTCCGGATCCCATCGCGATGCTGCGCCTGTCCCTGAACATCCAGGCCACCCAGCCCACCTCGCTGTCGGCCAACCTGCGCTCCCTGCGCGTGCAGAGCCGCTCCGAGGGCAACTTCGACAACACCAAGGTCGTCGAGCTCGGCCTCTGGTCCGACGCCAACGGCAACGGCCGCTACGACGCGCCTCCCGCGGGAGACATCCTGCTGGCCACCGGCGCCTACGACGGCGCGGGCTCGTGGTTCTTCGGCAGCGCCCTCTTCGGGCAGACCCCGATCGACGCCGACTTCCCCGCCGAGACGACGATCCTCAGCAATCCGCCCCGCAACTACTTCCTGACCGTGCGGCTGTCCTCCATGGGCTACGCGGCCAACGAGCTGCCGGCCAGCTTCGGCCTGCAGATCCCGACGCCGTCCAACATCGGCATGTCGCCGGCCTCCCAGGTCGGCGTGGCCATCAACAACTTCGCCATCTTCACGACGACCTCCTCCGTCGAGCGCGAGCCCGCGCTGATCAACGTGCGGCCCTCCGACATCAACGCGTGGTGGCAGCCGCAGTCCCTGTCGCTGACCTCCTACACGTACGTCAACCAGGGAGTGGCCAACATCGGCGTGATGCAGCTGGACATCTGGACCGACGGCTTCTCGGGGACGCTGTCGAAGATCACGGTCCAGCACTCCGGCACGGGCCTGGACTCCCACATCAGCCGCGTGCGCATGTACCTGGACACGCAGCCCGACCAGCTCACCACGCCCGGCGACGGCCTGCTCGAGTACTCCATCGACAAGCAGGTCGCCTCGGGAACCTTCCCGCCCGGCGAGACGCGCCTGATGTCCCTCAACATCGACAGCCCCACCGGCGTCAACGGCACCGTGGACATCGCGACCAAGACCTACTTCCTGGTCTATGATTACGACGCCGCGGCCGAGCCCGGGCAGACCCACGGCATCCAGA
>MGUL01000101.1:3181-4294 GCA_001800005.1 Elusimicrobia bacterium RBG_16_66_12 | reverse complement strand
CTCAGGCCGGCAACGGGATCGTCAAGCCGGCCAACTTCCCCTTCGCCACGAACGCGATCCCGGTCGTGGCGACGCCCGACCTCCTCGTCCTCACCGACTGGAACCGCCAGGGCGATCTCGGCGGCAGCCCGACCGACCCCACCCCGTCGAAGCTGATCCAGAACTCCGTCAGCCAGCCCGTGGCCAAGGTGACCCTGCGCGCGAACTCCGGCGCCGTGACGTGGACGGGCCTCAAGCTCGACCGCTGGATCCCGTCGACGCACTTCACCGGCTCGACGGGCGTCTACAACTCGCTCTTCGCCTCGAACAACAAGGCGTCCGACGTCGCGGACATCAAGGTCTGGGCGGACCAGAACGGCGACGGCCTGCTCGACGTCTCCACCGACGCCCAGGTCAGCCCGCTCAATACGGTCATCCACAACTTCCCGGCCGACTCGCTGGCCGTGCAGATGTACTCCACCGGCCCGGCCAGCGGGTCCTCGATCGTGGTCGCGGGCATCACGAACATGTTCCCCCCGGACAACCCGATGCCGGGCGACACCTTCAACCGCCTCGTGCTCGACGACGGGCAGACCGACGAGACGCTCAAGGAGATCGTGTACTGCCGCGGCGTCAACATGGGCCTCAACATGTTCACGGACTGCGACCGCGGCCAGGAGGGCACCGGGGCGCGCGACTATCCCGCCGGCACGGTCCTCTCCGGCCCGGCGCGCGTTCCCATCCAGAGCCTGCTCGGCGGCGGCGGCCAGGCCATCCTGACCGCGAAGGCGGATTACTTCGTGACGTTCGACATAGACCCGCTCGCCTCCGTCTCGCCGCAGGCGAACCTGGGCGTCGCCATCCCCGCCACCAGCTACTTCCAGATCACCGCGCCCAAGCAGTTGTCGACGCAGAACATCGGCCTGCCTCCGGCCGGTCTGACTCTGTCGCAGATCCCGAGCCTCGCGGAGTACCCGGACCTCGTGCGCGTGGTCTCCACCGACACCGTGGACCCGCCGATCGGGCCCTATCTCCAGCAGAAGAGCACCGTGGGCGTGGCGGTGATCAACCTCCAGACGGACGTGGCCGACGCCCTTTGGCGCTGGACGCTGGTCTACGCCACGGGAACCGCGA
>MGUL01000101.1:2325-3144 GCA_001800005.1 Elusimicrobia bacterium RBG_16_66_12 | reverse complement strand
CGAGCAGGTCCAGGTCTGGTTCGACTCGAACAATGACGGCCTCTTCAACCCGGCCAACGACCTGCTCGTCGGCACCGGCACCTTCGGCAACTACCAGGGACAGCCCTTCACCTCGCAGATCAACAACTTCTCGCCGCGCGAGATCGTGACCGCGGCCCTGGCGACCCAGCCCCAGCGCTACTTCGTGGCCCTGAGGATGTCGGCCATGGCCGCGCCGACGGACGACCTCAATCAGCCCCGAACCTTGGGCGTGCGGGTCCTGAACACCTCGCTGCCCACCAACAGCCCGATCTCGGACAACTCCTTCCTGAACGCCCTTTCGCTGCCCAACTCCTACGATCCCGCCTCCCCGCTGCCCTACAACGGCAAGACGCGCGCGATCATCTCGGCGCCGCAGGTCATGTCGGTCCTGGCGACCCCTCTCTTCAGCACCTCGAGCGGCACCTACAACGCGCCGCTCCTGGCCACGCCCGTGCTGACGCAGACGGCCGGGACCATCGAGTCGGCCTGGGTCCTCACGTCGACCGAGGGCCTGCCGGTGCCCGCCATCGGGGCGACCGCCTACATGCTGATCGACAACGAGATCGTCGGCTACGCCGGCTTCGGACCCGGCGCGCCGACGATCGTCAGCGTCGAGCGGGGCGCTTTGAACACCGTCCCGGCGGCGCACTCCTCGGGCACCTGCCTCGCGCCGCAGATCTCGCAGGGCGAGCGGAACATCGCGGCCCTGCGCCTGGAGCTGCGGACCTCGCAGTTCCAGGTCCAATTGGCGGGCCTGCGCTTCAACCGCACGCTGCCGATCGGCCTCAACGGCGACGA
>MGUL01000101.1:0-2299 GCA_001800005.1 Elusimicrobia bacterium RBG_16_66_12 | reverse complement strand
CGATCCGCGTCTATAAGTCGCCCGACGGCATCTTCCACCGCGACCCGGCGACGGGGCTCGACATCAGCGACACAGTGCTCGGCGCCTCTCAATTCGGCGCCGCTCCGGAGACCGGGGGCCGCGTCCTGGTCTCCATCAACGACCCCGGGCTCAACAACCCCGGCTACACCCTGATCACCTCGACGCCGACCATCCTCTACGTCGCCTTCGACGTGTCGCCCTCGGCGAAGTTCTCATATCCGTCCCTGATCCCGCCCAACGAGGTGACCGGCATCAACGCCCCCAACGGCGAGCGCTTCATCTTGACGCCGGCCAACGCCGGCCACACCACCGTCTTCACGGGCACCAGCTCCGTCGCCAGCCCGACCTTCGTGCTGGCGCCGACCATCAACACGGTCACCGTCGACTTCGACCAGCTCTCGGGCAACTTCGCCTTCCAGAACGACCGCAACGTGGCCATGCTGCGCATGCGCATGCGGACCGACCGAAACACGGCGATCGTCGAACGCCTGCGCTTCGACCGCACCGGCTCCGCGTCCTCGCTCGACAGCGACGTCAACGTGGTCAAGGTCTGGGCGGACTCCAACGCCAACGAGGTCTTCGACGTGTCGGACTCGACGCCCGGGCCGGACGGCGACCGTCCGTACATGATCTCCTACGGCAACGAGAGCTTCAGCACCGGCACCGTCAACATCATCCTGAAGAAGCCCATCCTGGTCACCACCGCGCCGGCGGACTTCTTCGTCACCTACGACATCTCGCAGTTCGCCGCGGAGCACAGCCAGCTGGGCATCCAGGTGATGAGCCCGTCCTATCTGGTGCCCCAGCTCCCCAACGTGATCGCGTTCTCCACGCCGACCTTCCAGTCCAACCCCTACCTGGACATCCATAAGGTCCTGGCCAACATCACGCTGGGCACCTATGACCTGGCCGCCGGGGTGCCGGGCGTGACCCAGGCCCAGCAGAACGTCCCGATGCTCCGCTTCAACCTGGCCAGCGACATCGCGTTGTCGCCGTGGCGTTCGCTGCGTCTGGAGCGCGGCGGCGGCTCCCAGGACACGACCAAGCCCCTCGGCCGAAACACCAACGTGAAGTTCGTGCGCATCCTCAAGGACATCAACCAGAACGACGCGCTCGACAAGAACGACGTCAACATCTCCGAGGTCGACACCGTCTATTCCGCGACCTACACCCTGCCGAGCGGGCTGAACGCGCCCTTCGACCTGGTGGTGCTCTCGACCAAGGGCTTCCCCGTGGACAACACCGGCGCCATGACCATCGGCAAGGTCTACGTCGGCGGCGCCGAGCTGATGAGCTTCTCCGGCCCCGGCTGCCAGGCCTCGCTTCCCGCGGGCGTGGACCCCGCGACCGGCCTGCCCTGCTTGAGCATCGTCTCGCGCGGCGATTTCCTCGGCACGGCCGCCACGCCGCGCCTGGACGTGGCGCCGGGCGCGAGCGTGCGCAAGGCGGACGTCTTCGACCAGAACAATGATTCAAACGTCCAGACTCTGGTCACGCTCAACGCGGACCAGAGCATCGGCCCGACGGCGCAGACGTTCTTCGTGGCCTACGACATCGGCGACGGCGCGGTGGCCAACGACCTGGTCGACGTGGCCATCCGCGACGCCACGTGGATCGGCCTGCCCCGCGGCGACAATGCCACGCAGACCGTCCTCAAGGACGTCACGCGCACGAACCCTTTGGGGACCGGCGCGACGGGCTACCCGTACGTGGGCAGCAACATCGCGATCACTCCGATCACCCTGTCGGTGAGCGGCTTCTCCGCCGCGCCCGCGGGCGCCGGCCAGTGCGACACGAACATCCCGATCCTGCAGCTGAATCTGAAGACGAGTTCGGATTTCGTGAACATCTCCACCGTCGTCCTGCGCCAGCTGGGCACCATCGTCACGTCGACGACGAACCTGACCAACCCGGCCCAGTACGTGGGCGACGGGGACGCCTCCGTGGTCAAGCTCTGGCTCGACAACGGCGACAAGGTCTTCACGCCGGACATGGACTCCCCCGTCGGCTCGGTGTCCGTGTCGGTCGCGAGCGCCGGCATCAAGGTCCCGCTCGTCTCCAACGGCATCCCTTACGTCACGGTGAACAACACGGGCGTCACCCTCTTCGTGACGGCGAACATCGCCGCCGATGCCGGCTCCGGCGGCCCGACGTGCCCCGGCACGCTGGTCGGCTCCTCGCTGAACCACTCCCTGGGCTTCCAACTCGAGAAGTTCACGGACCTGCTCGCGCCGGACGGCAAGCCCATCACCGCCGCCGCGGATCCCGTCCTGCAGCC
>MGUL01000100.1:5767-5941 GCA_001800005.1 Elusimicrobia bacterium RBG_16_66_12 | reverse complement strand
CGGCGGCTCACTGGTGGTGAACGGGGGACAGGGAGACGTGGACGATGGTCTTTTCCTTGTCGACACCGCGGATGGGTCGATCAAGGACATCCCGGTCCCCTTCCAGAGCGCTGGTGACCTCGCCTGGTCACCGTTGGGCGACCGCCTGGCGGCCGCGGGCATCAGCCGCGAGGG
>MGUL01000100.1:5396-5677 GCA_001800005.1 Elusimicrobia bacterium RBG_16_66_12 | reverse complement strand
TGGATCGCGGCTGGCCCTTGGTGGTGAGGGAATCTACCTGGCGGATGTGGAAGGGAAGGTGAAGGAGGTTTCAGATAGCGCCGTGCCCTACTGGGAGACTACGCTCGCCTGGTCGCCCGACGGACGGTGCCTCGCCTTCGCCACAGCAGACGCGGGATGGGAGAACCCGCGCTCGATTAGGGTACTGGACGTGGAAACGGGCTGGGAGGTCTTCCTGGTCACCGGGCAGTACCCCGCCTGGTCGCCCGACGGCTCACGCATCACCTTCCTCCGCGACGGCA
>MGUL01000100.1:5130-5368 GCA_001800005.1 Elusimicrobia bacterium RBG_16_66_12 | reverse complement strand
CCAGCAGACCAGGCTCACCAACCCTCGCCAGCATTTCGTCCAGGAACCCTTCGGGCTACCCGATGGCTCTCGCCTACTCTTCACTTACGTGCCGCCTATGGCCGAGTCGGTGTATGTCATGGACACCGACGGCACGGACGAAGTGAACTTGGCGGATGGCTACGGGTCCGTGTGGTCGCCAGATGGTGGCCGCATCGCCTTCTACGGGGGCGGCATTTTCGGCGGGTTGGGCGGCCTC
>MGUL01000100.1:4559-5118 GCA_001800005.1 Elusimicrobia bacterium RBG_16_66_12 | reverse complement strand
GTCATGGACAGCGACGGTCGCGGCCCAGCCAAGGTGGCAGACGTCGAGTACACGGACGCCATAGGCCCCTGCACCCGCGGTGGCAGCGACATACTGTGGTCTAGTGACGGTCGATTCCTGGCCTACGGCGGGAACGCAAGGGGCACCGAAGTGGCGCCCAGCGACGGCAGTGCCGCCGCCATCGAAGTCGGTGGGAGTGGGGCCTCCTGGGCCCCCGGTGATCATCGTCTGGCCTACTCCTCCTGCAGCTTCGAGGGTGGGGAGGAACCCTCCTTCAACGTCACGATCTTCGACGTGGATAGCGGGCAAGCCATCACGCTGGCCGAGGGAGAATGGCCCTCGTGGTCGCCCGACGGCCAGCGCATCGCCTTCCACCGAGACAACGCCGTTCATCTCATCAACGTCGATGGGACTGCCGAACAGACGCTGTTCACGCTGGGGGCGGATGATGTGGACTGGTGGCGCGTGGTCGACCTCGTCTGGTCGCCCGACGGTACCCGTCTGGCGATAGAGGTCGACGCGCTCTTGGTTGTCGACGTGGCTGGGGGGGAGACCATAA
>MGUL01000100.1:4353-4472 GCA_001800005.1 Elusimicrobia bacterium RBG_16_66_12 | reverse complement strand
CAGGCGGGTCTACATCGTGGACGCCGGCGGCATCGCTCCGCCGCGGCTCTTGACGGACGGCAGCGGCCCTTCTTGGTCGCCGGACGGAAGTCGGATCGCTTTCGCCAGGTGAGGCCGCG
>MGUL01000100.1:3402-4333 GCA_001800005.1 Elusimicrobia bacterium RBG_16_66_12 | reverse complement strand
TATCCCTGCCGTCAACCGCATGGTACAGCAGTCCCAGCCAACTTCGGTACAACCGGACTACGAGATTAGGCACATACGTACCTTGGTGGGTTCGTGCCTTGGCCCTACCCTGGAGCCGTGAGCGAGAGAACACGAAGGAGGGTGCGACATGGCCTACTATTGTGGACGCTGCGGCACCGCCAACCCCGAAGACCGTGCTGCTTGCGAGCAGTGCGGCGCCGAACTGGAGGCGGCATGGAACGGCCGCCTCACCGCCGTCGTGCTGAACGAGCTCGCGGTTCTTCGTCGCCAAGCCGAGCTGGGGCCCGATACCCATGAGCGGCTGCACGCCCGCTACAAGCGGCGGCTGATGGAATTCCTGCGCCCGGCTCCGGCATACGAACCTGCTGCTCCCGCCCCCGCGGCCGCCCCACCACCCGCCCCCACAGGCCCAGCGCCGTCGCTGGTGCCCTCCTGGCTGGTGGATCAGGCCCCCAATCTGCTCCTCTACTTGGGAGCTTTCCTCGTGGTGATGGCCGGCCTCGTCTTTGCCAGCACCTCCCGCGAGAGCATGAGCGGCGCCGTCCAGGTCGCCCTTCTTGGCGTCACTACCGTCGCCTTCCTGGGTGTGGGCTGGATATGCTACCGCTTCCCGCGGGTGCGTATCGCCGGCATAACCTTCGTCGCTGTGGGCGCCCTGCTGGTGCCCCTGAATTTCGCTGCCGCCTACAACTTCGTCCTCAAGGAAGAAGGCATCGCCGGCGACGCGGTCTGGCTGTGGGCCTCCGTCTACTCCTCCCTGTTCTACATCGTGCTGGCCGTCCTCGGCCTGGGCCTGCTCTACGGCTTCATGGCCCAGGCAGGACTGGTCAGCGCCGTCGCCGCCGCCATCGCCGTCGCCGACCTGCCCCCCGAATGGGCTCCGCCGGTGTTCATCGGCCTTGCGCTCGTG
>MGUL01000100.1:2964-3346 GCA_001800005.1 Elusimicrobia bacterium RBG_16_66_12 | reverse complement strand
CAGCCTGGCCTTTGCCCACTTCCTGACCGCGGCCTCCATAGCGGCGACCTTCGTCATCGCCGCCGCCCGCGCCGACGCAGACCCGGCGGCGATCCCCGTAACGCTGGCCGCCGCCGCCTGCTTCTTCGCCGTTATGGCCGCCGCCGATGCTCTGGGCCAAGGCCGCCTTTACGCCTCTCTGGCCCTGGTGGCGGTGACCGGCGCCCTGGCCGCGGGCCTCGTTGTCCTGCCGATACCGCTGCAGTGGATACCGCCCGTCTTCGGCGGCCTGGCCCTGGCGTTGCTTCCCATCGCCTGGTGGGCCCCAGCCCGTCTGCGCGAGCAGTTCGCCGGGCCCAGCTTCGTCGCCGCTCATATCCTGGCCGTCGCGGCAGCGGTCGCC
>MGUL01000100.1:2715-2917 GCA_001800005.1 Elusimicrobia bacterium RBG_16_66_12 | reverse complement strand
GGCCCTCCCCGTCACGCTGGCGCTGCTCAGCGCCTTCTTCACCCTCCTCGCCCTGCGAGAGAAGCGCGAGCCGATGGTCGTGGCCTACTGCGCCGCTGCCCTGACCGTGGGCGGCGGCATGCTCCTGAGCATCATCTTCGTGCTGGACAAGGCCGCCGAGTTCTACAGCGTCGCCCTGGCCGGGATAGCGGCCCTCTACGCC
>MGUL01000100.1:2374-2705 GCA_001800005.1 Elusimicrobia bacterium RBG_16_66_12 | reverse complement strand
TGGTCCCTCTGCGCCGCCGCCTCTTCGCGCCTGAGCTGCTCTGGCCCTTCGCCGTGGGCATCGCCTTCCTGGCCTGGCTCCCCTTCCTGGAGGTGCACAACCGCGAGCCGTGGTTCGGCGCCGGCGTCACCTGGGGCGCCGCGGCCCTCTACGCCGTCGCCGCCCTGTTCGTCGGCGAAAGGGCGCGCTGGCTCCGTCCCGTATGGCGCGAGCTCGCCGGTCTCAGGGAAGGGGAGAAAGAGCCGCCCGCCGACCAGTGGGTAGGGCCGCTGCTTCTTCTCCCTTGCGCCGCCGCCATCGGCCTGGGCTACTACCGCCTCCTCCAGGCCAC
>MGUL01000100.1:0-2337 GCA_001800005.1 Elusimicrobia bacterium RBG_16_66_12 | reverse complement strand
TATCTCCCCCTGGCCCTGGGCTTCGCTGCCGTCGGCGTGGTCGCCCGCTTCTGGCGACGCGAGTGGTCCCCGGCGCTACACGCAATCGCTCTCGGGTACTCCGTCTTTGTCCTGGCCGCTGCCCACGAGGATCCCGGCCTGACCGCGGTGCTCATGGCAGTCTTCGCCGGCACAGCCGCTGTCGTCGTCCTCACGGAGCGCGTGGCGGTCGCCGCCTATCTACCCCTGGCCTACGCCCTGTTCGCCGTGATCTTCGCGCTCGTCCACTTCGAGCCGCGGGACGAGGTCTGGCCTCTGCCTTTCGTCGGCATGGCGCTGGTGCTGTACGCCGCCGGGGTCCTCCTGGAGCGTCCGGCCACAGCGTGGGCTCAAGTCCTGCGCTCGAGCGGCCTGGCAGTCGCCTTCTTCGCCCCCAGCATCGGCTACGGGCTGCTGGCCTTCCGGGCCGACGAGGCGGCCGACATCGGGCAGACCTACGTCATCTCCGAGCCGCCGCTGTACCTGTGGTCGATGGGCGCCGTCGCGGTTCTGGGCCTCCTCGCGGCCGTCGAGGCTTGGCGAAGGCGGTCCGTGGAGGCAGGCTACGCCAGCAGCGTGGTCCTGCTTGTCGCCCTTCTGCTGGGCGTCGGCCACTTCCGGCCCGAGAACCCACAGCCCTACGTCGTGCCCATCGGCCTTCACCTCCTGGTGACGTCCTGGGTCTTCAGCCCTCGTCGCGTTCGCGCTCCGGAGGAGTTCCGCGAGTTGGTGAAGGTGGTGGAGGTGGCGGCGGCGGGCCTTCTCCTGGGCACCACCTTCATCCAGACCTTCGATGACGGTACGACCTATCGCTTCGTGCTGCTGGGCGAGACCATCACCTACCTGTCGATAGGCCTCCTCCTCCGCCGACGCCTGATGGTGATCCCCGGCCTGGCCTTTGGCGCCATCGCGGGGGCCCTCTTCGCCTTCGAACGCCAGGCAGAGGGCGGGCTACCGCCCTGGGCCATACTGGCCCTCGTTGGCGTGTTCCTTATCGGCGCGGGGTTTCTGTTCCTGATACGGCGGGACTATTGGGAGCGTGCCCAGCGGGCCGCTCTCGGTTGGTGGCAAGCCTGGGAGGTCTGAGCTGAGGAACGATCATCTCAAGGAAGCTTCCGCTGGGGGAGACTGGGCCGCATTCGCGGCCCTCTCCCCTTGTACTAGGCCGCGCCGAGGAGTAGGATCAGGTTGCTTGAGTAGGATCGGTTGCGTTGGACACGAGGACACCTCGGGAATATCCTGAGCCTCGCACAGAAGGCCGCTTTACCACCTCACATCCATTCGCCGGGTACCTGTATCTCGTTCCGATAGGCCCTCGGGCGAACCTCGTCCATTCCTGAAAGCGCACGTTTACATGAGAGAAGGCTTCGCTCACGACGACTGAAAGGAGCGGTATGAGAAAATTATCACAAAGTCCAGAGCCAGGCGTTGTAGAGCGTGACCAACTCCATTGGCTGCTTGACGCTCTCGTCAGCAGGGGATATCGGGTTCTGGGGCCGACGGTTCGTGACCGTGCCATCGTCTATGACGAGCTGTCCTCCTTCGAAGATGCGCCTATCGGGTGGACGGATGAGCAGGACGGTGGCACGTACCGTCTGAAGAAGCGTGCCGACAAGGCGCTCTTTGGCTACGCCCATGGCCCCACCTCCCCGAAAAAGTTCCTCCACCCGTCCGTTGTGCGCTTATGGCGAGCCAAGGGCGGCGGCAACGGCTTCCAGATCGAGGAAGGGGCCGAAGACGCAGCCAAGCTTGCGTTCATCGGGCTTCGGTCGTGCGAGCTCCACGCGATCGCGGTTCAGGACAAGGTCTTCCTGGACGGGAAGTACAGCGACCCCATCTACAAAGCCCGGCGCCAGGACAACTTCATCGTTGCGGTGAACTGCGGGCATGCCGGCGGGACCTGCTTCTGCGTGTCCATGAACACCGGACCGAAAGCCACCTTCGGGTTTGACCTCGCACTGACGGAGGTGCTGGAGGCCAGGCGCCACTACTTCGTCGCGGAGGTCGGCACCAGGCTGGGCCGCGAAGTCTTGGAGCAGATCCCCCACAAGACGGCCAGCGCTGAGGAAAAGGCGAAGGCCGTAGGTATCGTCGCCAAGACTGCCAGCCAGATGGGACGCTCCATGAACACGAAGGACATCAAAGAGCTGCTCTACCGCAACTATGAGAACCCTCGCTGGGACGACGTCGCCAAGCGCTGCCTGACCTGCGGCAACTGCACGATGGTCTGTCCCACCTGCTTCTGCACGACGGTGGAAGACGTCACCGACCTGCCGGGCGAGCACGCCGAACGCTGGCGCAAGCTGGACTCTTGTTTCA
>MGUL01000099.1:7611-8477 GCA_001800005.1 Elusimicrobia bacterium RBG_16_66_12 | reverse complement strand
CGACGGTGACGGTGACCGAGCGGGCGCGTAGGTCTTCAGGGTCGAGGTAGAACGTGTAGAGGTCATACGCGGATGGCATTCTGTTTCTCCTTTCGGGCCTGCTTGATCTGATCGTCGTGCGCATGCGCGCACGTGCGCGAGCAGTAGGTGCCGCGCGGGCCGGTGTGCGCCACGTTGCCGACGAAAAGTGCGCGTGAGCAGTAGGTGCAGCGGGTCTCGTCGTCCTCGTTGTGGATGGTGTAGGCGAGTGTTTGCATGGCTTGCTCCTTCTCCGCGTGGTGTCGGATGCGCGGCCCCCGTGGGGTGCTAGAGCATTGGATAGAGTTCGGCGTCAGCGTAGGCGGGGCTGGTGCGCCTCAATTGGCCGATGCGGGTGTTCGCGTCCTGGCGATCGGCGTTGACGATTGCGGCGAACTCTTCAAGCGTGTACGGCGTGGTTTTGCTTTCGAGTTCTTCGCCATAGCCAGCGGCGTGATGGATCGTGATGGCGCTGGAGCTAATCTCGATCCAGTAGAAGTGCTCAATGTCGCCGTGGGCGCGGTCGGTGACTTCGTAGATCGGGTGTGGCTTGGCGTGCTCGGTCTCTTCGTATATCTGCGACAAAAACCCGTTAACCAGGTGCAACCACGGCGACCAAGTCTCCCATTGTCCCGGCTTGCGGACGACTTCGACGACGTTCGCGCCGGTCTCGGCGAGGTAGCCGTCCCAGTGGCGGTAGAGATAGAGCGGCGCGTGGTCAGGCGCGGTGATCTTGATGTTGCAGCGGGTGGACATTTCGGGCTCTTTCTCCGCGTGTGAGATGCGCGGCCCCTTCTATTATGCCTGGCGACGTGACACCTATCGCCAGTTCGTTTCCTCGCGCGCTT
>MGUL01000099.1:6837-7485 GCA_001800005.1 Elusimicrobia bacterium RBG_16_66_12 | reverse complement strand
TCGCGCTGCATCCAGGTCTGGAACTGTGCCCGGTCGTTGAAGAGGTGCGGCGTGTAGCGGCCGGGCTGCTGTTCGGCGACGACGAAGTCGGAGCCGGTGATGATGGCGCTCATCGCTCCTCCAGCATGCGCGCGATCTGCGCCTGGAGATCCGCGACGTAGTCCTCGAGCTCGTGCAGTTGCGCCAGCAGTTCCGGCATGCTGGCCGGGCGCTCGCCGGCGGGTACCAGCTCGTAGCGCGCCGGGCGGATGAGGTACGGGTCGGCGTTGAGCAGGCCGGCCAGCTCGCGCGCGTGTGCGAGCGTGGTCGGGCGGCGCGTGGCGATCTGCGGCTCGTGGCCGGCGCGGTAGAGCCAGATGTCGAAGAGCGCGACGACGGGCGCGTCCTCGACGACGACGAACGACGTGGCGACGGTTGACGACTGCTGTTGCTGAGACATGACTACCCTCCTGGTGGTGTGTGGCCCGGCGGCTTATCCGCCGGGAGCGGCGCGACTATTTCTGCGGACATACTCCCCCACCCCGACGGCGGGGGAGTGGGCGTTATTGGCACAAAAACAGCGAATAATGGCAAAAACAGCTAACAGCATCGTGCGCGCCTCGCGCCCCCCGGAAGCCGCGCGCGCCGGCACCAGCGTCGCGGCTGGCG
>MGUL01000099.1:5484-6794 GCA_001800005.1 Elusimicrobia bacterium RBG_16_66_12 | reverse complement strand
TGATCCTGTCTTTCCTTCCCAGCGCCGCCGACCACAACCCTGGCCGGCGCGCGACAAGGCAGCCTGGCCAAAACGAGCCTAACGGAGCGCCCCGCCCCCGACCGAGGCGAACCCCGGCAGCGGCACGGCGACCCCGGCCGGCGCCCAGCGCGACGCGGGCAGGCCCCACAACCCGCCCGGCACGGCCACCCACGCGCCGCCGCCGGGCAGGGCGGGAAACGCGGCCGGCGAGACACCAAACGGCGCCACAAAGACCGGCACGCCGGCCAGCACGGCAGCGGCAGCCGACGACCACGAGCCCGAGCCGCAGGAGGGGAAGGGGCCGGGGCCGAACGGCCGCGACGGAAGCGACGAAGCGGCCACCACCAGCGCGCCGCCGGACGCGGCCAGGAAGCGGACGAACGCGAGGGAGCGCGCGGCGAGGCGGGCAGGCAGCGGCACGGACAGCACGCCGCCGGCCAGCCACGACACGGAAGCGGCGCGCGCGACAAACGCAGCGGCAACGGCGGCCGGGTAGCCAGCGCGCGGGAAGCCGAAGCCGGACGCGGAGCCGACCGCGAACACGCGGAGCCGCGCAGAGCCGCCGGGCGCGGACAGCGCGCCAGAAACGGCGGCCGCGTCGGCGCCGACGGCGCAGCCGGCGGCGACGACGGACCCCCCGACCACCACAGCGCGCGCGGCCGAGGCCACCCACGCGCAGCCGGCCGGGCCGAGGGAGCGCGGCCCGCAGAAGCCGACGACGGGGACGGCGCCGGCTAGCACAGCGCACCCCCACGGCGGACCACGACGACGCAGCCCCGCCGCCGGCCGGCCAGGCCAGCGCCGGCGAGGGACGAGAAGAGCAGAGACGCAACACGCGGCGACCTGAAGAGCAGCACGACGCGGACCGGCGCGCCGCCGCGCGACCACGCAACACCACGGCGGACGAAGGGCTGGCACCAGGCAGGGAAGCGCAGAGCGGAGCGAGACACGGAGCCGGCTAGCACGAGACACCCCCCAACGGCGAGAGGCCGGCGAACGACAGCACCGACGCCGCCGGCGCGACCAGCACGAGCGGCCACGAGCGCGGCGCGCCGGCGGCGGGCACCGACACAACCCACAGGCCGGAGCCGGGCGAGCGGCGAACCACGGCCAGCCGCGACACCGAGGCGAACCGGAGCGCCGAAGCGAACGACGGGAAGAGCGCCACGGCCACGAGCGGGCAGCGGCGCGAAGGCCGCCAACCGAGCACGCAGGCACCGAACCAGGCCGCGCGAGAGAGCAAGAAGCCAAGAGCCACAGCAACACCCCCACAAGACCGAGCCGGCTAG
>MGUL01000099.1:5021-5400 GCA_001800005.1 Elusimicrobia bacterium RBG_16_66_12 | reverse complement strand
CCACGAGCCGACGGCCGGCCGGGACGAGGCAGGCCGCACCCAGGACGGGACGCGGGAGCGCCACGCCGGCCCAGCCGACCCGAAGGGACGCGGGCGGACGCGGACGACGACGCGCGGGCGGACAACACGGACCGGAGAGAGAGAAGAACGAGCGGCCACAGCACACCCCAAAGAAAGGAAGCAAAAGGGGACAACAAGGGCCCCCACGACCACGAACAGGGTAGCACAAAAGAGAGGAGGCAACCTGACAGGAAGCTGACAGCTGGCAGACAAAAGAGGAAGCAAGAGGGGGCGGGGGGACGTGGGCGGAGGAGGACGCCGACCGGCACGAGCCCGGGCAGGCCCAGGCGCGCCGACCACCCGACCCTAAGAAGGCCGA
>MGUL01000099.1:4559-4937 GCA_001800005.1 Elusimicrobia bacterium RBG_16_66_12 | reverse complement strand
GGGGCGGCGGCGGCGCGGTCTTTGTTGTTTCGCGCCTGGCCGCCGGTCTTCCCCCGCCACGCCGCCGCACGCCGGGCGCGCGCTACCCGCACGCGCTCCCAGGTACGAAGACCGAAGCAAGAGCCGAACCCTTAGCGCGTGCGGGCACCGTGGCAGACCAGAGCACTGGCCGACCCCGCAAGCGCGTGTGTGGACGATCAGCCTGTGCCGAGGAGGAGGGGCGCAGCTTTATCGCGAGTGTGGGCAGGCCGTGCTTGGCAGGCGAGAGTGCGCGGTTGAGAGGAGCCCTGGCAGGCAAGGCACAGTGGATAACAACGAGGGCTGTCCACACGTCCCCGTCCGTGGCTATAAAAGTGCTATCTGGATGGGGAACAGACC
>MGUL01000099.1:0-4527 GCA_001800005.1 Elusimicrobia bacterium RBG_16_66_12 | reverse complement strand
GCCTGGCCGCCGGTCTTCCCCCGCCGACGCCGCCTGGGTGTGAGTGTTAACGTGGGGTGGGGCGGTGCTTGATCCAGGTCAGGCGCGCGGCGCTGGCTTTGCTTTGTGCGATCGAGGCCACGAGGCTGGTGATGCTACCCTGGCCGGCTTTCTTGCCTGGGCCTCGGCGGGTGACAAATCCGCAGCGCCTGGCGAGGGTGCGCAGGGCGTCGACGTCGGCGACGATGAAGCGGTGGTCTTCGCGGGTGGCCTCGTCGAGGTCGGCTTGGGGAGTGAGGCCGGTCAGGTGCCGGGCGGCGGCGGCGGGCGCATCGGCAGCGGCCTGGGAGAGAGCGGAGAGGAGGGCGCTGGCGCTGCCCTGGCCGGCGGTGGCGCCGCGTGTCTGGCGGAAGCCGAGGTCACGTGCGATGCGTTGGAGTGTGGCGAAGTCGGCCGGGCGGATATTCAGCGTGAGGTTAGGGGTGCTGCTGTCGTAGCCGTAGCTCATGGTTCCTCCTGTGAGGGAGTATACAGGAAGCAAGCAGGTTTGTCAAGAGGCAATTAACAGCGGATTTGGAGAATGGAGGGGATTAGGTGAATTGTGGGAGATGGTTTACCGGCTGGAACAGGTGTGCTACACTGGAGCGTGTGACGACGCGCCGCGACTGGTCGGGCGGAACACGCAAGGATCGGCCCGGCGGACAGACGCGAAGGCGCAAGCAGGCGTGGGGATGCCTGCCTTACCGGTGGGATGCCGGTTCTACAAGCGATCGGGTGACGGCCCGGTCGCTTTGTGTTTGGGAACAGCGAATTCAGCGAATTGAGCGGATAGGCTCAGTCCCTGGCCTTGGTCAGGATGGCCGGCATGGCCAGGCCGAGCAGGTTGAGGC
This sequence comes from Elusimicrobia bacterium RBG_16_66_12, assembly GCA_001800005.1. Lineage (GTDB taxonomy): Bacteria > Elusimicrobiota > Elusimicrobia > UBA1565 > UBA9628 > GWA2-66-18. The sequence goes on along the minus strand of MGUL01000099.1, from coordinate 3,658 downwards.
TGTCGGTCAGGTCTTGCAGCAGGGCCAGCTCGATGGCGGCCCAGGCGATGGGCGCGAGCGCGTCGAGGCCGGCGGCCTGGCCCAGCACCTTGGCGGCCACGTAGACCAGGACGTAGGGCAGGAGCTTGTCGGTCAGGAAGGCGGCGATGCGCTGCAGGTCGAGCGTGCGCGTCTTGAGCGCGGCGGCCAGGGCGACGACGAGATTGATGAAGACGTGGGCCAGCAGGATCTTGACCAGCGGGTCGTCGAGCAGGGCGATGAGGTTGGCGAGGATGTCCACAGAAATATCCTTTCGGGTGGGTTAGCCAGATCGAGCCTGGCTGTCGAGGAGCGCTTGCAGCTCCTGTTGGTAAGCGGCGATGAGTTTTTCGGCGCGGGCGATGACGTTTTTGGCGTCGGCGGCGAGGTCGGCGTCGTCGCAGCGCCGGGCGACTTTGAGGTCGATGGCGGCCTGGTAGGCGGTGTTGCGCCAGAGGCGGAGGCGCTCGGCGATGATGGCGCGCTTGATGTCGAGGGCGATGTCTTGGTCCATGGCGATCCTTATTGCACGTCGGGCGGCTCGACGCCGGCGGCTTGTTGTTCGGCGAGCTGCATCTCGTATTGGCGCACCTTGTCTTTGAGCCAGGCGATGATGAGCTGACGGACAAATTCTTGCTTGCTGGCGGGCGTGTCTGGGCCCTGGTAGTAATAGAGCGCGATCAGGGCGGCGACGATGCGCTGCGCCGCTTCGGGGGTGGGGATGTTGATGACGAGCTGAGGCATGGAGGTCTCCTAAGCGGTGGTGCCGTCGGTGATCAGGCCGTAGTTCTCAAGTTGGGTGAGGAGGTTGGCCAGGGCAGCGTTGCCGCCTCGACTGCCGGTGATGTTGGGCTTGGTGAGCGGTGTGGCGCCGTTGAAGGCGATTTTTCCGCTGAAGCCGGTGGCGTCGGCGTAGACGGTGAGGACGGCGATTGGGGAAGCGCCGGCGTTGTAGCGGGAGATGGCGAGTTGGGCGCCGGTGTCGGCGCTGGAATTGCCGACCTGGATGAACTCGACGTTGCTCAGGTTGGTGACGAGGCGGAAGCCTGAGTTGAGGCCGGATACGCCGCCGAGAGTGAGAATGGCGCTGGTTTTGGGGATGTCGACGTCGGCTGTGAGCGTGACGGTGGAACCGTTGTAGGTGAGGTTGGCGGAACCGGTGAGGGCGCTGACGTCGGACCAGTAGGCGAGGCGTGTATTGGCGCCGGTGCCGGTAAGGAGGCCGGCGGGCATATCCGCGTCGACGAGCGCCCGGAAGGTAGGGTCGGCGGCGGCTCCGGAGGCGGGGCCGGCGAAGACCAGGTTGGCGTTTTTGGCGTCGAGGGTGAGCTGCTGGCCGGTGAGTCCAAGGAGCGTGTCGGCGTCGGCGGCAAGGGTGACGGCAGCGTGGAGCTCGGAGTCTCGGGCGATGGTGGCGGGTATATCGGCATCGACGAGCGCCCTGAAGTCGGGGTCGGCGGCGGCTCCGGACGTGGGGCCGGCAAAGACGGTGTTGGCGGCCTGGGTGTCAAGATTGATCTGCTGTGTGCTGAGTCCGAGGATGGCGTCGGCGTCGGCGGCCAGGGTGACGGGATTGTGCAGTTCGCTGTCACGGGCGATGGCGGCCGGGATGTCCGCGTCGACCAGGGCGCGGAAAGTGGGGTCGGCGGCGGCTCCGCTGGCGGGGCCGGCGAAGACGGTGTTGGCGGTCTGGGTGTCCAGGTTGATCTGTTGCGTGCTGAGTCCGAGTATGGTGTCGGCGTCGGCGGCGAGTGTGACGGCGGCGTGCAGCTCGGAGTCTCGGGCGATGGTGGCGGGTATATCGGCATCGACGAGCGCCCTGAAGTCGGGATCGGCAGCGGCTCCGGATGTGGGGCCGGCGAAGACGGTGTTGGCTGTTTGTGAGTCAAGTGTGAGTTCCTGAGTGGATAGACCGAGAATGGCGGCGGCATCGGCGGCAAGCGTGACCGGGTCGTGGGTGGAGCCAGCCGGCAGGTCGGCGGCGTCGAGGTAGCGGAATGTGGGATCGGCCGGCGAGCCGGACATGGGGCCAGCGAAGACCTTATTTTGAGATTGGGCGTCGAGTGTGAGTTGTTGCCAACTGGTGAGGCCGAGCAGGTTGCCGGATACGTCGCCGGCCAACGTGACCGGGTTGTGGTGCGCGTCCTTGCGGTGTACGTGGGTATTGAAGCGGCGCTCCAGGCGCTCGATGAGCCGGGCCAGGCTTTGGATGAGCCTATACAGGCGGTCAAAAGCGCGCTGCCAGGCGCGTCGCCACTGGGCGAGCTGGCGGGCGAGATCGGCGATCATCTTGAGGATACGTTTGAGCCAGCCGGGCAGCTTTGACTTGGGCTTCGGTTTTGGCTTTGGCTTTGGCTTGGGCTTTGGCCGGGGGTGATCGTCGTCATCGTCGTCGATGTCGAAATCGTCGTCGTCATCGCGTGGCCGGGGTGGCCGGGGTGGTTGGGATCTGGGCCGGCTGATATAGAGCGCGCCGAAAGCTTTTTCGGGCGCGTCGCCGATCTGGATGATTTGCTGCCATTCGCCTGGCTCGTAAGTCTCCGTGAAACGTATCACGCGGCCGGCGGCGTCGGCGCCGCCCCAGGGCGGGTTGTCGAGCGTAACCACGTCCCATAGCTCGAGGCCGTGGGCGGGTCGGGCGATGAGGATGCCTTCGGCGGTGTGGGCTTTGTAGAAGGCGAGCTGGGCGCTGGCGCTTTGCTCGCATTGGGCGTTGGTGGTGAGGGATTCGTCGTAGAAGACCTGGCGGCGCGTGCCAACTTTGGCGACCTGGCCGGCGTCTGTGGCTGTGCCGGTGGCGGGATCAAGACCATTCACAACGACGGTGTTGACCTGCCAGGCGCTTTGACCGGCATCGGCGCCGGGCAGGACGGGATGCTGCGTGTTCCAGCCGAAGGTGTAGGCGGACGCCTCGGCGGGATCCAACTGCTTCCATTTGATCTCAGCGGCCAGGCCGGGGTAGAGGTATTCGGGCACCTTGTCCATCAGGCGCTTGATGGCGGTGGAAGCGTTTTCGCGGTTGGAGAAGGGGAAGTCGATGGCAAGCGAGGTCATGCTGCCGGCGGCGCGGGTCAATCCGACCTGGGTGAGAATCCAGTCGAGGATAGTGCTGACCTGGGTCGCGGTCCAGTCTTGATCGGCGGCGGGCGACCAGGTTTCCAGGCGTTCCCACCAGTCGTTGCAGTACAGGGTCAGGAGGCTTTGGCTGCGTTCCCAGGAGTAGAGCCACTTTTCGATCCAGAAGCGGGGCAGTGGGGCCAGGTAGGTGGCGCCGTCGATATCTAATCCGCGTTGGAGGGTGACGTAAGCGCCTTCGACGAGCGCGGCGGGCAGGCTGTTGAAGTAGCCGGACGAGTTATTGAGGGTGATGGTGATGAGCGCGGAGCGGTCGGGCGCTTCGCGGTATTCGTAGCCGAGCAGGTAGGCGGTGAGGTCGAGCGTGCCGCCGATGACGAGTGAGTGCGCCGGCTTGCCGTGGAGGGTCTTTTGGGCGGTGAGGAGGGTGGCGTTAATGGAGCGCATGGAACAACGGATTCAGAGAATTAGAGGGATCGGAGGGCAGGCGTGAGGCTAGGCCCTTTGTCTTTCAGGCTTTTGCCTGTGGTGATGGTCATGGATGTCTGCCGTCTTTGTCTTTCAG
>MGUL01000098.1:6660-6731 GCA_001800005.1 Elusimicrobia bacterium RBG_16_66_12 | reverse complement strand
TCGCCAGCGTAGCAGAGGAGCTCGTCTTCCGGAAGTCGTGTGTCTGGAGTAGATTGAAGGTGTCCAGATCT
>MGUL01000098.1:6395-6537 GCA_001800005.1 Elusimicrobia bacterium RBG_16_66_12 | reverse complement strand
CGAGAAGCCATCGACGCGGCGCTCCAAAGGGCGGGCTGCGAGCCCGGAGACCTCAAGCTGATCATCCTTACCCACGGAGACTACGATCACGCCGGTAACGCCGTTCACCTGCGCGACAAGCATGGCGCCAAGATCGCGATGC
>MGUL01000098.1:1906-6288 GCA_001800005.1 Elusimicrobia bacterium RBG_16_66_12 | reverse complement strand
CCGGCGACTTCGAGGTGTTCGAGCCCGACATCTACCTGGAGGATGGGCAGAGCCTGGCGGAGTACGGCTTCGACGCCACCGTGCTTCATCTACCCGGGCACACGAGGGGCTCACTCGGGGTTCTCATCGGCGACAACGACTTGCTGTGCGGAGATCTCATGGACAGCGTGGGCAAGCCCAGCCTGCAGTTCTTCATCGACGACATGACCGCCGCGAGAGCGAGCCTGGAGAGGTTGAGAGACCTGGGTGTCGGCACGGTGTATCCGGGACACGGCAAGCCCTTCCTCTTGGAGCGAATCAGAGTGGAAAGGAGACTCACGTCTTCGTGAAGGCCAAATACGCCGTCCCTCTCGTTGTGGTGCTTGCGCCGGCCCTGGTGGCCTTGCTCTTTCCGGCCCGGCTGCAGGCGTTCTTCGCCCTTCTCAAGTCCACGTGACCCTGAATGGCTCTGTGCACCGGCCGTGAGCCGGTTGAGGAAGCAGAAGCAGGGGGTCCAGCCGAGGAGTCGGGGTGGTCGGAGAACTATGTGGCGTTCCGCCGGCGCTTCGATCCGGGCCTCGCGCCCTCGTCACGCCGTTAGAGGGATCCTTCCAGGATCTCTCGCAGCTTCGCCGCAAGGACGGACATGTCGACGGGCTTCTGGATGAAGGCGGAGTCCGTCCCCAGCACCACATCGGGAATGATCAGGTCGTCAGGGTAGCCGGACATGTACAGGGTCTTGAGCCCTGGGAGCCTATGCCGCAGGCGTGCTGCCAACGTCGGTCCGTCAACGCCTGGCATGACCACATCGCTCACAACCAGGTCGGGCTCCAGGCCTCCCTCCTCCACCAGCAGCAGAGCCTCGCCTCCGTTGGCCGCGGATGTCACCAGGTAACCAAGCGTGGCAAGCACCCTTTCGAGAAGACCCCTCAGCGACGACTCGTCTTCGACCAGCAGGATGTGCTGCCGGCCGTGTTGGGTCCGCTCTCCCGCGGGGACTTGGTCTAGCCGCACGCGGGGCTCGGCCTGTGTCCGGGGCAGCAAGATCCTGAACGATGCCCCCTGGCCTGGCCGGGAGTCTGCCCAGACATATCCGCCGGATTGCTTTACGATGCCCTCGACCGTCGAGAGCCCCAATCCTGTGCCTTTTCCCCGGCCCTTCGTTGTGAAGAACGGTTCGAAGATGTGCATAAGGACCTGCTCGTCCATGCCGCAACCGGTGTCGGTCACGGCGAGCATGACATAGTCCCCGGGTTCTGCTCCTCTTTGAGCGCTCAGGCTGGTTTCGTCCAGTTCGGTGTTCATGGTTTCTATGGTAAGTTTTCCGCCCGACGGCATCGCGTCTCTTGCATTGACCACGAGATTCATGATGATGTGTTCCATCTGGTTGGGGTCGGCCATCACCGGAGCCAGGTCACCTGAGAGCCGCAGTTCCAAGTCGGTGTCTTCCCCGACGAGTCTCTGCAGCATCCCCTTGAGGTTGTCGACGAGGGCGTTCAGATCGATCGCCTCCGGCTGCAGCGTCTGCTTGCGGCTGAAGGCCAGTAGTTGGTGTGTCAACTTGGCCGAACGCTTCGCGGCTTCGAGGATCTGCTGGACGTCTTCGCGCAATGGATCGGCGTTGTGAAGATGATTCAGCACATTGTCGGCGTAGCCCAGGATGATGCTGAGCTGGTTGTTGAAATCGTGAGCGACCCCACCGGCGAGCCGGCCGATGGACTCCACCTTCTGCGCCTGGTAGAGCTGACCCTGTATGGTGTCGCGTTCTCGCTCGGCCTGCTTGCGATCGGAGACGTCCAGGACTATCCCCGACCATACGGTGCTCCCATCCGCCTCGCGGGAGGGGATGAACCTGGTTTCGATCCAGACCTCGCCTTTCTGAGGATGCGCAAAGCGGAATTCGCCGCGCCAGGGGAGAAGCGTCTGTGCCGACTCGGCGATCTGCGCGGCGACTTGCGCCAAATCATCAGGGTGGATCCTCTCGCGGACAGCCGAGGCGTCGCGCTCCAGTTCCTCAGGGGACAGTCCGTATATGTCTTCGATGGCCGGGCTGGCGTAGGTGAAGCGCGCGAAACCGTCGGGATTCCGACGAAAGAGGCAGATGGCCCCGGGCACCGCCGCGACGATCCGAGTGAACCTGTCCCTTTCCTCTCGCAACGCTTTTTCGGTCTGCTCGCGCACTTGGACCTGCCGCTCGAGTTCGGCGAGGTCGCGCTGCTTCTGCTCGAACCGGTGCGCCTCCTCGATCTCGATGGCCGCCTGATTCGCCAGCGTGCGGTAGACGGCCACTTCTTCGGCCGAGAACTCGTGCGGCGAATCGACGGTGCCCACGATCAACACGCCGAGCGTGCTGTCCATGCGGTGCAGGGGGAGGTAGAGAAGTGAGCGCAAGCCGCGCATGTCGACAACGTTTCTCTCGGCAGGAGTGAGATCGGCAGTCTGGGCATCCGCCAGGATCTGTGGTGACATGATGCTAAGCGCCAGGCCGATGTGTGGATGGTCCGCGACACGAGCCCTCCTGAGTTCCTCGGGAAACCCCGGCGGCAGAGGTGGGAACGTGGCCTTGAGTACGAGATGCCCATCTTCGAGAAGGTAGATGGCCCCCGAGCCTGACTGCAGGAATTGCACTGCGCTGTCGACGATCCTTTGAAGAAGGGTTTCCGTCTCGTGGAACGGCGCCAGAGCGCTGGTGATCTCGAGCAGCGCCGCCAGGTCCTCGCTCTTCTTGCGAAGAGCCTCCTCCGCACGCTTGCGCTCGGTTATGTCGCTGAGGACGTGGACCGCTCCCACCAGCCTTCCATCGTCCGCATCGAGGATGGGATCCACAGTGACTTCGAACAACCGCTCGCCGATGAGCAGCTCCATGGTTTCGCGCTGCGGGCTCTGGCGCATCCGGACGAACGGGCAGGGAGGGATCGGCTCCTCGGTCCCGTGCATCATCTCCCAGCAACGAATCCCGATGAGTTCCTTGCACGGCCGCTGTAGGATCTGCCCCGCGGCTTTGTTGCATCGAGTGATCCGCTGATCCTCGTCAAGGATGAAGATCGCGTCCCTGGTGGAGTCGAAGGTGGCCTGCCACTCCTTGGCTACCCGCTCCGCCTCGAGATGCAGCTCGGTTTTCGTCATCGCCTGAGCGCTTCTAGGGCGAGGTACGGCGGGCGGCTTAGGGCCGCGGTGAAAGCACGCCCGCGTAGGACATCCAGACGCGCATGACGACCAGATCCTATCGGCAAGTCCTTCAAGGCATAACCCGCTTCGCATCCCTTGAGATCGATCCGCGCCGCACTACCAGAATGCATCCCAGGCATCGCGCCAGCTCCGCGAGACTTAGACCACTGCGTGCGCCCCCCCATTCTAGCGCGTTGAAAAGCCTTGGACCTTACGGCCGTGGAGCTGCCGTCTCGGGGCCGGCTACGGGCACCAGGGCAACCTGAGGGCTAGGGCGCGCCGCCGGGGAGAGTAGATGACCCGGGCCTTCAGAGTCTTGGTCATCACTTGACGCGCCAGGTGGTCGAACGGCTTGGAGTACGAGCGGTCGGGTGCGTCTGCCGCGGCGGCCCGGCCCGCGGCGGCGCCGCTCAGGAGCGCGAACGAGATGCCTTCTCCGCTCGCAGGACTGACCAACCCTGCTGCCTCTCCCACGAGCAGCACGTCGCCGTCTCCGGCGAACAGGTCCTGGCGGGCTCGAGGTCGGGACAGGGGTCGCCCTGCGCGGGCGAGCACCGACTCGCCGAGCTGAAGCTTCTCCCGGTACCAGGCGATGATCGTTTCAAAACGGTGCCGTGCCGCCAGTCTGTCGCCGAACGCACAGCCGACGAGAACGGTGTCGCCTTTGGGGATGGCCCAGGCATAGAAGTCGGTGAGCGTGGAGGCGAACAGCACCTCGTGGTCCGAAGGTGACTCGGCGCAGGCGAGACTCGCCTGGAACGCGCACATGAGGGGCGGGCCGGGATGCTCGGGAAAGCACGCGCGGCGGACTGTGGAATTGGCGCCGTCGGCGCCAATAAGTAGCCCGGCGCGGATCACGTCGGTTCGAGAGCCGCGCTTCAGTCGGATCTCGCCTGGACCGGGGCCGCGCCCGATGAATCTGGAACCACGGTCGATCTCGGCGCGTTTCGCGGCCAGATCGAGGAGCCACCTGTCGAAGCAACCGCGATCCAGGTTGACGTAGTCGCGGCAGTAGGACTGTTCGCGGCCGCTGTCGAGGTCGGAGACATGAACGAGCCGTGGGGTGGGACTGGCGCAGACACTGAGGGGAAGCTCCAGGCCGAGCGCCCGCAGAGCTGCCACGGCGTCGGTCGTAAGGAGCCCTCCGCAGCAGCGTTCCGAGCCGGGACGGGCGCGCTCCACGAGGAGGGCCCGAGCTCCCTGGGGCAGTGAGAGCGCGGCTGCGCATCCCGCCG
>MGUL01000098.1:962-1757 GCA_001800005.1 Elusimicrobia bacterium RBG_16_66_12 | reverse complement strand
GTCGCCGTCGACGGCCAAGAAGGGGATGCCCGCTTGCATGAAGGCGGCCCGCACTACCGGCACCGAGCCCAGCCCGTGCCGGCAACCCCAGTGGTTGAAATGCACCGCCCCATCTACCTTGAGCTGTTTGGCCAAGGCGACGTTCAGACGTGCCCGGCGCGCCGAGGTGCCCCACATGACGTTGTCGGTGAGTCGCTTGGCGAGACCCGGGAAAGGATTCTCCGGATCGATGGTCTCGAGGTGCATCTGGCCCATCTCCTCGAAGATGACCACGGCGTCCCGTTCGCGGAGCATGTCGAAGATCGCGGTGTCATGGTGAGGGACGGTGTGGAGCCACAAGAGGCGTTTGAGCTTGCGGCCCCCGCCGAGCACGGGTGCCATCAGGTCGGCGCGGCCCCTCTCGGTGAGCAGCCGTTCGAAGTCCTTGGCGCCGTGCTCGGTGCCCCAGAGGAGTTGGCCGAGGAACACGGTGGCGAAGGTGCGGCGGCCGTCCATCTGCAGACGGCCGGCCAGGCGCTCGCTCATGACGTGGCCCCAGGCTGCAGAGGCCCGGTTGGAAAGCTCCATGGCCTTCCTGAGGTCGGATCTGCGGCCGGTCCAGCGACCGATGTCGTCGTGGAGCACGCGCATCTGCTCGGCCACGTCGGCGACCACATCGGGCGCCGCCTCGCCCTCGTCGGGTGGCAGGGGCACCCGGATCTCCCGGAAAGGCACGTTGTGGCGGGTGGCCAGCATATCGAGGAGGCACTCCTTGCCCAGGCAGAGGGGCGTGGTGCCCAGGCACATCGTCGGCGC
>MGUL01000098.1:646-948 GCA_001800005.1 Elusimicrobia bacterium RBG_16_66_12 | reverse complement strand
TCTCCACGGCCGCGAGGGCGATGCGGTGATAGCTGCAGACGTCGCGCGCCAGCGGCATGCGCGCGGCCGCGGACTCGACCGGCTCGCGCAGGTCGCTGCCGGTGAGGGTGGCGGAGCCGATCTCGGGGATCATGGGTGTGAGCTCATACGAGGTCAAGAGCTCGGTGGGGAAGAGGTACGACACCCAGGGGACGACGGCGCCAGGCTTGAAGAGATCGAGAGCCGCGCTCAGGGCATGGAGGTCCATGAAAGAGCGGGCGCTGCGGGAGTGGATGGCCTTCCAGCGGGTCTGGGCCAGAAAG
>MGUL01000098.1:320-579 GCA_001800005.1 Elusimicrobia bacterium RBG_16_66_12 | reverse complement strand
AGTCCTCCTGATCGAGTAGGTCGTCGTCGAGAAGTTGGGCCTCGAGGAAGGCCTCCACCCGAGTGTGGAGCGGGCCGTTCGCGTCGAAGGGGAAGTCCACTTCGATCTCTAAATAGGGCAGGCCCCGCTCCTCCGCCAACTGAGACACGAGGAGGGCGTCGTAGGCGCCCGGGTCGCAGAAGCTCTGACGGGCGTAGATGATCGACGAAGGCCGGCTCTCGTCGAGACGGCGGGTCAGGTGGTCGTGCCGGTCCGCGGT
>MGUL01000098.1:0-243 GCA_001800005.1 Elusimicrobia bacterium RBG_16_66_12 | reverse complement strand
GTGTTCGGGCGTGCCGGCCGCGAAATCGCCGTCTGCGTCCGCGGAGGCGGCGCCCGTGATGCCTCCGGCGTCAGGGCCGGCTGCGCCTGCTGCCAGCGGTTTCCAGCGGTCCGGCGAGGTGCAGGACTCCAGACCGGCCACGTCGGCTCCCAATCGCCCGATCAGGCGCAGCAAGGAATCGTCACTCAGAGGTCCGGCGACGACGAACACGCCCCCTGCCCGGGGCGCCTTGGGATACTCGAC
>MGUL01000097.1:7101-7805 GCA_001800005.1 Elusimicrobia bacterium RBG_16_66_12 | reverse complement strand
CCCGCGCGAGGACGGCGCGGTCGCGGTCCGTTTCGACGCCCCGCAGCGCGCGCCCGCGCCCGGGCAGGCGGCGGTCTTCTACGACGGCGACGAGGTCCTCGGCGGCGGAACCATCCTCGACGGAGGTGCGTTATGAGACGAATCCTGGCGGCGGTCGTTCTGGCGGCGTCGTTCTCCGGCTGCGCGGGCCTTTTCGCCAAGGACGAGGCCGCGGCCGATTTCGACAAGGAGACGAGCGCCGCCGAGGCGCGCATCAAGGAGGACCGGGTGCGCTCGGCCCTCGGCCGCTTCGAGGAGTCCATCGCCGACTTCTACAAGACCGAGAAGCGCATCCCCGAACGGCTCGACCAGCTGGTGCCCAAGTATCTCGCCGAGGTCCCATCCCTGGACCTCCCGGCCTGCGGCCGGGAGACCGAGAAGATCCAGGTCTATCCGGCCGACATCCTCCGCGGCGGGCAGGTGGACGGCTCCCGGCTCAAGGGGACCGGCCGCTGGGGCTACGTCCACAACGAGCGCCAGGTCGTCATCTTCGTGGACTGCCTGAAGCCCTCGTCGCGCGGAATCCCCTGGTATCAGGAGCGCGGCCTCTTCTAGCCGCCTGGGTCCAACGGCCCCGCCGCGCGGGAGCCAAAGATGGCCTCGGGCTGGGACCTCCGGCCCGTGATGGGACGGGGGCGAAGGGGTACACTGGGGTCATGAAGATT
>MGUL01000097.1:6519-7066 GCA_001800005.1 Elusimicrobia bacterium RBG_16_66_12 | reverse complement strand
CCCTCATCCTGGGCGCCGTGCCGCCGCCGGCCCAGGCGCAGTTCGTGCGCGTCGCCGCCGGTCGAACGGGCTGGATGCCGGTGTCGCCGGTCGGTTCCTCCGCCTCCGGGATGACGGCGGCGCCCGCGCTCAGCCTCGGCGCCGCAAGCCTCAACGGAGGCTTTTCCGCCCCTTCGAGCCCGGCCGCCACGGCCGCGCCCGTGTCCGCCGCCCCCGCGCTCGCCGTTTCCGTCCGCGCCGCCGCCTCCTCCCCCGACGACGCGCCGAAGCTCCCGAACGCGCCCGAGGCCGCCGTCCCCGCCGCGCCTTCGGCGAACCCCGCCGCCGGGGCGCTCTCGTCCGAAGCCGCGAAAGACGACGCGGACCGGGCTTTCGACGGCGCCGTGGGGCGAACGGGCGCCGCCGACGGCTCCGCCGTCGCCGGCGAAACCTCCGCGCCCGCTCCCGCCGGCCTCAACGCCGCGATTTCGTCCGTCGCGTCCTCCAAGCGCGCCGCGGCCGTGGACGCGTTCGGCGGTCCGTCGGCCGAGCCGATGAGCTTCAAACA
>MGUL01000097.1:4795-6507 GCA_001800005.1 Elusimicrobia bacterium RBG_16_66_12 | reverse complement strand
TCAGGGCCTCCGGCTCGTCGGCGTCGGCGCGATCCTCGAGGTCGCGCTCCGTCCGCTCCTCGACGTCTTCCCATGGCCCCAATACCTGTCCGACCAGGCCCTGCGCGGCTTGGGACGCGCGGCCCTGCTGACGAGATACGGCCCCGGCGAAATCGCCGCGCGCCTCGCCGATTCCCCGGCGGCCTTCCTCGGCCTCGAACTCCCCATGGCCGTCGCGACCGAGGAGATCGTCTATCGCCTGCTCGGCTTCGGCCTGACGTTCCTCGCGCTCGCCGCGGTCAAGCCGTTCGCGCGCTGGGCCTCGTCGATGATCGACGGCCTGCCCGACGCGGCCGGCGCGGCCGGCGGCGTCAAGCGCGCGCTGAAGCTCGGCGAGCGTCTCTCGTCCCTGGCCTTCCCGATCGCCGCGGCGCTCTCGGCGTCGGGCTTCGCCGCCGCCCACCTCGGGGCCTGGGGCTTCAGCCCGTTCGTGCTGGCCTTCAATGCCGTTCTCGGTCTGTTCCTGGCGAAAACCGCCTACATGAGCCGCAGCCTGACCTCGCCGGTTCTCGCCCACCTGGTCTTCAACCTCGTCTCGGCCGGCGGGCTGCTGATCGCGATGCACTACTCCCCCTTGGCCGGCGCGGCCTTCGCCATCCTCGCCGGCTTGGCCGGCATGTCCTCGCTCTTGTACGGTTATTTGACGGCGCGCAAGGAGCGTTCCTTCCGTCTCGCCAACGGCGGCAAAACCCTCGCTGCCCTGATGATCGTCGGCGCCAGCCTCGCGCTGTGGCAGGGCGGCCTGAAGAACGCCTCCGGCGGCCTCCCCGCCCGCGCCGCGGCCCCCTCCGAGATCGAGCAGGCGCAGCATGGTCATCACGGGGCCGACGCCGTCCCCGCGTTCCCGGCGGCGGCCGCCGCCGAGGACGCCGCGGCGGGCGAATCCCGCGCGGGCATGGTCGCCCGCGTCAAACCCTCCGTCGTCAACGTGATCGTCCACGGCCGGGGCGGCGCCGCGACCGGCTCCGGCTTCATCCTGACGCCGGACGGCCTGTTCGTCACCAACGGCCACGTCGTCGGGGCCAAGAAGCCCGGAGAGTTCGTCAGCGCCCGCGTGCCCGGCGTCGACGGCGAGCTCGTCGCCGCAGTCCTCGCCGTCAACCACGACAAGGACCTGGCCATCGTCCAATTGCCGCCGCGCCCGGACGGCCAGCCCTGGCCGAGGCTGCGGCTCGCGATCACGCCCCCGAGCGAGGGCGAAGACGTGACCGCGCTGGGCTACCCGCTCGGCCAGCCGTTCACCGTCACCGGCGGCGTCGTCAGCGGCGTGGACGACCGCGGCAGCCTGTATGTCAAGCACTTGCAGACCGACGCCGCGGTCAACCCCGGCAACTCCGGCGGCCCGCTGGTCAACGCGAAAGGGGAGGTCGTCGGCGTCAACACCCTGATTCTCACCAAGAGCGGCGGCTTCGAGGGCATCGCCATCTCGATTGCCGCCTCCGAAGTGAGCCGCGCGATGGAGCAGTTCTCGGACACGGGCAACATCGCCACCGCCTCGCTCGGCATCATCGTCGACCTCTCCGACCCGGCGGCGCCTCAATCAGGCCTCGCCGTCGAGCACGTCCGCCGCGGCTCCGCGGCGGAGAAGGCCGGCCTCAAGCGCGGCGACCTCCTGATCGGCGTCGGCGGGGAAATAATCATGGAAGGCGGCGGCGAGGCCGCCGGCCGCGTCG
>MGUL01000097.1:3649-4737 GCA_001800005.1 Elusimicrobia bacterium RBG_16_66_12 | reverse complement strand
GAGCGTGACGGTCGTCGTCCTGCGCGGCGACGAGCATGTCAGGCTCGACCTGACCGCCGACGCGAAAGACACCGCGGCGCCGGGCCGCTGACCCCCGCGGCCTTTCAGCGCAGCGGGAAGGATGAGCCGTCGTCCGCGTGGACGGTCTCCGTGAGGCCTTCGGGAAGCACCTCCACCGACAGCCAGTGATGCAGGCGGCGCTTGACCGGGCCCGGGAACAGCGGAGACCCGCCGCCGCCGGTCAGCACGTACTTCACTCCGCCGCGCTCGAGGACGCCCAGGCCGTGGATATGCCCCATGTACACGCGCGCGACTTTTTTCGCGGACATCAGGCGCATGAACTCCTCGCCGCCCTCTTTGAAGCCGCCCGCGCCTTTGAGCCGGCCCCAGTCGGTCCACTCCGAAAGCGGGGCGGGCGGGATGTGCGTGAAGACGACGGCGGGCACGGCGGGATCGAGCTCGCCCTCGAGCCACTTGAGCTGAGCCTCGGTGACGCGCCCGACGCTCGAGTCAACGACGACGAAGCGCCAGCCGCCGCGCGTGAAGGAGTAGTCGGGGCTGCCGAACGCGGCGCGGTACATCCGGTCGTGGGTGACGCCGTGCGGCTTGTGGCGGTCGTGGTTTCCGAGCGCGGTCAGATACGGCGTGCGCGTGCCCGAGGCGAACAGGCCTCGGATAAAGGCCAGGAAGCCGGCGGAGGTGCCGCGGCTGACCATGTCGCCGAGCTGGAAGATGAAGTCCGAGCCCGAGCGGTCGGCGCGCGCGAGCAGCCTCCAGAACACGCCCGGCTTGCTGAACAGCCGGCGCGTGATCCAGAAACGGCCCGGCTCGGCGTCCCCGATCACGGCGAAGCGGAAGCTCCCGCCGGGCCCGTGCGGCGCCGCGGCGAGCTTCGCGAGCTGAGCGTTGGTGCGCCAGGGGCGGGCGTACTCCTGCAGCGTTTCAAACTCGCCGCGCGGCCGGACCGGGGCGCCGTCCCAGGCGCCGCCGCCCTCGATGAGCGCGGAAGTCAAGAGCGAGGCCGGTTCGCCCAGCGGCGCGGGGGCGATCGGGGTCATGGAAACGGCGGGCGCCGTGAGGACGGGCGC
>MGUL01000097.1:2348-3628 GCA_001800005.1 Elusimicrobia bacterium RBG_16_66_12 | reverse complement strand
CTGTCAGCGCGGGAGCCGAAACGGACGGCGCCGACGGCGGGAGCCGCGCCACGACGACCTGCGCCGACGCCGCGCCGGCGGCCGCGAGAACGGCCGCCAGGGCGCGAACGCCGGTCATCTCGGCGTCGGGACCGCGACCTTGCTCAGGATGCTTTCGACGACCTGGTCCGTGCTCAGGCCGTTCGCCGTGTAGCTGAGCGTCAGGCGATGGCGCAGGATGCGGGCCGCGACCGCGCGCACGTCCTGGGGCCCGACCCACGCGCGGCCGTCGAGCAGCGCGTTGATCCTGGCGGCCTTGAGCAGGAAGATGGCCGCGCGCGGCGAGGCTCCCGACTCGATCTGCTCCTGCGCGGCGATGCCGTACTTCAGCGGATCGTGCGTGGCCTCGATGATGTCGGCGATGTAGTCCTTGATCGAATCGTCGACGTAAACCTGCTCGGCGACCTTGCGGATCTCGACCATCTCGTCGAGGCTCGTGATCTTGCCCGCCTTGGGCTGGCCGTCCTTCTTGCTGAAGCGCTCCATGATCGCCTTGAGCTCGTCGATGGCCGGGCGCGGGACGAGGACCTTGTACATGAAGCGATCCTGCTGGGCTTCGGGCAGGCGGTACACGCCTTCCTGCTCGATCGGGTTCTGCGTGGCGAGCACCATGAAGGGCTTCGGCAGGTCGAGCGTGCTGCGCCCGATCGTGACGCGGCCCTCGGCCATCGCCTCGAGCAGGGCCGCCTGCGTCTTCGGCATCATGCGGTTGATCTCGTCGACGAGCAGAATGTTGGTGAACACCGGCCCCTTCTCGAGCTTGACCGCCTTCTGGCCGGTCGCCGGGTCTTCCTGGAGGATCTCGGCGCCGAGCAGGTCGCTCGGCAGCTTGTCGGGCGTGCCCTGCACGCGCTGGAAGCCGCCTTCGACGGCGTCGGAGAAGGCCTTGACCGTCTGGGTCTTCGCCACGCCGGGAACGCCCTCGAGCAGGACGTGCTCGGAGGCGATCATCGCGGTGATGATCGAGTCGATCATCTCCTTCTGGCCGACGATGACCTTCGCGATCTCGGCGCGGATCTTTTTGACGATCTCGGCCTTGGCCCTGACGACGTCGCCGAACTCGGGGGCGGCGCCCGCCGCGAAGCCGCCTCCGGACGCGTCGACGGGGCCGGACATCGCCGCGGACCTCTCGCCGGTCAGGGCCGATTCGAGAGCCGCGCCGGCGCCGCGCGCCTGCGCGCTGGAGACCCGGTCGAGAACCGGCATCTCGGCTAAAATCGCGGCCGCGTTCTCCATTCGCC
>MGUL01000097.1:1275-2332 GCA_001800005.1 Elusimicrobia bacterium RBG_16_66_12 | reverse complement strand
GAGACGGGGGCGGCCTGCGGCGCCGGGGCGACGGGCACCGCCGACGGCGTCAAGGCCGCGGGCGGCGGGCCGCTGACGACGAGCGGCGCTCCGGGGCCGGCGCCCCCACGCGCCGCCGTGAGGCGGCTCTGGGCCGAGGCCGGGACGGGGCCGGCCGCGAGCAAGGCCGCGAGCCCGAGTTCGGCGAGTTTCGAGGGGAGAGGCACTTTCTTCATAAACGCTCCTGGGCGAGTGAACGGCCGTTTTGTTTCGGATGGAAGCCCCGCTCGAGGCTTTCGAGCGGGGTTCCCTCGGTGGAAAGCGAGATCGGATCAAGGCGCGCCGCGCGGAAGGCGTCCTCGACGGCGGCCTCGCGGCGGGCCACGGCGGCGGCGGCCTCGGCGCGCCCGGCGCGCGACGAGGTGTCGAACATACGGGTGGCGCCGGTCTCGGCGTCGACGACGGGCAGCAGGCCCACGTCGGGCAGCGGGCCCATCTCGACCGGGTCGGTCACGCGGATCGCGCGCACGTCATGGCGCGAGGCGAGCGCGCCGAGCGCGTCCTTGAAATCGGGCGCGATGAAGTCGGAAAGCACGGCGACCATCGCCCGCGAGCCGAGCAGGCGGCCGGCGGCCTCGAGGCCCGGCGTCAGGTCGGTCGCGGAGCCCGCCGGCTCGGCCTTGAGGAGCTCGTCGACGATCATCATCGCGTGGCGCGAGCCGCCGCGCGGAGGGATGACCCGCTCGACGCGGTCGGAGATGAGGACGGCGCCGACGCGGATGTTGGAGTGGGCGGCGGCCAAGGCGAGCACCGAGGCCGCGTCCTCGAGGACGGCGCGCTTGTCCGTGCCGCGCGTGCCGAGCCGGCCGGAGCGGCTGATGTCGACGACGAGCATCAGCGGCATGTCGCGCTCGAGCTCGAACTTCTTGGCGTGCAGTTCGCCCTTCTTCGCGGAGGTCTTCCAGTCCACCTCGCGCAGGTCCTCGCCCTGGTAGGGGCGGGCTTCGGCGAAGTCGGTGCCGCCCGCGCCGATGAAGCGGGAGCGGAACGAGCCGCCGTTGACGGCGGTCGCCATGCG
>MGUL01000097.1:0-1263 GCA_001800005.1 Elusimicrobia bacterium RBG_16_66_12 | reverse complement strand
GAGAGCTCGATGCGGCGGTGGCGCGCGATCACGTCGTCGGAAATCGGCTCGCGCGCGGCATCTTGGCTTCGGCCGCCGGAGGCGGCGGAAGGAAGCAGGCGCCAGACGAGGTATGCCGCGCCCAGGCCCAGGATCGCGAAGAGCAGCCACGGCGCCAGCCCGGGCAGGGCGGCCACGGCCAACGGGGCGAAGGCGTTCAAACCCTTGCCCGACGCGGCGGGCCGCGCGGACGCCCCGAAGACGGCCAGCGCCCGTTCGGCGGCGGACAGCGCCCTGCTTAACGCCTCCCTCTCATCGTCCTTGAGCGCGCGGGGATTGCCGTCCATATCCCAACTCTCGCCCGAGGCCAGCACGTCCTTGAGCCAGGCGCGGATCGCCTCGACTTCCGGGCGCGTGTAGGCCCGCTTGCGGTCGCCAGCCCCGTTGCCCGAGCCCTGGTCCATAAAGCCTTTTTCACGCAACTGATCATTGAACACCGAGCCCGCGAAAATCTGATAGCCCCTATGGAGGGCCGGGTTAAGTATCTCGGCGGCGACCTCCGCGGGAGAGTCTCCGGCGGGCACGCCCGCGGCCGCGCCGAGCGTCTCGAGCAGCGGCAGGAGCGCGCGGGCGCGCTCGACGACGGCGCGCTGCCCGGCGGTCGGCTTCTTGATGGAGGCCGCCCGCGTCTCGATGGCCGCGCGCAGCGCCCGGTAGTGGCGCAGCGTGAACTCGACGTTCCAGT
This sequence comes from Elusimicrobia bacterium RBG_16_66_12, assembly GCA_001800005.1. Taxonomy (GTDB): domain Bacteria; phylum Elusimicrobiota; class Elusimicrobia; order UBA1565; family UBA9628; genus GWA2-66-18. The sequence continues at coordinate 539 of MGUL01000097.1, read as the reverse complement.
GGTCGGTGACGCGCAGGCCCGTCTTGAGGACTTCTTCCTCGAAGCCGGAGAAGGCCGCCTCGGCCTGCTCGACGATCGATATCACGCCCATATCGGCCCGCTTGCGCGCCGCGGAAATCAGCGCCGCGCCGTTGGGGCTCTTGAGCGCCGCGCCGAGGGCGGTCAGGGCCTTGGCTTCTCCCACCGAGCCCTTCAGCGCGATGTACACGCGGGAGAGGACCATGTCGGCGTCGGCGGCGTCGCTCGGGCGCAGGGCTGCGATCTTGAGGAATGCGTCCTGGGCCTCGAGCGCGAAGGCGGCGTCGCGCGGACGGGCTTCCAGCGCCAGCGCCAGGCGCGCCACCGCGAGCGCTTCCTCGCCGGGGCGGAGGACCGCCTCGAGCAGGGTCCGGGGCGCCGCGGCGGGCGCGGCCGCGTAGCTCGCGCGCAGGATCGCGTCCATGCGGTCGAGGGCCTGGGCGAGGTAGACCTTCTCGTCCCAGAACTGCTCTCGATTGGCGGCGTCGCCCGGGCCCTTGCCGGAGGCCGCGAGCGCCGCC
>MGUL01000096.1:4660-4953 GCA_001800005.1 Elusimicrobia bacterium RBG_16_66_12 | reverse complement strand
GCGTCGAGGAGAATCAAGACGAACGGGACGGTCATCCCCACGCCCTTGGCGGTCAGGCCGACCGCGTGCAAGGCCAGCGCGGCCCCGCCGCGGCCGCGCAGCCAGGCCAGGACGGCGGCGAGATAGAAAGAGGCGCAGAGCACGTCGCTGCGCTCCGTCACCCAGGTCACCGACTCCACGCGCAGCGGGTGCAGGGAGAAGAACAGGGCGCCGAAGGCTGCGGCGGCCAAACCCCGGGGGTCCTTCTCGCGGTCCGAAAGCCCCAGAAGCTCCGCCAGGAGGAGGAAGGCGAG
>MGUL01000096.1:0-4644 GCA_001800005.1 Elusimicrobia bacterium RBG_16_66_12 | reverse complement strand
CATGGAGGATGACGGACGTCAGGTGGAAGCCGAACGGGTTCAGCCCCCAGACCGCGCGGTCGAGGCAGAAGGACAGCCAGGTGAGCGGATACCAGTGCACCCACTCCAGGCCGAAGATGAACCGCAGGTCCCGCGGCGACGACAGCCTCAGGTGCTCGTTCTGCAGGATGTGGACGGGATCGTCGAGCCCTAGGAAGGAAGCCGTCAAGGAACGGGCGAAGACCGCCGCGGTCAAAGCCGCGACGGCCCAGGCCCAGCGTGATCGCGGTCCGCCGCGTCTCATCGAACGATTATAGGAGAAAACGGCCTAGGTCCATTGCCCACCATCGGGACGGACCTTCGGCCCATAAATGGAAAGTCTCGCCTGCGATAGAATGGGCCCATGAAACGCTCCCTCCGCCTCGCGCTCTCCGCATCGCTGTGCGCCCTCTCGCTCGGCCCGTCGGCTCCGACCGCACTGGCCCAGGCCCGGTCCGCCGCGCGCCTGGCGCCCGCGGCGCCCATCGTCCCCGCCGCGGCGTTCCCGCGGGCCTCTGCCGCCCTCTCCGCCGCGCCGGCTCTGCCGACCGCGCCCGCGCTGATGGCGCCACCCGCCGCCTCGGTTGCCGCCGGGCAGGCCGCCCCGGTCTCGCCCTTCGCGCGGACGATGGCGGCTCTTGAAGCCCCCTCCCTGGAGACGAAAGACATGACCTCCGGCGAGTCGCGCGCCGCGGCCGAGAAGGACTTCGCGGCGCGCATCGGCCAGGACTCTCCCGTCGAGCTCCTGGTCTCCGCCCCCGAGGGCTCCGCGTACCGCCTCACCCAGACCGTCTACCCCGCCGCCCTCGCCCGACCCGGAACCAGCGTGCAGGACATCGAGCGCTCGCTGAGTTCCCAGCTCAAGGGCTTCGGCCTGCCAAAGGACCTGCTCACGGCCCACGGCGCGGCCGCCGTCGGCGCGGTCTCCCAGATCAACACACTCGTCATGAACGCCTCCGCCGATAAAGCGAACGCCTTCGTGCGGGCGCTCCGGGCCCGGGGCTACCAGGTCCAGGAAGGACGCAAGTTCGAAGTCCCCAAGCCCCAGCAGGCCGAGCCCATGGCCCGCACCGTCGGCCTGAAGGAGATGGCCGCCGTCATCGGCGCGGACAAGCTGCAGGCCGAACTCAAGAAAGTCCTGGGCGAGCCGGCGGTCCCCGGACAGAAGTCGTCCCTCCTCTCCGCGGCCGTGAGCTGGGCGGGGCGCGCGGCGCGCCGAGCCTTGGGTCTGGCGGTCGAGAACCCCGTCCTGCCTTGGGCCGTGCTCGACAGCTGGGTCTCCGTCCAGCATCCCTTCCTCAAGGGCCATTTCATCAAGAGCGTGACGAACGACGACGACGGCGAATCCCACGGCACGCACACCTCCGGCACGGTGGTGGGCATGGACCGCTGGAACTACGCCGGGCGCAACTACAACATCTTCCCGAACGGCAGCGCCTCGGAAGGCGACATCCTCTTCAAGCTGAACATGGCGCAGGAAGACGGCGCCCTGGCCACGACGAACTCCTGGGGCGACGGCGCCGGCAACCCCGAGGGCGCCATCGAGAAGCTCTTCGTCAAGACCGCGGAATCGGGCATGCACCATTCCATCTCCGCGGGCAATTCGGGAAGCCGCGCGAACACCATCGGCGGCCCGGCCATCGCCTATGCGAACGCCGACCTCACGCTCTTCGACAAGGCGATCGGCGCAGTCAAGCGCATCAAGGCCATCGCGGCCTCCGACGCCGACAAGAGGACCGCATCCTTCTCCTCGCGCGGTCCGGGCAGCCCGACGACGGCGCGCAACCCGGACAAGTACAAAAATTACCCCGTCAAGCCCGATGAATCCGGAGTGGGCGTCAACCTCGTAGCCCCGGTGCCGAAGGGCTCGAACGTGCCGGAGCTGGGCGGGCCCGGCTCGTCGATGTCGGGCACCTCGATGAGCAACCCCGGCGTCTTCGGGGGCTTCCTCCTCCTGACTCGCGCCATCCTCGTCCTGCTCAAAGACGGCCTGCCCGCCGGCTCGACCGCCGAGCGGACCCAGATCGCGATGGACCTGGCCCGCTACGCGATGACCCGGACCGCCGAGAAGGTCGCCCCGGTCAACGAGGTGGGCGACGGCTTCGTCAACGTCTGGAACGCGTACCAGTTCGCGGCGCAGACGCTGAAGGATGCCGCTCCGAAGAAGGCCCTTCCGGCCTTGCGCGCGTGGGCGCGCGGCTTGATGGGCCTCGCGCGGTAACACGACCACCGTTCAATGCGCTATAATCCCGGGTGTTGGAAGGGTGGCCGAGTGGTCGAAGGCGCACGACTGGAAATCGTGTAGGGTCTAAAAGCCCTCGTGGGTTCGAATCCCACCCCTTCCGCCATTTTTTTCCGCTGGCCGCCTGCGCGTTGCTGATCCTCGCCTTCGCGCCGGCCCAATACTTCGGCCGTCAGCAGGACGACCTTCTCTACTTCCTCGGCGCGCGTTCGCTGCTCTCCGGACGCTACTGCCTGATCACCTCGCCGGGCTGCCCCCCGCTGACGATGATCAACCCCGGGTGGTCCATGATCTTGACCCCGCTGGCCGCGCTGACGGAAAGGCCGGAACTCTTCTCGGTCTTTTCCGCGCTGATCCTGGCGGCCTGCCCCGCGGCGCTCTGGGCCTGGTTGAGACGAAGGACCGACGACGCTTCCGCCCTGCTCGCCGCGGGGGTTTTCGCCTCGTGCCCTCTCGTGCTGGCCCAGTCGGGCGTCGTGATGTCCGAAGCCCCCTACCTGCTCGCGCTGCTGGCGCTGCTGGCGGCCGTCGAGACCGGAAGGTCCGCCGCGGCCGGCGGCCTCATGGCGCTGCTGTTGATGCTTCGCACCGCGGGCCTCTCGGCTCTGCCCGCCGTTCTCATCGCTCCCCTGCGCGAAAGACGCTGGCGAGACCTGGCGCGGACGAGTGCCCCGCCGGCCCTGGCCTACGGTCTCTGGGCGGCCTGGTCCTGGTCCAAGATCGGAGCGCTGGACAAGGCCGAGCTGATGGTCACGACCTACGGCGGCAACGACTGGCACAAATTCCTGGGGATCGCCGCCTCCAACGCTCGCTATTACCTGAGCGAGTGGGGCGGCTGCTTCCTGCCCGCCGGTCGCGCGGGCGGAGAGCTCGCCCTGGCGATGGGGGCGGCCCTCGCCGCCGCCGCCGCCTGGGGCCTCGCGACGGCCCTGCGGCGACGCGGCGACGACCCCGCGGCCTGGGCCCTGCTCGGAGCCTGCGCGATGCACTCCGTCTGGGGCTGGCACTACGAGAGGTATTTCCTGCCCGTCATGCCCCTGCTGCTCTGGGCGCTGGCCGTCGGTCTTGGACGATACGCCAAGCCCGCGCTCGCCGTCATGCTCGTCCTCCAGCTGGGCGCGCAGACCCTGCCGCGTCTGGGCAAGCCGAGCCCCTGGGCCGAGCCCGAGTTCCAGGAGACCTACGCCTGGCTCTCCGCGCGGCCGCGGCCGGCCCTGATGACCAGTGCTTTGTTCGCGCGGGACGGCTGGCACAGCGGATTGCCGAGCCTTCCCCTGCCTGACGAGCCCACCGCCGAGGTCTTCGCCTCAGATCTCAAGAACTGGCGCGTGCGCTACGTGCTGCGCGCGAGCGGCCTCGACGTCGGGCTCGACAAGGACTCGACCTCCTCTTTGCGTATTCATCTGGAGCGGGTCGATTCCCACCTCTCGGATGCGAGGTTCTTCCGAAGGGTCTACGCCAACGCGAAGGAGAAGACCGAGGTCTATGCGCCTCTCTGAGTCCCGCGCCCGCCTCTCGGTCGCCGCCGCCGCCTTCCTCGCCTTCGGCGTCTCCCTCTTCGGCCGGGGCTGGCCCCGCGACGACCGCTGGCTGATCCTGGAGCACCCGCTGCTGCGCGCCGGCTGGCCCGCCGCGCGCGAACTGCTCGTCAGCGGCTATGTCCAGCCCCTGCTCGGCGCGCGCACCCCCATCCATGAATGGCGGCCCGTCCTGAGCCTGAGCTTCCTCCTCCAGCGCGTGACCACGGGATTGACCCCCCTCCCCTTCCACGCGGTCAACCTCGTTCTTCACATCCTCGCGGCGCTCCTGGTCCACGAGGCCCTGCGCCGCCGTCTCGGCGAGCGCGCCGCGGCCGCCGGAGCGCTCTTCTTCGCCGTGCTTCCCATCCACGCCGAGTCCGTGGCCTACATCTCAAGCCGCTCCGAGCTCCTCGCGATGATCTCCGTGCTGGGCGCCTGGCTGATCCTCGACAAGTCACGATGTCCCGCGCCGAGCAGGATCGCCGCCGGAACCGCCGTCTACCTGGCCGGCGCCCTCTCCAAGGAGCATGTCCTCCTTTTCCCGCCCTTCTTGATGATGGCCGATTGGACGTTCGATGGGGAATCCCCGTGGCGGCGGCGCCGCATCCACGCCGCGCTCATCGCGGCGACCGCCCTCGTCCTGGCCGGCCGCGCCGTGGTCCTGCCGGCCCTCGCCGAAGGAGGCGTGCCGTATTTCTCCTCCCTCTCGGGGCTCGCGAAGCTCCTGACCCTCCCCAAGTTCTGGGCCTGGCACTACCTGCGCCCCGCCGTGACCGGCGTCGGGCTCTGCTCCGATTACGCCCGGCCCCTGATCCCCGACTCAAGCCCGACCGACCTTCCCGCCTGGGTCAGCCTGCTCTCTCT
>MGUL01000095.1:7365-13543 GCA_001800005.1 Elusimicrobia bacterium RBG_16_66_12 | reverse complement strand
CGAGCCCTGCGTGCTGATCCAGGACTACCACTTCGCCCTCCTGCCGCGCATGATCAAGGAGGCGCGCCCGGACGCGCGCGTCTCCCTGTTCTGGCATATCCCCTGGCCGAACCCCGAGGCCTTCGGCATCTGCCCCTGGCAGCGCGACATCCTCGACGGCATGCTCGGCGCCGACGTGCTGGGCTTCCACATCCAGTCCCACTGCAACAACTTCCTCGAGACCGTGGACCACTCGATCGAGAGCCGCATCGACTGGGAGCGCTTCGCCGTCCGCCGCGGCGAGCATTCGACCTTGATCAAGCCCTACCCGATCAGCGTCGCGATGGAGGAAGACGCCGGTCCGCTCCCCTCCAGGGACCAGCTCATGCGCTCGGTCGGCGCGAGGGGGTCGATCCTGGCCCTCGGCGTGGACCGTCTCGACTACACCAAGGGCATCGTCGAGCGCTTCCTGGCGGTCGAGCGCTTCCTTGATAAAAATCCTGCCTACATCGGCCGCTTCGTCTTCGTCGAGCTGGGAGCGCCCAGCCGCACGACGATCCCCCGCTATCGCGACCTCGTCGACGAGGTCAAGAAGGAGGCCGCCCGGATCAACGCGCGCTTCGAGACGAACGCCGACAAGGCCTGGAAGCCCATCGTGCTGGCGATCGGGCACCACGAGAGGACCGAGGTCGGGCGCTGGTATCGCGTCGCGGACCTCTGCGCGGTCACCTCGCTGCACGACGGCATGAACCTCGTCGCCAAGGAGTACGTCGCCTCCGACCGCGAGGAGCCGGGCGCCCTGATCCTGAGCCGCTTCACGGGCGCCTCTCGCGATCTGCGCGACGCCCTGATCGTCAACCCCTACGACGTCGAGCGCGTGGCCGACGCCATCCGAGAGGCCGTCGAGATGGAGCCAGAGGAGCGCCGCCGCCGCTGGGAGTCGATGCGCGAGTCCGTGCGCGAGAACAACATCTACCGCTGGGGCGCGCACCTCGTCGACGACCTGGCGCGGGTGCGCCTCGGCGGCGGCGCAGCCTAGCGCGCCAGCCGGTCCAGCAGAGCGTCCACGCCCGACAGTCCGCCGACGCGCTCCCGTGCGCGGGTCGGCCCCGGACCCACCTTCACCGTCCTCGCGCCGCGGCCGAGCGTCCGGAAAGCCTCCTCGTCGGTCACGTCATCGCCGATGAAGACGACGCGCGCGCGCAGGCGGCGCGCGGCGAGGGCGATGACCTCGCCCTTCCCCCAGGCGTCGGCCGGCCGGAACTCCCAGATCCGTTTGCCCCCCGCCAGGCGCCAGCCGGCCGGCAGGAGCGCCGTCAGGACGCGTCGAAGTCCGGATGGATCTCGGATGACGCGGGGAGCCGATCGCCAATGCACGGCCACCGCCGACGTCTTCGTCTCGACGCGCACGCCCTTGAAGCCGCGGACCGCGCGGCGGGCGGCGGCGGCCAGCGCGCGGGCTTGTCGGGCGCGGAGGCTCAGTCGGGGATGGCGCCAGCGCGGACCGATCCCCTCCAGCACCCAGCCGTGTTCGCCGGCCAGCGCCGCGCCGGTGCCCGCCAAGGCCCGGCGCAAGAAGCCCTGCGGCCGGCCGCTGACGACGAGCACCCGGATATCCGGTGAGCGTCCCAAGCGAGCCAGCAGGGCGCGGCGCGCGGCGGTCAGCCGGACCGCGGCGGGATCGCGCCGGAGAGGCGCCAAGGTCCCATCGAGGTCCAGCGCGACGAGTCGCCGGACGCTCATGCCGTTTCCAGCGCGAACCAGCAGAAGCCGCGCGGGCCCAGCGTCAAGGGATACCCTCCACCCTTGATGGGCGGGAATTTCACGCGGCCGAAGAGCTCGACGGGCACCGCGCCCTTCCAGCGCGCGAGGTCGAGCGTCAGCGGACGCGTGTAGCGCGACAGGTTGCAGACGACGAGCACGCGGTCGCCCTCATGTTCGCGCACGAAGGCGAGCGCATGGTAGGTCCCGGCGTCGACGAAGACCGTCGACCCGCGTCCGAACGCGGGGTGCCGCGCGCGCAGGTGCAGCAGGCGCCGCGTCCAGTGCAGCAGCGAGCTCTCGTTGGCGTGCTGGACCGAAACGTTGACCGTCTGCCAATGGTAGGCCGGGTCGCCGACGAGTGGCAGGAGCAGCTTGGAGGCGTCGACCGACGAGAAGCCCGCGTTGGGGCCGGGGGTCCACTGCATCGGCGTGCGCACGCCGTTGCGGTCGCCCAGGTTCAGGTCGTCGCCCATGCCGATCTCGTCGCCGTAGTAGAGCACCGGCGTGCCCGGCAGGGAGAACAGCAGCGAACTCATCAGCTCGATGCGCCGGCGGTCGTTGTCGAGCAGGGGTGCTAGGCGCCGCCGGATCCCCATGTTCAGGCGGGCCTGCGGGTCTTTCGCGTACTCCTTCCATAGGTAGTCGCGCTCGTCGGCGGTCACCATCTCCAGGGTCAGCTCGTCGTGGTTGCGCAGGAACAGCGCCCACTGGCAGTTCGTCGGGATGTCCGGGGTCCGGGCCAGGATCTCGGTGATGGGCCGGCGCTCCTCGAGGCGCATCGCCATGAAGAGGCGCGGCATCAGAGGAAAATGGAAGGCCATGTGGCACTCGTCACCCTTGCCGAAGTACTTGACGGCGTCCTCGGGCCACTGGTTGGCCTCGGCGAGCAGCATGCGCCCGGGCCAGAGCGCGTCGACGCGCGCCCTCAGCTGGCGGAGGAACTCGTGGGTCTCGGGCAGGTTCTCGCAGTCCGTGCCTTCCCTCTCGTAGAGGTAGGGGACGGCGTCCAGGCGCAATCCGTCCACGCCCAGTCCGAACCAGTGGTCGACGACGGCCAGCATCGCCTCGCGCACCGTCGGGTGGTCGAAGTTCAGGTCCGGCTGATGGTGGTAGAATCGGTGCCAATAGTGCGCTCCGGCCTGTTCGTCCCAGGTCCAGTTGGACTTCTCGAAGTCCTTGAAGACGACCCGCGCGCCCTTGTAGCGCTTCGGATCGTCGCTCCAGACGTACCAGTCCCGGTCCGGGTGGCCCCGCTGGGCGCTGCGCGCGCGCTGGAACCACGGGTGCTGGTCCGAGGTGTGGTTCAAAACGAGCTCCATGATCACCCGCATCCCGCGCTCGTGCGCCGCGTCGAGCATGATGCGGAAGTCCTCGAGCGTGCCGACGTCCGGGTGGACGTTGCGGTAGTCGGAGATATCGTAGCCGTCGTCGCGCATCGGCGACGGGCAGATCGGCAGGAGCCACAGCGCCGTGACGCCGAGATCCTTCAGGTAGTCGAGCTTGGACGTCAGCCCGCGCAGGTCGCCTTTCCCGTCGTCGTTCGCGTCGAAGAACGAACGCACCCGAACCTCGTAGATGACCGCGTCTTTATACCAATCCGCGGACCGCGCGCTCATGATGAGGCAGTATAGCCTGTGGATTCACCAGACACAAGTTCGTATAATCCCCCCCGTGGACCTGAACGCCCAGATCGCGTTGCTCAAGCGGGGCTGCGTCAGCCTTGTCAGCGAAGCCGAACTCGCCCAGAAGCTCTCCTCGGGCCGCACCCTGCGCGTGAAGCTTGGCGTCGATCCGACCTCGGCCGACCTCCACCTGGGACACGCCGTCGTGCTGACCCGCCTGCGCCGCTTCCCGGACCTGGGCCACCCCGCCGTGCTGATCATCGGGGACTTCACCGCGCAGGTCGGCGACCCCTCGGGCCGGGACTCGACGCGCCCCACGCTCACCGCCTCAGAGGTCGCGGCCAACGCGAAGACCTACCAGGACCAGGCGTTCAAGATCCTCGACCCGAAGAAGACCGAGCTCCGCTTCAACTCCGAGTGGCTGACCCCCTTCATGCGAGAGCGTCTCCTCGAGACGCTCAAGCGCCACACCGTCCAGCAGCTCCTCTCGCGCGAGGACTTCAAGAGCCGCCTCGCGGACAACTCCCCGCTGACCCTGCTCGAGATCCTCTACCCTCTGCTGCAGGGCTACGACTCGGTGGCGGTCAAGGCGGACATCGAACTGGGAGGCAACGACCAGCTGACCAACCTGCTGATGGGCCGCAAGATGCAGGTCGACGCCGGCCAGGAAGCCCAGGTCGCGCTGACGGAGGCCCTCCTGATCGGCCTTGACGGCGTCAAGAAGATGTCGAAGTCCTACGGCAACGCGATCGCCCTCAACGACCCGCCCAACGAGATGTTCGGCAAGGTCATGAAGGTCTCCGACGAGCTGATGCTGACCTATTATGAATTGCTGACCGACGCAGATGTTGCGTCGGTCAGGGCCGGCCATCCGATGAAGATGAAGAAGGAACTGGCACGTACCCTGGTCGCCCGCTTCCACGGCGAGAGCGTCGGGGCCGACGCGCTGGCGTACTTCGAGAACACTTTTTCCAAGAAGGAACTGCCGACGGACCTGCGCGTCGTGGTCATGCCCGCTGGGCTGACTCTGTCCGAGATTATCGCGCGCTCTGCCGGAGCCAAGTCTCGCGGCGAGGCGCGACGGCTGATCTCTCAGGGCGGCGTGAAGATCGACGGCGTGAAGGTGCTTGCCGACGACGCCTTCCGTGAGCCCGCCGCCTTCGTCCTCCAGATGGGCAAGCACCAATTCGTCAAGATCGAGGTCACCGCGTCATGAATAGGCTGCTCGCCTCTCTCTTTCTCGTCTCGACTTTGGCCCTCCCCGCCCTCGCCAAGGAGGGCGGCGAGCGCTGGGACGCCCGTGTCGTCTCGGCCTCCGGCGAGGTGACGGTCCATCCCGCCGACGGCTCAGCCGAGACGGCCGCCGAGGAAGGCATGCCTCTCGACCAGGGCGACCGCGTCGTCACCGCCTCGGGGGCCTGGGCCGAGATAGGCTTCGACGGGGGCAGCCTCGTGACGCTGCGCGAGAATTCCGACTTCACCCTGGAGCGCACCGAGACGGACTCGTCGAGCTTCCTGCTCTCGCTGGGCTCGCTGCTGGCCAAGATCGAGAAGCTCGCGACTCGCCAGATGCGCGTGAGGACCCCCACGGCCGTGGCCGCGGTGCGCGGCACCGAGTTCGGCGTCGAGGTCGAGGACGATCAGACCCATGTCGGAGTCTATGACGAGGGCCAAGTCGAGGTCCTCAGTGAGGCCGGCGGAGCCGAGATGCTCCAGCCCCAGCAGGAGACCTCGGTGCGGCGCGGCCAGGCCCCCGTGAAAGCCATCGCCCTCCGGCGCTTCCTTCGCCACCAGAAGCTGGTGCAGCGCAACCGTACCCGCGTCCGGGAGATCCGCAAGCGCTGGAAGGCTTTGACGCCCGAGCAGCGCCGGGAAGTCCGCGGCAAGGTCATCGAGCGCATGCGGGAGCGCCGCCGGCAGATCCAGCAGAAGCACGAGGCCGCGCGCCAGAATCGCGAGCAGGCCCAGACGAAGCGCCGCCAGAACAAGGAGCGCGTCCAAGAGAAGATGGAGCGCCGGCGCGAGGAGATCCGCCGCCGCAAAGCGGGCAACCAATGAGCGTGGCGGCTTCCAAGACCGCTCCGGGCGTCGACGACCCCCGCACGCTTTCCGACATACCGGTCAAGCGCGAGTACGGCCCCGAGGACGCCGCGGGGCGCGACCTCCTCGCCGAAGTCGGCCGCCCGGGGCAGTATCCCTTCACGCGCGGCCTCAAGGGCGGCGGCTACCGGATGAACCCGTGGACGATGCGCATGTTCGCGGGTCACAAGACGGCCAAGGAGACCAACGAGCGCTTCAAGTACCTCCTCAGCCACGGCGAGACGGGGCTGTCGACCGCCTTCGACCTGCCGACCCTGATGGGCATCGACTCCGACGACCCGCGGGCCCTGGGCGAGGTCGGCCGCGAGGGCGTGGCCGTCGACAGCCTGGCGGACATGGAGACCCTCTACTCCGGCATCGAGCTGGGGCGCGTCTCCACCTCGATGACCATCAACCTCCCCGCCCCGGTCGTTTTCGCGATGTACCTGGCGGTGGCGCGCAAGCAGGGCGTGCCGTTCAAACGCATCCGCGGCACCTGCCAGACCGACATCCTCAAGGAGTACATCGCGCAGAACGAGTATCTGTACCCGCCGGAGCCTTCGATGCGGCTGGTCCTCGACCTCATCGAGTACTGCGTGAAGGAGGTCCCCCGCTTCTACCCGATCTCCATCTCCGGCTACCACATCCGCGAGGCGGGCGCCGACGCGGTCCAGGAGCTGGCCTTCACTCTGGCCGACGGCCGCGACTACGCCGAGCGGCTGGTCAAGCGGGGA
>MGUL01000095.1:4457-7333 GCA_001800005.1 Elusimicrobia bacterium RBG_16_66_12 | reverse complement strand
CTCTCCTTCTTCTTCGACGTGCACAACTCCTTCTTCGAGGAGATCGCCAAGCTGCGCGCCGCGCGCGCGATCTGGGCGCGGATGATGCGCGAGGAGTTCGGGGCCAAGAAGGAGATCTCCTGGATGCTGCCGATGCACTGCCAGACCGCGGGCGTGTCGCTCACCGCCCAGCAGCCCCTGAACAACCTCGCGCGCGTGGCCTACCAGGCGATGGCCGCGGTCCTGGGCGGCACGCAGAGCCTGCACACGAACTCCTACGACGAGGCGCTGGCCCTTCCCACCGACGAGGCCGTGATGCTGGCCCTGCGCACGCAGCAGATCCTGGCCCTGGAGACGGGCGTGACGGACACCCCGGACCCCTTCGGCGGCTCCTACTTCCTTGAGTCCCTGACGAAAGAGGTCGAGACGCGGGCGCTCGACATCATGAAGCGCATCAAGGAGGCCGGCGGCGTGGTGCCGGCCCTCGAGAAGGGCTTCTTCCACCGCGAGATCGCGGAGAGCGCCTATCGCTTCGAGAAGGAGCTCAACGCCAAGCAGCGCCGCATCGTGGGCGTCAACGCCCACGAGACCGCCGGCAAGATCCCCCCCATCCTGAAGATCGACCAGTCCGTCGAGAAGGGCCAGGTCCGCCGCCTCAAGAAGCTGCGGCGCGAGCGCGATAACGGAAAGGTCCAGGCCGCCCTCGCGCGTCTGCGCGACGCGGCGAGGGGCCAAGACAACCTTCTGCCTCTGATCCTGGAGGCCGTGGAGGCGTACTCCACCGTGGGCGAGGTCACGAATTCCTTGCGGGATGTCTTCGGGGAATATCCGGTGTTCGCGGCATGAGAGAGCCATGATCATCGCGGTCGCCGCCGACGACGCCAAGTTCCGGCAGCAGCTCACCGAGCTGCTGGCCGGTCAGGGCCATCGCGTGCAGGCGATCTCGTCGCTCAATGACGCGCTCGAGACGGTCAAGTCGGCCCGCCCGAACCTGCTGATCGTGGCCCAGGCCGGAAGCGGCGCGGGGTCTTTCCTGAAGCGCCTGCGGGAGTCTCCCGACCAGCGCCGCCTGCCGGTGCTCTGCGTGGATCCGAAGGCGGGCTCAAGCGAGGGGGTGGCCCTTCTCGACGCGGGCGCCGACGACGTGATCCACCGGCCCTTCCAGCCGCCGATCTTCCTGGCGCGCGTGCGCACATTGCTGCGCCGCGTGGTCTGGGCGGGCGAGGCCCCCGAGGAGACGGTCACGCTGCTGACCGGCGGGCCCATCGTGCTGAAGCTGGTCTCGCGCCAGGCCCTGGTCTCAGGCAGGCCCGTCGACCTCACGCGCCTGGAGTTCGACCTCCTCGCCTTCGTGATGAAGCACCCCGACCGGGCCTTCAAGCGCGACGAGTTGCTGACCGCGGTCTGGAACTATCCCGGCACGGTCGAGACGCGCACGCTCGACAAGCACGTCGAGAGCCTGCGCCGCAAGATGGGCGAGAGCTCGGCACTCCTCCAGACCGTGCACGGCGTCGGCTACCGCTTCAGCCCCCCCGTCGCCCGCTGACGACCGTCTTCCCGGTTATCACTCGCGTTGACAAACGGCCGATGGCCTGTTATACTGCTTATCAGTAATACTGAATATCAGTGCCGGAGGTTCCATGCCGCGCTTGCTCCGAGTCAGCGACCGTCATCAGATCACGCTTCCTCCGATGGTCCTGCGGGATGTCGGCATCTCGCAGGGGGCGTATCTTTCCGTCGTGGCCAAGAACGGCAAGATCATCCTTGAACCGCAGCGGCTGGAGGATAAGGAGTCGTCCGAGAAGGATGTCGAACTGCTGGATCGGCTCGTCAAACGCGAGTTGAAGGCGGGGCGCTTCACTCAGTACCCGAGCCCGAAGGCGGCCCGCAAGCACCTCGAACGCTTCAAATGATCCGGGTCGTCTTCCTTCGGCGCTTCGACCGTTCGATGGCGCGCCTTCCGGCCGGAGAGCGTGCTCAGGCTTTGCAGGCGCTTGAGCGCCTTCTGTCTCATTTCAACGGCGGGCCCAGACCCATCGGACTGGGACTGCGTAAGCTGCGCGGTGCTTTTTGGGAGATTCGGCTGTCGTTGGCGAACCGGATCGTATTCCTGTTGGAGCGCGACGTCGCCACTTTTGTCCTCGTGGGAGACCACGATGAGATCCGGCGCTTGCTCAGACGCTGACCGACGACCGGAGCCCCTTCTGTCCGTGATTGGCTGTTTCTTCCCGAGCGATTATTCGATAGGGACGACGGGGCGCTCTGAGCGCGAATTCTTCGCGAAATCTTCTTCCCCCGCCCTTCGCCGTCCGCGGCGGATTCGACGCCCCTTCTTCTGTTAAACTAAGCGCCACGGCCGTCCACTTCGTTCACTTCGCGCGCGCGTATCAGGAGATGCCCATGTTTCGAAGAAGCCTCGTTGCGGTCGCCGCTCTGCTGCTTGCCGTCGCGTCGCAGGCGGTGATTCTCCCGCTGAGGATCAACATCCAAGGCAAGCTGACCGACCTTTCGGGCGCGCCGCTCAACGGCCCGCAGGCCGTGACCTTCAAGATCTACAACAGCCCCGTCGGAACGGCGGGAGGCGCGCCCGTCCTCTTCACGGAGTCCCAGACCCTCTCGGTGGACAACGGGGTCTTCTCGACCCATCTGGGCTCCACGGCCCTGCTCACCCCGGAGCTGTTCGCCGGGGCCTCGGCGTACCTGGGCATCACGGTCTCGCCTGACTCCGAGATGATGCCTCTCCAGCAGCTGGTCATGAGCCCCTACGCCTTCACCTCCGCCCAGTTGGTCCATCATTCGGACATCCGCGTCAACGCGGGCGGCGCCTACTCGACCTTCACCGCCGCGGGCAACTGGCTCCTGCCGGCGGGCGTCGTCGCCGGGACGGCCTCCTTCAG
>MGUL01000095.1:749-4299 GCA_001800005.1 Elusimicrobia bacterium RBG_16_66_12 | reverse complement strand
CGGGAGTCGCGGCCGCCACGGCCGCCTTCACCGGGACCGGGGCCGCGGTGTTCAGCGTGACGACCTCCTCGGGCATCGACGTCCAGGCCGGGACGCTTCGGGTGCGGGGCGTCAACGGCGTCCAGGCCGACTACGGCGTGACGTCCGCGACCGTGGCCGTCAGCGGCTTCGTCCAGAACGGAGGCGCCGCGCCCCCCCCTCTCTCTCCGGCGACGGCCGGGCGCATTTATTACGACTCGACGGCCAACAAATACATGGTCTCGGAGAACGCCGGGGCCTATGTCAATCTGGTCGCTCCCGCAGGTTCCCAGAATTTCTGGGATACCGACGCGACCGCGGGCGTGGCCAACCAGGGCCTCAACCTTCCCTTGGCGGAGACCGAGCTCGACAGCGCCGTCCAGGGGACTCGTGTCGGGCTCGACTGCGACAACCTCGGCGGCCGGGTCGCCATGCGCTACAACATGCGCAACCTGACGGCCACGGCGCGCACCATCGTCATCAGCCTGCTCGATACCTCGCTGACCACCAACGTCTTGGCGACCGTCTCCATCAACGTCACGGCGACCGCGAACGTGACTTACACCGGCGAGACCGCCTATGCGGCCAAGCCCTCCTGGTGCGCCGGCGTCAAGCAGGTCGCCGTGTACACCTCGGGCGGCAACGCCGCCGCCGACTACATCTTCAAGCGCGTCGACCTGATCTGGAAACCTTGAGCGCGATCCTCCTCGCCGTCCTCGTCTTGGCCGGGGCCGCCCCGGCCCGCGCGGCTCCTCGAGAGTCGAGCGAGACCCGGGTCATGACCCGCTCGGCCGTCTCGGCCGGCGGCGGGGCCCCCTCGGTCTCGGCCGCGCGCCGCCCCCGGCTCACCATCGGCGAGGAAGTCTCCGCTTCGACGGCCTCTTCCGCGACTCGCCTCGGGCGGCCGGGGCTCCAGCAGGTCTTCTCGTATCCCGGTCCGGTCTCGGACCTGGGCGTGCGCGCCGACGTCACGCGCACCAGCATGACCATGACCTGGTCGGCCCCGGGATACGACGGGCAGCTCGGCGTCCTGCAGACGGGCACCACCTACTTCATCCGCGTGGCCAGCTACACCGTGCCCGACACCTTCAGCCTCCAGCAGGCCCAGCTCTCCATCTCCACCTCCGGGGTCTCCGCCGGAGGCTTCGTGGGCGCGGGCGCGACCGGCCTTCTGCCGAACACGACCTGGTACCTCGGCCTCTGGACGATGGACCGCACCGGCAACGTCAGCTCCGGATCGGCGCGCGGCGAGGGCTCCACTCTGGCCGATCCGCCGATCTTCGTCGCCTCTCCGTTCCTGGAGGTCTTCTCCGCCTCGGTGACCGTGCGCTGGGCGGCCCTGCCCGTCTCGCCCTCCTCGATGACCTCCGAGGGCTATGTCGTGGAGGCCTCCAGCACCGACTTCGGCGCTCTGGCTGCCGGCGGCGTGATCTCATCCTCGGCCACGACGGACGTGCTGGTCACGACCTTGACCGTCTCCGTTCCCGCCCTGATCAGCGACAAGCTCTACTACTTCCGCGTCGCGTCCCTGAACTGGCAGGGCAGGCCCGATTACATCTCCCTGGGTTCGGTCAAGACCCTCTTCGAGGCCCAGCCCCCCGTCCTCGCCGACCCGCCCTACACGGACCTCTCCACCGGCTCCATCGTCGTCCATTGGGACGGCAACGGCAACCCGCTCCTCACGCGCTATCAGTTGGACGCCTCGCCGGCGCCCGGCTTCTCCGCGTATTCCTCATCGACCACTTTCAACCTGTTCGCCGCTACCACCACTCTCAGCCCCAACACGACCTACTACTTCCGCGTCAACGCGACCACCGAGACCAGTTCCAGCGCCTTCGCCGACCTGGGCTCCACCATGACCCTGGCCTACACCCCCGCCGCGGCGGCGGGAGCCTTCAAGACCGTGAGCCCCCACGCGGTGACGGTTTCCTGGCTGACGGGCGGCAACCCCGTCAACACCTCATCCTACACGGTGGTCCTCTCCACCGGCTCCCTTTTCCCCAACGCGAACGCCGGCAACGTGTCCCTGGCCACCAGCCCGGCCGGGGCCCTGCCCACGGCGACGGTCTCGGCGCTCCCCAACACCACCTACTACGCCTTCGCGGCCTCTCTCAACTCCATCAGCGCGCCCTCGCCCTACCTCGCCGTCGGCTCGACCTTGACCCCCGCCGCCCTGCCCCTGGCGGCCGCGCCGGGTTTCGCGGGCATCGGCCAGAATTCCTTCACCGCGATCTGGGACCCGGACGGCAACCCCCTGTCGGTCACCACCTATACCGTCGAGGCCTCGACCTCCCCGACCTTCGACGCCGGCACGCAGTTCAGCGTCGCCTTCGACACCGTGCCCGACGCGCCGGCGGCCTCCTTCACCGGGCTGCGGCCCAACACCACCTACTTTTTCCGCGTGCGCGCCCAGGACTTCCGCGGGTTGCCGACGGCCTACGCGGAGCTCGGCTCGACCTCGACCTTGCCCGCGCCGCCGTCGCTCTTGAACTTCGGCGCGGTCGAGCCCGCGCCGACCAGTCTCCAGCTCGACTGGTCGGCGGGGACCAACGGCCCCGGCACCGCCTTCAGGGCCAACGTCTCCACCTCCGCCGTCTTTGGCGCGGGCGCGGCCGTGACCACGCACACCGTGTTCACCGCCTTTCTCAGCACGGCCGGCCTGTCGGTGAACACGACCTACTACCTGCGCGTGTCCGCCGTCGGCAACGACGACTCCCTCTCCTCCTTCGTGGCGGCCTCCACGCCCACCCGCGCCAACACGCCCGCGGCCTCCGCGCAGAGCTTCGCCTCGGTCGGCCAGAGCAGCTTTACGGTCCTTTGGAGCCGCAACGGCAACCCTGTCTCCATCACCACCTATACGGTCCACGTCTCATCCGCCTTCGACTTCAACGGCGGCGTCTACGACAAGGTCATCTTCACCACCGCGCCCGCGGGCGCCACCCCCTCCGCCTTCGTGAGCGGACTCAACCCGGCGACGACCTACTACTTCCGCGCGGACGCCTTGAGCCGCTCCGGCGGAGCGTCGGCCTACGCGGTCCTGGGCGCGACCTCGACCAAGGCCCTCGCCCCGGCCTCCCCGTCCGCCGGGGCGGCGACACGCTCCAGCATGACCGTGACCTGGACGCCCGTGACGGCGGCGGGCTACGAGGTCCGCGCCTCCTCCACGAACTTCGGCGCCCTTCTGCCCGGCGGCGACGTGGCATTCTCCTCGGCCGCCGGCGGCGCCGTTTCCTCGCTTGGGGTCTACGGGCTGCTCGCCAACACCAGCTATTACCTCCGCGTGGGCGCTTACGACTGGGGCTACAACGCGACCGCCGCCCTCTCCGGCCCCTCCGCGACGCTGGCCGAGCCCGTGACCCAGGGCATGATCTACCTCGTCTTCCCCACCTCGGCCGCCGTCAACTGGAGCCCGAGCCCCGTCACGCCCCAATCTTCCACGGCCGAGGGCTACGTGCTGGAGGCGGCCACGGCCGCTTCGGTCGCGTCCCCCTCGGATTTCACCGGCGTCATCTTCTCGTCCGTCAACTACGGC
>MGUL01000095.1:0-710 GCA_001800005.1 Elusimicrobia bacterium RBG_16_66_12 | reverse complement strand
GCACCACCTACACCTTCCGAGTGGGGACGCTCAACTGGTCCGGCCAGCCCGACTACGCGCTGGTCGGCACGACGATCACGCCCGTGAGCAACTTCGTCTGGTCCTTGGCCGGCTCGGGGCTGTGGAACACCGCCGCGAACTGGACCCCGAACGGGATCCCCTCCGGGGGGAGCCAGGTCACCATCGACGCCAATGTGACCGTGACCGCCAGCGTCAACGCCGTCAACTTCTTCAGCCTGACCCTGGGAGACCCCGCCGGGACCTTCGCGCCGGTCCTGCTGGTGTCGACGGCCATCAACAGCGGCGGGAGCATGACCGTCAACAAGAACGCGACCTTCACCCAAAACGTCGGCTCGGCCCTCGCGTTCTCCGGGGACGTGAGCTTCCTTCAGGGCTCCGTCCTTAACCACTCCCTCATCGGCACCACGCCGCAGAGCCGCTCGGTCAACCTCGACGTGGCCGGGACCTTCACCCTGCAGGCGGGGGCCACCGCCGCGGTCAGCGCGCTGGGCTTCAACGGAGGTGCGGCCAACGGCGGCAGCGGAATCATCTTGAGCGGCGGCGGCGGCATCGGCAACTCCGCCTCCAGCGCCGGCGGCGCGGGCGCGGGGCACGGCGGCGGCGGGGGCGCGGCCGGCATCAACGCGGGCGGGGTGACCTACGACTCCCTGACCGACCCGGCCCTGGCGGGCTCCGGCGGCGGAGGCGGC
>MGUL01000094.1:45852-47334 GCA_001800005.1 Elusimicrobia bacterium RBG_16_66_12 | reverse complement strand
CCGACGCCGAGATCGCGAAAGCGGCGGGCGCCATGGTCGCCGCGCTCGACCGCGAGCTGGGCGCGAAGCTCCGGGGCTGACATGAGCAGCCCCATCCAGAGCTTCAAGGGCCTGGAGGACCTGGTCAAACAGGCCTCCGCGGCCCTCCACAGGACGGCCTCCGAGAACCGCGCGCTCAAGGAAAAGCTCCATCGCGTCGAGATGGAGCATAAGCGCCTCAAAGAGGACCTCCGGACGGCGAATCTGACGCTGGCGCGCTATGAACGCCTGCGCGCTCGCCTGGTCAAGCTCTCCGAGAAGCTCGAGAGGTCCGCTTGAACGAGAAAGTCGAGGTCCAGATCGGCAGCCGCCGCCTCGTCGTGGAGATGGAGGGCTTCATCCCCATGGAGATCAGCGCGCTGGCCCAGAAGGTCACGGAACGCATGAGCGAGCTCCAGGGCCAGCACAAGAACGTCGCGGACACCTCGAAGATCGCCCTGCTCGTGGCCCTCTCCTTCGCGGCCGAACTGGAGAAGGAGCGCGCCGCCCACGGCCTGACCAAGCGCGTGATGGAGAACAAGACCGAGCAGCTCTCGCAGTCCCTGAAGGAATCGCTGGAGGCCGGCGCGTCCGCGGCCGACGGCGCGTGAGCGAGCTGTTCCGCGCCGCGGCGGGCTCGGCTCCCTTGGCCGCCCGCATGGCCCCGCGGTCGCTCGACGCCTTCTCGGGCCAAGCCCACCTGCTCGGGCCGGGCAAGCTGCTCAGGAGGCTGGTCGAGAGCGGCCGCTTCACATCGGCGATCTTCTTCGGGCCTCCCGGCTGCGGCAAGACCGCGCTGGCCAGACATATCGCGACACAGTCCAACGCGGAGATCGTGGAACTCAATGCCGTCACGGCCGGGGTCGCCGACATCAGAAAGGCGGTCGACCAGGCGCGGTTTTCGTCCACGAGCCTCGGACGAAGGACCCTCTTGCTCGTGGACGAAATACACCACTTCAACAAGACCCAGCAGGACGCCCTGCTCCCCTCCGTGGAACGCGGGGACGTGCTGCTCATCGGGATGACGACCGAGAACCCCTCGTTCTACGTGAACGCGGCGCTCCTCTCGCGGGTCACGGCCTTCGAATTCCTGCCTCTCCCCGAAGCCGAGCTGGCCAGGATCCTGGACAAGGCCCGCTCCGACGCCGAGAACGGGGTCGCCGCGCTCAAGGTCGCCTTCACGCCCGAAGCCAAAGCCCATCTCCTGCGCCAAGCCGGCGGCGACGCGCGGCGCCTGCTCAACGCCGTGGAGATCGCGTCCCTGACGACGGCGCCGGACGCCGAGGGGGCGCGCCGGGTCACGCTCGAGGTCGCCGAGGAGAGCATCCAGAAGCGCCGGATCCGCTACGACAAGCGCTCCGACGACCACTACGACCACATCTCCGCGTTCATCAAATCCATGCGCGGCTCGGACCCGGACGCCGCGCTCTATTGGATGGCGAAGATGCTGGAAGCGGGGGAAGA
>MGUL01000094.1:45119-45826 GCA_001800005.1 Elusimicrobia bacterium RBG_16_66_12 | reverse complement strand
CATCCTCGTCTGCGCCTCGGAGGACGTCGGCAACGCGGATTTCCGCGCCTTGCTCATCGCGGAGGCGGCGTTCGGCGCCTGCGAGGTCCTCGGCATGCCCGAGGCCCGCATCCCGCTGGCGCAGGCCGCGACCTACGTGGCCTGCTCGCCCAAGTCCAACGCCGCCACCCTGGCCGTCGACGCGGCGTTCGCCGAGGTCCGCGCCGGCCCGTCGCGGGAAGTCCCCCTGCATCTGCGCGACGCGAGCAAGGACGCGGAAAGCAGGGGGCACGGGAAAGGCTACAAATACGCCCACGACTTCCCCGGGCACTGGGTCGCCCAGGAATACATGCCGGCCCCCAAGCGCTTCTACGAACCAACCGGACAAGGCGACGAGAAGCGCCTGGCCGAACGCCTCCAACAGCTCCGTCAGCGGCGCTGAGGAAGGCCCATGCGGTCGCGGTCGATGGAGCGGGCCTTGCGCCGGGAGAGGACGGCCCAGGCCAGGCCGCAGGCGAACGCGAAACTCAGACGCAGCGGGGTCGCCCCCGAGAGGACGCAGCGCGCGGCCGCGGCCAGGAAGGCCAGAAAAAGAGCCCAACGCAGGGGTGCGCTCCGCATGTCTTCGGACGAATGATAGAATAAACCCATGAGCGATGGGGCCTGGCCGGCCGCCGCGGACGGACGAGAAGCCTGGCTGGACGCGCTGCGGGCGCGCTTCGAGGCGA
>MGUL01000094.1:42691-45076 GCA_001800005.1 Elusimicrobia bacterium RBG_16_66_12 | reverse complement strand
TCCGTCGGGCTCTCCGAGGCCTTGGCCCCCGGCACGCGCTGGCCCCTGGCGGCCGTCTTCGACCGCGCGACGCTGGAAACCGGGCGCCCCGTGTTCGTCGCCAACGCGGCCAAGGACCCGGCCTTGAGAGAACTCGCTTTCTTCCACGACCACGGCTTCCAGTCCTATGCGGGCGTGCCGCGCTCCGACGGGACCGTCGCGATCATGTCCGAGCGCCCGCTGGCGCTCTCCCCCCAGGATCTCTTGCTGCTGGCCCTCCATTCCCGCGCTCTCCCGGGGGAGGACTCGGCCGTCCTGGAGCCCGCCTCGGGGGCTCTCACGCGCGCTTTCCTGCTGGAGCTGACGGCCGCCGAACTCGCGGCCGGACGCCAGACGGGACTGCTCGTCCTGCGCTCGACCCGACTCGGGGACGTCCGACGCGACAAGGGCGAGGCCGTCGCCGACCGCCTCCTCTCCCAGCTCTGCGTGCTCTTGCGCTCGAAGACGCGCCCGACGGCCCCGGTCGGACGCCTGACGAACGACGCGCTGGGCGTGATCCTCGTCGACGTCTCCTTGCGGGACGCCCAAAGGGCGGCCGAACGCCTGGCGCGCGAGGTGCGCGAGAGCTCCCGCTGGCCGACGGCCGCGGGGCTGGCCCACGGCGAAGGCCTGGCGGGCGGCGCCGAGGCCCTGGCGGACCTGGGCCTGCAGGCCGCCGAGGAATCCCGCGCCACGGGCGCGCGGAGCGTGCCCACGCGCCTCTCCACGGGCTCCGTGCCGCCCCCCGTCGAGCCGCCCAGCGCGGGGCCGACCGCGGATACGGCGCTGGCCGCGCGCTACCAGCGCCTGGCGCTGCTCAACCGCATGTCGCTGGAACTCTTCAGCGACAAGCCCTTCGCCGCCGCCCTGACCGGCGCCTGCCACACCGCCCTCGCGCTGACCGGAGCGCGCTCCGTGGCGGTGTATTTCGCCGACGAACTCGGCTCTCCCTCCCTGGCCTACCGCCACGGAGACGGGGCGTTCTCCGAGGAGACGTCCCGCGCCGAGGAGCGCTCGCTGGCCGACGAGGCTTTCGCCGAGCGTCGCCTGGTCTCGCGAGACGCCGCGCCCCGGCACTGGTCGGCCGCGCCCCTGATGAGGATCACGCCCCAAGCGGTCTCGGTCACCGGCGCCGCGGTCTTCGGGTACGATCGGGCGCCCTCCGAGGACCCGGAAAGGGACCGCGCCCTCGTCGAGATCGCGCGCATCCTGTGCAACGCGCGGCTCATCCAGCAGACCCTGCAGCAGCAGAAGATCTTCGCCGAGATCTTCGAACAGTCCGCCGACGCGCTCCTGATCGCCGACAGGGAGGGCCGCACGCAGATGTGGAATCGGAGCGCCGCGGAACTCTTCGGCTGGTCGCGGGAGGAATTGGTCGGCCGGGACTCCCGCTCGCTCATCCCGCCCGACCGGAAGGAGGAATCGCGGAAGCTCGAGGCGGAGCTGAGAGACTCGGGGCGCCTGCTCGGATTCGAGACGGTCCGCCTGCGCAAGGACGGCTCCGTCGTCCCGGTGGAGATCGCCGCGACGGCCCTGCGCGACGACGACGGGGTCCCATTCGGCTCGCTGATCGCGCACCGCGACATCACCAACCGCAAGGAACTCGACCGGATGAAGTCGGAGTTCATGGCCCTCGTCAGCCACGAGCTGCGCACCCCGCTGACCGCGATCCGCGGCTTCGCCGAGACCATCTTCGACTTCTGGGACGAGATCACGATCGAGCAGCGCCGGCACTACCTGCGCATCATCCTCGACGAGGCCGACCGGCTCTCGAAGCTGGTGACGGATTTCCTCGACATCACCCGCCTCGAGGGCGGAGGCATCGAATGGGAGTCCAAGGAGATCCTCGTCCCCGAGTTTTTCGGGAAGATCGCCGAGCTTTTCAAGGAGCACCCGTCCAAGGCCGCCGTCGTCGCGGAAGTCGCCCCGGACGCCGAACGGCTGAAGGGAGATCCCGAGCAGCTCTACCGCCTGATGGTCAACCTCGTGGGCAACGCGCTCAAGTATTCCGTCCCGGGCGGGACCGTGACGCTCGGCGCCGCGCCGGACGGCGACGCCGTGACTCTCTCGGTCAAGGACCAGGGACCCGGGATCGCTCCCGCCGACCGCGAGCGCCTCTTCACCAAGTTCTTCCGCGCCGGCGACCAGGTCGCGCGCAAGACCCCCGGCACGGGGCTGGGCCTGGCCATCTGCAAGAGCATCGTCGACGCCCACGGCGGCCGCATCTGGGCGGAGAGCGAGCCCGGAAAGGGCGCCGTCTTCAAGGCGCGCCTGCCGAGGGAAGGCAAGTGAAGAAGCTCATCCTCGTCGTCGACGACGAGCCTTCGACCAACGCGCTCGCGGCGGAATACCTGCGGCTGGCGGGCT
>MGUL01000094.1:41958-42683 GCA_001800005.1 Elusimicrobia bacterium RBG_16_66_12 | reverse complement strand
GACGCGCGGAGCGCGCTGGCCGCGCTGGCCGGGGGGATCGGGGCCGACCTGATCGTCATCGACCGCCGCCTGCCCGACATCGACGGGCTCGAGCTCTGCGTCAGGCTCAAGGCCGACCCGAGCCTGCGGCATATCCCCGTGCTGATCGTCAGCGCCTACGGCACGCCGCCCGCGGAGTTCCTGGAAAAAGTGAAGCCCGAAGGGTGGCTGGCGAAGCCCTTCCGTCCCAAGCAACTGGCCGCGGAGATTTCGCGGCTGCTGGGATCGCCTCCGGCCTAGAGGGCGTCCGCGTCCGAGCCCTTCTCGGGGCAGGGCGCTTCCAGAGTGCAGGCTCCCGGCTTGTCTTCGGGCTTCTCCTCCGGCGGGGCGGAGGACTTCTTCTTGGCCTTCCCCTCCGCCTTTTTCTTGCCGCCGCCGACGGGATTGCCGCGCGCGTCGAAGCGGTAGGAATGCTCCGTGCTCTCGGAGAGTTCGCGCGACTTGTACCTGGACTCCGCGGCGGCGGCCTTCTTCTTGTCCTTGGCGGACGACTTCGTCTTGGCCTTGGGTGTCTCGGCCGCGGGGGCCGCGCCCGCGAAGGCGGCGAGGAAGATCATGGCGCAGGCGAGAGGGATGAGTCGTCGTGGAGTCATGACCCTAGTATAGCCCGCGTCCGCGGAGGCTTTCAAGCGTCACTCCCGGCTCTGGCCGCAATCCGCGGGACAGACCCCCCGAGTCGTCTCGAC
>MGUL01000094.1:40418-41922 GCA_001800005.1 Elusimicrobia bacterium RBG_16_66_12 | reverse complement strand
GGGCCCCGCCGCCGGATCCGCCCATCCCGCCGCCGGGTCCCCCCATCCCGCCGCGCCCTCCGCCGGACCCCCTCCCCCCCTGCCCTCCACCGGAGCCGCCCATCCCGCCGCGCCCTCCCGAGCCGCCGCCGGACCCCCTCCCCCCCTGCCCTCCTTGAGACCCGCGGCCGCTTCCTTCTTTATCGAGACCGGGAGACGGCGTGAGGCGGCGCGTGGCCTGGGGGGACATCGGCGCGCCCTCGGTATCGTCGCGCAGTCCGTCGAAGACCTCCTTCTCCTCGCCGCTGAGCAGCAGGCGCAGCTTCGCGTTCCCGGCGGCGACGGCACGGCGGACCTCGACGTCGACTCCCTCCAGGATGCGCCGAGCCTTGTCTTCCCTTTTCCGGCCGAGGCTCAGGACGGAGGTGAGCCGGGAGAGGCGCTCGTCCGGAGACCTCAGATAGACCGCGGGCTTGCGCTCTCCTTGATCGTCTTGCGCCCTCCCGAGCGCCGCGCAGCCCATGACCAGGACGATCACCGCCAGGAATCGATAGCCATTTCGCATCTCAGTCCCCCTTCCGCCTGCTAGTGTAGGACGCGCGCTGACAACAATCAAGGGGCCGATACAATAAAATCGCCCCGCAGCCGTTTACTATGATGAGGGCATCGTGACAGACGAACAACTCGCGAGCCGGGCCAAAGGAGGCGACCATGAGGCGTTCGAGGAATTGGTGCGGCGCTACCAAGGCCGGCTTCTCAGCTTCCTCCGTTACCGGGCGGGCCGCGGCGTCGCGGAGGACGTCTTTCAGGAGATCTGCGTCAAGTGGTGGACCCATATGAACAGCTACGAGCCGACGGGGCGTTTCGCTGCCTGGGCGTTCACCATCGCGCGCCACGCGCTGATCGACTTCGCCCAGAAGGAGAGCCGCCGCGCCTTCCTGCCCCTGGAAGGAGCCGCCGAGACCGTCGCCGACTCCGAGCCCGGCCCCAGCCGCGCCGCCGAGTCCGCCGAGACGCGGGAACGCCTGGCGCGGGCGCTGTTGGAGCTCAGCGACGAGCAGAGGGAGGTCTTCCTCCTTCGCGAGTACGGCGGACTCTCCTTCAAAGAGGTCGCGGCCGCGCAGGGCTGCCCGCTCAACACCGCCCTGGCCCGCATGCGCTACGCCCTTCTGAAGCTGCGCGGCAGCCTGGAGGCGTGTCATGGCTGAGACCACGGACCACCAGGACCTCCCTTATCTGTACCGCTCCGACGAACTGTCGCGTGAGTCCCGGCGCGGCTTCGAAGGGCACCTGAACTCCTGCGCGGAGTGCCGGGCCGCGCTGGAACGCCTCGACTGGGCCGGGAACCTGGCCCGCGCCGCTGCGGTCGTCCCCGAACCGGCCCTCACGAGACGGGCCCTGCTGCGCGCGCTCGGCGCGCGGGCTCCGGAGTGGAGTTGGTCGGACTGGACCCGATCCGCGGGCATGGGCTTCGGATTGGCCTTCGCCGTGGGCCTCTTCCTCTTCCGGGCCTCGCACCCGACGG
>MGUL01000094.1:40150-40404 GCA_001800005.1 Elusimicrobia bacterium RBG_16_66_12 | reverse complement strand
CGAGATCTCGGAACTCGACGGCCGCCTCGACCGGCTGGATACGGATCTGTCGCTGGAAGCGTGGACTGTGGAAATCGATGACGGATTGGACGAACTGAGCAGAAGCCGGCAAGGCCTCCAAAGCCAGCTGGCCCAACAAGAGGAGGTATGACTCACATGAAAACGAGAACTTGGCTGTGGTCGGCAATCTTGGTGATGACGGCCGGCGCCGCGTGGGCGCAGCCCGCGCATCCGGACGCGGCCGACGGCGACCC
>MGUL01000094.1:37467-40136 GCA_001800005.1 Elusimicrobia bacterium RBG_16_66_12 | reverse complement strand
CGATGGACGAGGGTCCTTCGCGAAGAGGCCCTCGCGGAGGCCCGCGCGGCGGCCAGGGGATGCGCCCGAGAGGACCGCTGGGAGCGGGCGGCCCGGAGGCGGAGGGCCCGGCCTTGACCGAGGCCCAGGAAAAAGAGCTGACGGACTTCCTTAAGGAAGCCGACCCCAAGCTGCACGAGCGCCTGAGCGCAGCCGGCCGCGAGATGCCGCCGATGATGAAGCGCCGCAGGCTCGCACAGATGTGGAAGCGCTACCAGGACCCGGAAGACCGGGGGCTCTTCGTCAAACACGCCAAGGCGAACGCCTCGGTGCGGGAGCTGGCCGCCCAGTACCGGAAAGCCGGCGAGAAGGAAAAGCCCGCCATCAAGGAGAAGCTCGGCAAGGCGGCGGGAGAGCTCTTCGACGCCGACCAGGGCAACAAGGAACTTCAGCTCAAGAAGATGCAGGAAGACATCGTCAAGCTGAAGGAGAAGATCGCCAAGCGCCGCCAGCTCAAGGACAAGATCGTCGCGCGGCGCGTCGAGCAGCTCACGGGTGAGGAGGACGACTGGCAGTAGCGCCGGGCCGCCCGCCCCGCGGCTTCTTCGCGGGGCGGACTCTACGGCGGGGGCAGGCGGAGGAGCTCGATCTCGGGGTGCTTCTCTCCGAGATACTGCAGGGACCACGGGGTCGGGAAGAGGATCATCTCGGCGCCCTCCTCGTCGCGCACGCGGGCGCACTTCATGGGCAGGCCGACGGCGTCGAGCACGCCCCGCGGCGTCTTGGGACCGACCCAGCGCGCCAGCGTCCACGCCGCGCTCTCCAGGCGCGATTCGACCCCATACTCGGACTGCATCCGATACTGGGCGACCTCGAACTGGAGAGGGCCGACCGCGCAGAGCAGGGTCGACTTGGCGTCCGCCGCCTCCAGCGGCCGGAGGACGCGCACCACGCCCTCGCGCAGCATCTGCTCCAGGCCCTTGGCGAAGGGCTTGTACTTGGCGGGGTTCGGGTTGAACAGGAACGCGAAGCACTCGGGCGCGAAGCGCGGGATCTCGTCGTAGACCACGGACGGGTCCTCGCTCAGCGTGTCGCCGATGTCGAAGTCGGAGTAGCCGACCAGGCCGATCACGTCTCCGGCGTAGGCCTCCTCCACGATCTCGCGCTCGCGGCCGAAGATCTTGTGCGCGTTGGCCAGCCTGAATGTCTTCCCGGTCCGTGAATGCGTGACGGGAAGATCCCGGGAGAACCGCCCCGAGCAGACGCGCACGAAGGCGACGCGGTCGCGGTGCTTGGGGTCCATGTTCCCCTGGATCTTGAACACGAAGCCCGAGAAGGACTCGCGCGCGGGGTCCACGCCCGCCGCCCCCGCGCGGCGAGGCGTCGGCGCGGGCGCGTACTCGAGCAGGGCCTCGAGGAGGAGTTGGACCCCGAAGTTGTTGACCGCACTGCCGAAGAAGACCGGGGTCGTGCCGCCCTTCAGCGCGTCGGCGCGATCGAAGGCGGGCCCCGCCGCGTCGAGCAGGGCCAACTGCTCGACGAAGTGATGGTAGGAGTCCGCGTCGAGGGTTTCCTTCACGGCGGGATCCTCGATGCCGGCGACCTGGACCGGGGCCTTGTAGGCGCCGCGCGCGGTGCGCTCGTACAGGTGGGCCTCGCGCGTCCGCCGGTCATAGACGCCGCGGAAGCGATCTCCGGTTCCCATGGGCCAGTTCACGGGGAAGGCGTGGATCTGGAGCGCGCTCTCGATCTCGTCGACCAGCCCGAGCAGGTCCCGCGTCGGGCGGTCGAGCTTGTTCATGAAGGTCAGGATCGGTATGCCGCGCAGGCGGCAGACCTCGAAGAGCTTGCGCGTCTGGCTCTCGATGCCCTTGCCCGCGTCGATGACCATCACGGCCGCGTCGACTGCGGTCAGCACGCGGTAGGTGTCCTCGGAGAAGTCCTTGTGGCCCGGAGTGTCGAGCAGGTTGATGCGGCGGCCCTCGTAGTCGAACTGCAGGACCGTGGAACTCACCGAGATGCCGCGCTTGCGCTCCAGCTCCATCCAGTCGGAGGCCGACGCGCTCTGGCTCTTGCGGGCCGTGACCGACCCCGCCAGCTGGAGCGCGCCCCCGTACAGGAGGAGCTTCTCCGTCAGCGTGGTCTTGCCCGCGTCGGGGTGGGAGATGATCGCGAAGGTTCGCCTGCGGGCGACCTCCGCGCGGATATCGGTCATCGCCGCCGCCAGCGCGTCAGCGCGGCGCGCACGGACTGGATGCCTGCGGTGTCGTAGGCGCCCAGGGCCTCGCGCAGGCGCACGAGTTCGCCGCCCGAGCGCAGCCGGAAGGCGGCGCGGACCAGGGGCGCGGGATAGCGCCGGGCCCCCAGCTCGCCATAAACGCCCTGGGGCGAGCGCTCCAGGGCCGCGATCTCCCGCGCGCGCAGGGCGAAGAGGTCCTCGAGGTCGGTCAGGCTCACCGTCCCGCGCGGCAGCCCCGCGCCGGACTCCACCGCCCAGTAGAAGGCCTTGGGGTCGCGTTCGAAAAGGGTCAGGTACGCCGCGGCGCGGGAGAGCACGGGGCACTCCGCCTCGGGCTTGAGCTGGGCGCGGGCCAGGATCAGGGAGAGGGCCGGGTCCTCGGCGGCGCGCTCGACGAGGACCTGGGCGGTCCATTGCCAGGCCGCCTGCTCGGCCTCGACGAGGGGCACGG
>MGUL01000094.1:36217-37418 GCA_001800005.1 Elusimicrobia bacterium RBG_16_66_12 | reverse complement strand
GCAGCTGCGCGACTTTGACCAGGTCCAGGACGATCTCCGGGCTCGCGCCGCCTCGGACTTCGACGGCGCCGGGCAAGCCCGCCGCATGGACCTCGCGCCGCGGCGCCGCCTCGGTCGCGACGAGGAGGCGCCGCGCGGCCTCGCTCGTCGAGAGCTCCGCCTCGATGCGGACCACCGCCGAGGGCTCGGTCGCGGCGGCCGCCGCGGCCAGGGACGCCGCCAACAGGACGCTCGTCACCATAGGAACTGCTTGAGGCAGTACACGCTGCCGCCCGACTTGATGAATTCGGAGGTGTCCACCTCGCAGACTCCCAGCCCCAGCGCATGCATGTGGTTGGCCACGCTGATCGCGCCCTTCTGCAGTATTGCCGTGCGGGAACGGACCACGGCGGCGTTGCAGGCCATGCGGGTGACCGCGTCGGCCTCGTTGGCCGTGACCACGATGGGGAATATCTTCAAGATGAGCTCGAGGCTGGCGGCCTCGAAGGCGGCGGGATAGATGAGGACGGCCTCCGGGGTCAGAGGGCAGAAGCAGGTGTCGAGATGATAGAAGCGCTCGTTGACGAGCTTGAGGAGTATCACGGGGGTCTTGAAGGCCTCCGCCACCTGGGTGAAGACCTCCGAGTCGGTGCGGAAGCCGTGCCCGCCCCAGATGAGCCTGCGGCCGGGATGCCAGACGGCGTCGCCCGAGCCCTCGAAGGTCGCATGCCCGCCGGGCTTGAATCGGACGATGCGGTAGCCTTTCTCCTCGTACCAGCCCTCGAAGGCCTCCACCTCGCGCCGGCGCGAGACATGGCGCATCGACCCGATCAGGGCGACCTTCTCGCCGTCGGGGCGCGTGCCGGCCAGGGACTGGTTGGCGCAGAAGACCATGTCCTCCAGGCCCGGGGTCGGCTCGAGGAGGGAGACGGGGCAGCCCGAAGCGTCGAAGGCCTCCTTGACCTCCGCCCACTGGCGCCGGGCTCGAGGCAGGTCCACGGCCCCGATGTGGCCGCGCATGTAGGGGTTCTTGACGGCCAGGACCTGGTAGTGGTCCGGCGCGCACATCAGCACGCCGGAAGGCTCCCCCATGGGCGGGCAGTTCTTGACCGAGAAGCCCTTGAGTTCGTGCACGTTCACGTACACTTTTTCGCTCATGCGAAATTCTCCTTGACGAATCTCTCGGCGAAATCGCCCGAGTCCATCTCCAGGCCGTCGTCGG
>MGUL01000094.1:35909-36209 GCA_001800005.1 Elusimicrobia bacterium RBG_16_66_12 | reverse complement strand
ACGCGCACGCGTCCCCGCGCGCTCCCGCGTCCCGGCGCTTCCCACGAGCAGGACTCGCGGACCTCCACGCCCAAGGGGTCCGCGCGGTGGACGACCGGGATGAAGACGACGGGCCGCCGGCGGAGGACGCGGCCCGCGATGGCCCGGAAGAGGCGGCGGCGCGTCGGGGTCTCGCGCGCGGACTCCCTCAAGAGTTCCTCGAGCAGGGCGCGGCGCCGGTCCCGCGGCACCGACAGGCATTCGAGGGCGGCGGACGCGGCCGCCTCGAGCGTCTCTCCGGGCAGGAGCCCGGCCGCGGCT
>MGUL01000094.1:28816-35859 GCA_001800005.1 Elusimicrobia bacterium RBG_16_66_12 | reverse complement strand
GCAGGGTCGCGGCCGCCGCGCGCTCGAAGCGCGCGAAGGACTCGTCGCCGCGCAGCGCGCGGGAGACCTCGCCGGGCACGCCTCTCAGGGGACTGGCGGCGCGCGCATGACGCGCCCATTCGCGCACGCCGTAAAGGACTCTTCCCGTGGCCGGCACGCCGCCGGCCAGGATGATCCCGACCTCGCCGCCCTCGCCGAGAAAGCGCAGCAGGCGCCACGGCATCGAGAACCACGAGGCGCGCGGCGTCAAAAAACGCCACGCCCCCGCGCGGCCCAACGCCAGGCGATCGATGCCGAGGTGGTAGGTCCCCATGTAGCCCGCGTAGAAACCCTCCTCGGCGGCCGACACCGTGTCCAACGCGAAGGGATCCGTGGCCACGACATGCCGCGGACGGCAGGGACGGCCGCGCAGCGCGCGCAGAGCGCGCAGGGCGTGACGCCCCAGCGCGAAATTGAGATGGGAGAGTTCCCCCATGGTCGGCGGGTGGGAGATGGCCGCGAGCAAGGCGGGGGAGGCGCCCGTCTCGGCCTCGACCCGCGCGGCCAGCGCGCGGGCGCGCGCGAGGACGGGCGAAGAGGGATCGAAGGGATAAGCCCGGCCGCTGAGCGCCCCATAGGCCCGGTCATGGATGGACATCGCCCACTCGGCCGGGAGCGCCGCCATGATCCAGGCGGCGCAGACGCCGAGCGCCCGGAAGGGCGCGGCGACCCAGCGGCGCGAGAGATCCCCCTTCACGGGCAGGATCGCCCCCGTGCGCTCGACCTCCAGCTCGTAGGCGCGCGTCACCACCCGCAGGAGGTCCTGGGCGGTGCCGGTGCGCGGCGAGGGATAATGATGCGCCACTGAATACTACTCGTCGTCGCCCGCGTTGCGGGGCTGCAGCGCGGCGGCCTTGCGCGCGCAGACTCCGCGGCGAGGCGAGCGGTCTCCGAGCGACGCGCAGTAGAGCGTGACCCAGCCATTCGTCGACACGCCGAGCCAATGCAGTTCGGTCTCTGAATCAAAAACCGGCCCGTGAGCCGCGCGCCAGGCGGCGCTTTCTCCCACGATCCGTCCATCCACGATCAGCAGACGCCTGTCTTCCAGCGTGGAGAACACGGCCCAATGCGCGCCCGAGGGGCTGAAGCCGACCCACGAGGCATCCCCATCGGCCACGAACGCCGCGACCTCGGCTCGGGCCAGGGCGGGCAACAAGAGAAGCATGGCCATCAGCGTGCACATCGGATGAGCATTCTACTTAATCCCGGACCAATGGGAAGGCTGCCCGGCGGGCCATCGTGCTAGAATCTCCAGATGAGCGAGACCCGCGCCGACTCGAAGACCCAGCTGACCGTCCGCGCCTGCGCGGCCGGGATGCTCCTGGGCGGCATCATGAGCCTCTCGAACCTGTATGTGGCGCTCAAGACCGGCTGGAGCATCGGCGTCTCGATCACGGCGGGGATCCTCGCCTACGCGATCTTCGCGGTCCTGCTCAGATTGCGGGTGGTCCGCACCGCCTTCGGCATGCTCGAAAACAACGCGATGCAGTCGGTGGCCAGCGCCGCCGGCTACATGACGGGCGGCGGGACGGTGGCCGCCATCCCCGCGCTGATGATGATCACCGGCCAGCCGATGGCGGGCTGGCCGATGTTCTTCTGGATCTCCTCGATCGCGATGCTCGGCGTGGTCATGGCCATCCCGATGAAGATGCAGATGATCAACATCGAACAGCTGCGCTTTCCCACCGGCATCGCGGCCGCCGAGACCCTGAAAGCCCTCCATGGAGAGGAAGGCAGCGAAGGCGCCGCGAAGGCGCGCCTGCTCGGCTGGGGCGGCCTGTCGGGCGCGGTGGTCGGATTCCTGCGCGACGCGAAGGCCCCCTGGATGCCCTGGAACCTGACGGAGAAGATCGTCATCCCCGGCATCACGCTGGCCGGCCGTCCCCTGACCGACTACACCCTCTCTTTCGAGGGGAGCCTCATCATGCTGGGCGCGGGAGCCATCATGGGCTTCCGCGCCGCCTGGAGCATGCTGCTGGGGGCCTTCATCAACTTCGGCGTCATCGCCCCGATGCTCTACACGCGCGGGATCATCAACCCCAAGCTCGGCTACAGGAACATCGTGGCCTGGAGCGTGTGGTTCGGCTCGGCGATGATCCTGACGAGCGGCCTCCTCTCCTTCGCCTTCGAGTGGCGCACGGTGGCCCGCGCGTTCAAGAGCGTGACCGGGGCCTTCGGCGGACCGGACGGAGAGGACTCTCAGGAGGTGCCGATGCTCTGGTTCTTCATCGGCCTCGCCCTGCTGACGCCGGTCGTCGTCTTCCTGGAGTGGTTCCTCTTCGGCATCAAAGTCTGGATGGGCCTGCTCTCGGTCGTGCTGGGCTTCTTCATCGCGATCGTCGCCTGCCGCGCCACGGGCGAGACCGACACCACGCCCACGGGCGCCTTGGGCAAGATCACACAGATCACCTTCGGCGCCCTCGACCCGGGCAACATGACCACGAACCTGATGACCGCCAACGTGACCGGGGGCGTCGGGCTGCACGCCGCCGACCTGCTCACCGACCTCAAGAGCGGCTATCTGCTGAACGCCGACCCGCGCCAGCAGTTCTGGGCGCAGTTCTTCGGCGTCGCGGCGGGCTCCGTCTTCGTCGTGCCGGCCTACCGCCTGCTGATCCCGACGGCGGATCTCCTCGGCACCGACAAGTGGCCCGCCCCCGGCGCGCAGACGTGGAAGGGCGTCGCCGTGGTCTTGGCGCAGGGCTTCCACACGCTGCACCCTTCCGCGCAGATCGCGCTCGGCGTCGGCGCGGTCCTGGGGGTCTTCCTCGTGCTGATCGAGAAGGCCTTCCCGAAACAGCGCCGGTTCATCCCTTCCCCGACGGGACTGGGGCTGGCCTTCACCACCCCGGCCTTCAACACCATCTCGATGTTCCTCGGCGCGCTGATCGCGCTGGTCATGGAGCGCAAGCGGCCGGCGCTGGCGGAGAGGACCATCGTGCCGGTCAGCTCCGGGTTCATCGCGGGCGAAAGCCTGGTCGGCGTGCTGATCGCCGCCCTCGTCGTCCTCGGTTTCCTGCAGTAACTGCGGGACGTGCCGTCGTCAACCCCAACCATCCTTGAGGATAGCTGCGATAGCGTTTTCGTGCCCTTTGAGCCCGCTCGGTAAAGCGATTATACATGGCCGCCTCCGAATAGCCCGCTGCGCGCCGGACGCGGCGCATGCCGCAGTGCGGCCTTGGGGCCGATGGCCGCGCGTCGACCAAATCTCGCCGGGATCAACCGCGAACGCCCGCCTGGCTTCGTTTCGCCGCCGCCATCGCCGCATGAAGCCTCGCCTCCAGCATCCGCCGTGAGGGCAGTTCGGTCAGATATTCCGCGACCCGGATGCCGCTTTTGCCGAGTTCAAGCAGTTCCACCTGCTCTTCGCATTTTTCCGAACAGAGAATGAGCCCCATCGGAGCAGCCTCCCCCGCTTGTCTCTCGTGCCTGTCGAGCCAGCGCAGATACAACTCCATCTGCCCTTTGAATTCCGGCCGGAATCGTCCGATCTTGAGCTCGACGGCCACCAGACGGCAGAGTTTCCGGTTGTAGAACAACAGATCCAAGTAGAAATCCTCGCTCCCCACCGAGATTCGCTTCTGTCGCTCGACGAAAGTGAATCCCGCTCCAAGCTCGGGGATGAAGGATTCCATTTCCCGCAAGATGGCCCTCTCCAAGTCCCGCTCTTGATACGCCCCCGCCAGTCCCAGGAAATCCAGGAAATACGGGTCTTTGAACACCATGTCCGGACTCATTCGGTCACCCTTGCGCAGGGCTCTCAATTCTTGCCGAGCCAGCACCGCCGGTTTCCTCGACAGAGCTGTTCTTTCGTAGAGCATCCCGTCTATCTTCGCACGAAGGGTTCGCACGCTCCAGCCTTCGACACGGCACAGTTCCGCGTAATACTCGCGCTTCAGATCGTCCCGGATCGGGATGAGCTGCAGGAAGTGCGTCCAGGTCAATTTGTGCATCAGTGATGCACAAATCCGCTGATCCGAGAATCTCTCGTTGAACTGGATCATCCGCGTCAGCGCCGGCCGTGAGAAGCCTCTCCCGTATTCCGCGATCAACTTCCGCGACGCGGTCTCGACGATACGCTCTCCGTAGGCCGCCCTCTTGCCGCCCAGAACTTCCCGCCGTAGTCGGTCACCCAGCGACCAGTACAATGCCACCTGCCCGGCATTCACCACCCGTGCGACCTGCCCTCGCGCCGCCTCAATCAGCGCGCGCAAGTCGTGCAACAAATCCGTTCGCCCCCGACTGAACTGGTTCTTCATCCAATGTATACGAGGAGACCCCCCATTTTGTTCCCCGGCTTCTTCGAGTGCAGCCAGCCGGTCACTCAGGCCCTCGGGAGCCCTGCGACGATCGCCCGCAATCGCCCGAGATCGAAGGGCTTGGCGAGGATGTCGATGACCCCCTCCGCCCGGACCCCCGCCAGGAGTTCCTCGTCCGCGTAGCCCGTCATGACGACGACCG
Organism: Elusimicrobia bacterium RBG_16_66_12; assembly: GCA_001800005.1. GTDB lineage: Bacteria > Elusimicrobiota > Elusimicrobia > UBA1565 > UBA9628 > GWA2-66-18. Next base: position 31,359 of record MGUL01000094.1, on the reverse strand, counting down.
CGGCGCTCGGGACGATCCGGCGTATCCCCCGGAGCGTCTCCAGGCCGTTCAACCCCGGCATGCGCATATCGATGAAATAGAGATCGAACCCCTCGCTTTTCACCAACTCGACGGCCCGGGACCCGCTCTCGACCGAGGAGACCTCGAACCCCAGCCGCGACACGAATCTGCTGAGGAAAGAACGAACGCTCTCCTGGTCATCGATGACCAGGACTCTGAGAGACCTCTTCTCCGTCGGTTTCTCCTCCGAGGCCATAACGCTCCTCCAATTATGGCAGACCCGGCTTACGGCAAGACGAAGAATCGCTTAATTCCGGGATAAAAACCCGCCGGGAAAATGTGGTAACCTGTGCCCGTGAACATCCCCCTCTCCCTCCTTGCCGCAACGCTGGCGGCGGCCCAGACGGCGGACAAGGGCTATGTCGTGCGCGTGGACTCCGACACGGTCTGGCTCGACCTGACGGCGGCCGACGGCTCCGCCGCGGGCCGGGCCTTCGACGTCTACGCGGAAGGCGCCGAGCTCAAGCATCCCGTCACCGGCGCCGCGCTCGGCCGCATCCAGCAGGTCGTCGCCTCGGGGAGCATCCGGGACATCGCGGAGAAGTTCTCGACCGGCTGGATCACGGTCCGCACCGGGACGCCGGTCAAGGCGGGCCAGCGCGCGAGGTTCCTCGCGCCGGCGCCGGCCCCGGCGGAGGCCGCGAAGGCCTCGCGCAGCGGAGAGCCGCAGACGCGGGCCCCCAAGACGCAAGGAGCCTCGCTGCCTTATGCCGCCACCGGAATGGCGGTCGGCGACTTCGACGGCGCCGGCAAGCCCCAGATGGCCCTCTCCTCCGAGAACGCGGTCCACCTCTACGCGTATCCGGCCGCCGACGGGAAAACCCTCGCGCAGACGATCCTCCCCGGCACCGGCCTGCGCATCCTCGGCCTGGAGGCCGCGAACCTGGACGGAGACAAGCGCGACGAGCTCTTCGTCTCGGTCTATGACGAGAGCTTCCGCCGTTTCGAGACGCGGGTCCTGAAAGTCGAAGCCGGCAAGTGGCTGAAGGTCGCGGAACTCCCTTTCCTGGTGCGCGGCTACCAAGACGCCAAGGGCGCGCGGGTCACGGCCACCCAGCAGGTCCAGGACGACAAGACCTTCCCGCTCGGCACGATCTATCCCCTCGCCTACAAGGACGGCAAGTACGCGCAGGGGGCCCCGGCCTTCCGCCACCGCCGGGTCGACTGGATCTACGGCTTCACGACGGCGCAGATCGGCGACGGGGAGCCGGCGGTGCTCTTCCTGACCTCCGTGCACAATCTGCGCGTCCAGTTCGGCAAGGAATACTGGCGCTCCCCGGACGACGATTACGGCCAGACCCCGATCCGCGTGCGATGGAACGACAAGCTCCTCGAGTTCAACCCACCGATGGCGCTCACCTACGGCGAGAAAGGCCTCGACGCCCTCTACGCGGTCCGGAACATGGCCGCGCTGGGCGGCCTGGCCAGCCCTTTCGGCCTTTTCAACAAGGGAGAACTCCAAAGCAAGCGCTGGAACGGCCTCGCCTTCGAGACCGCCTGGAAGGCCGACCTCTCCGGCTGCGCGCAAGGACTGTCGATCGTCGAGACGCAGGGACGCAAGGAGATCGCCGTCGCCGTCATCGGCGCGGCCGGACGCTCCTCGGTCTGGACCTTCGAACCCTGAAAACATGGCGGAACGCAAAAGAATCCTAGTCATCGACGACGAACCTTCCATACGGGAGATCCTGGCCATCCAGCTCTCGCGCATGGGCTATGAGGTGGCCATCGCCGCGGACGGCGAGGAAGGCCTCGAGGCCTACAAAAAGGAGAAGCCCGACCTCATCCTGCTCGACTTGATGATGCCGCGGCTGGACGGCCTCAGCGTCTGCTCGAGCATCCGAACGCTCGAGAAGCAGTCCGGCGGACGCGTTCCCATCCTCTTCCTCACCGCGCGCGACACGCACCACGACAAGACCAGCGCCGCCCTCTCCGGCGGCGACGATTTCGTCGCCAAGCCCGTCAGCATGCAGGAACTGCGGGAGCGCGTCGACGCCGTGATCGGCAAGGCGCACCCATGACCTCGATCCTCCTCGCCCTCGTCCTCGCCCTCGTCCTCGCCCTCCCGGCGAGCGCGGCGCCCCGCGCCAAGGCCGCGAAGGAGCCGGCTTACGGGGTCATGATCCTCGCGTACGGCGTCGGCGGCTCCTGGCGCAAGGACCTGGGGGCTCTGCGCGCCCAGCTCAAGGGGCGAGCCCTCGAGAGCGTCGAGCGGATCGAGGGCTCTCCGGACGGGGTGGGAGTCCAGCGCGCGCTCGACAAGCTCCAGAACCAGCACGTCTCCAAGGTCGTCGCCGTCCCTCTGCTGATGATCTCCGAGTCGCCGGCCGTCGACGAAGCCCGCTACCTGTTCGGCATCCGCGAAGAACCCGTCGCGGACCGCCCCGACGCCCGTCAGAAAGAGATGGAGGCTCCCCGCGCGGCGGGCAAGAGGGCCCTCGTGCTCCCTTCGGACGGCCGGCGCCTCAAGCGCCTGACGAGCCGCG
>MGUL01000094.1:28369-28730 GCA_001800005.1 Elusimicrobia bacterium RBG_16_66_12 | reverse complement strand
GACGCCGTGGTCCTCGTCGGGATCGGCCCCCGCTCGGATGCGGCCCTGGCGAGCTGGAAGGCCGCCGCCTCGACCGTGGCCGAGCAGGTCCGTCGGAAGGGGGGCTTCCGCAAGGCCGCGGCGGTGGCCGTGCGCGGCGGCGTGCGCTCGGGCCAACGGGACAAGGACCGCGAGGAACTGCGAGCGACTTTCCGCGCGCTGACGAGCGAAGGCCGCGTGGTGGCCGTCCCCCTCGCCCCGGACGGCTCCCTCGTGGAGCGGATGCTCAAGCGCGACCTGGGGAATGCGGCCTATCGTTGGAACGGCAAGGGTCTTCTCGGCGACCGCCGCCTGTTGGACTGGATCGCGTCCGCGGCCGAGG
>MGUL01000094.1:27615-28360 GCA_001800005.1 Elusimicrobia bacterium RBG_16_66_12 | reverse complement strand
GCCGGATGTGCGACAATACAAGGACGGCGCGCCGGGCGCGCCGCCGGGAGCGTTGAGATGAAGAATCAAGCGGAACAGACGCCGGTCCGGGTCCTCGACAAGGGCTTCGTGCGCCTCGTCGACCTCATGGGAGGCGACCAGGGCGTCGTCGACGCGGCGCGGGTCTCTTATGGCGGCAAGTCCAAGGGGGCCGACGCGGACCGCAAGTTGATCGCCTATCTTCTCCAGCACTCCCATCTGACCCCGTTCGAGCACTCCCTCTTCAAGTTCCACGTCCGCGCCCCGATCTTCGTGGCGAGACAATGGTTCCGGCATCGGTTCGCGGCGTATAACGAAATATCGTTCCGCTACACGGAAGTCAAAGATGACTTTTACATGCCGGCCAAGTGGCGCGGGCAGGATAAGAAGAATAAGCAAGGCTCTTCGACCAGCACGACGCTCGATCAGGCACGACTTAACGACATGTTCAAGAAGAGCGTCGACTCGGCCTTGGAAACGTATAAGAAAATGATAGAGATGGGCGCGGCGAGAGAGATGGCGAGGATGGTCTTGCCGGTCAACCTCTACACCGAGTTCTATTGGACGGTCAACGCCCGGAGCCTGATGAACTTCGTGGCGCTGCGCGCGGACGCCCATGCCCAGTGGGAGATTCAGCAGTACGGCGAGGCGATGGCCCAAGCTTTCCGGGACGCGATGCCCTGGACCTACGAGGCCTTCCTGAGATACGGCTGGCGCGGGGAGAACG
>MGUL01000094.1:23118-27607 GCA_001800005.1 Elusimicrobia bacterium RBG_16_66_12 | reverse complement strand
AGAGCCTCGCCGCCGAACGCGCCGCGCTGCCCGCCCTGGAGGCCGCCGCGCGGTGAAGCTCCTCCTCGCGGCTCTCCTGACGGCCGTGACGCCCCTCGCGCGCGGCGCCGAGACCGCCGCGGTGCGCCGCGGCGAGCTGAACGTCCGAGTCCCGCTCAAAGGGACCGTCGTCGCCGAAGGCGTCTTCCGCAGCTCCTCGGCCATCGACGCCTGCGCGCGCGATCTCAAGGCCTCTACCGGCGTCTGGCGCGGCGGCGGCGAAGTTTTGGCCAACCTCGTGTCCAAGCAGATCTCCGCCCTGCTCGACGCCGACGAGACTCCGGAGGGAGACCCCGGCGAATTCCTGCGGAAGGCCTACACTCCGACGCCCGTCTACTGCCGCGGCCTCTGCTTTCCGCTGCGTTTCTTCGTCAAGCCCCGCGAGTGCGTCCCAGCCCGCGCCCCGATCTTCGAAGCGGCGCGCTCGCTTAGGCTGATCGGCCGTCTGCGCCCCGAGGACGTCCCCTTGGTGCCCGACGGCGCGGAGTTCGCCTTCTGGCCCGTCTCAGACCCGAAGAAGCGCCGCCGCGCCCGAATCCCCCGCCTCCTCGCCGCCGAGGAAGGCCCCTCGGCGGGAGCCGTCTTCACCCTGACGCTGTCGCCCGACTTCTACCTGGAGCCCGGGGACTGGGAGGGAGAGGCGGTCGTCCCGTCGGGGAAAACGAACGCCCTCCAGGCGCCGACCGACGCCCTGATCCGCCGCGACGGCAGGACCTACCTCCTTGTGCGCGTGTCCACCGGGACCTACCTCCCCGTGCGCGCGTCCACCGGCGCCTTCGCGCGGGCCGAAACCCCCATCGTCGCGGGCGTCGCGGCCGGCAGCGAGGTCCTCGTCCTCAACGGCTCCGGGACGGATGCGTTGCGCCGCGGCGACCTCGAACTGAGCGCCAAGGTTTCGGGAACCGTCGTCGCCGACGACGTCTTCCGCCTCAAGGCCCCTTTCGAGGGCCGCGTGGAGGACGTCGACTTCTCCACCGGCGTCTGGAGACGCGCGGGAGAGAGCCTCGCCCGGCTGATCCCCAATGAGCTGGCCTTGATGCTCGACGCCAAGGGCCCTCAGGAGAGCGTCGTCGTCGAAGAGCGCTGGAAGTCGGTCTACCCCTCCGCGTCCGTGCACTGCCGCGCCGAATGCTTCGTCCTGCGAAGCTACGCCCGGGTTGGAGCGCGGGTCAACGCCCAGTCGCTTCTCTTCGAGGCCGCGCGCTCCCTGAAGATGGTCGGACGAGTGCGCCCCGAGGACGCGCGCTGGGTCAAGGACGGCCAAGCTCTCGACTTCTGGCCGCTCGCGGACCCGGCGCGGAAACTCTCGGGGCGCGTCACGCGCTTCATCCTGGACGTGCAGGGCGAACGGCTCTCCCCGGGCGCCTCCTTCGCCCTGACTCTGTCGCCCGAGAGATCCCTCCCGCCGGGCACGCTCTGGGAAGGGGAGGTCGCCGTCCCCCCGATCAAAGACGCGCTCCTCGCCCCGACGGACGCGCTGCTCGTCCACGGCGGAGAGGTCTACCTTCCCGTGCGCGTGTCCACCGGAATCACCACGAGAACCGTCACCGAGATCGCCGGCCCGATCCCCGACGCGAGTTCGATCCTCGTCCTGGGAGACTCCCGCCTGTGGGGCGTCGAGCGCCACCGCCAAGAAATCGATCTGCCGGCCCTCGAGAGGCGCCTGGGCTCGGCGCCCGCCGCCGTCGCCGAGCCGAAACCCTCGGCGCCCAAGCCTCGCGAGACGCCGAGGCCGAAGCCCGCGCCGGAGCCTGAACCGCGCAAGGCCGAGGACGGCGCCGGAGACTACGGAGACGACCCTTATGGCGACCTCTAGCCGCGTGCCCGCCATCGCGCCGACCAAGCGCGTGCTGGCCATCGTGCTGGCGGGAGGCAAGGGCGAACGCCTGCATCCGCTGACGCACGAGCGCTCCAAGCCCGCCGTCCCCTTCGGCGGCAAATACCGCATCGTCGACTTCGTCCTCTCCAACTTCGTCAACTCCGGCGTGCAGTCCATCTACGTGCTGGTCCAGTACATGTCGCAGAGCCTCATCGAGTACCTGCGCTCCAACTGGCGCACGGCAGGCCTGACCAGCGAGCAGTTCATCACGGTGGTCCCCCCGCAGATGCGCCTGGGCACGATGTGGTACCGCGGCACCGCCGACGCGGTGCGCCAGAACCTCAACCTGATCCACGACTTCGACCCGGACATCGTCGCCGTCTTCGGCGCCGACCACGTCTACCGCATGGACGTGGGCCAGATGATCCAATACCACGTGGAGCGCGGCGCCGACGCCACCATCGCCACCATCCCGGTGCCGCTGAAAAGCGCGTCCTCCTTCGGGATACTCGAGACCGACGCCAAGGGCCGGGTCATCGGCTTCGTCGAGAAGCCGCCCGAGCCCAAGCATATGCCCGGCGACACGCACCGCGCGCTGGCGTCCATGGGCAATTACCTCTTCAACAAGGACCTCCTCGTCGAGCTGCTCAAGGACACGCACAAGGGCGAGAGCGACCTGGACTTCGGCAAGAACATCCTGCCGCTCCTCCACAAGAGCCGCAAGCTCTACGCCTACGACTTCTCGACGAACGTCCTTCCCGGCATCAAGCCCTACGAGGAACAGCCCTACTGGCGCGACGTCGGGACCATCGCCAGCTTCTACGACGCCAACATGGACATCCTCGGCGCGCGCCCCAAGCTGAACCTCAACAACCGCCGCTGGTTCATCCACTCCGGCCGCTACGGCGGCCCCCCCGCCAAGATCCTCGACGGCAAGCTCACGAACTGCATCATCGGCGACGGCTGCTTCATCCGCAACGCCACGATCAAGAACTCCATCCTCGGCCGCGGGGTTCACGTGCACGACGGAGCGGTCATCGAGGACTCCATCATCATGGACTTCTCCAAGGTCCGAGCCGACGCCCACATCAAGCGGACCATCGTCGACCGCTTCAACGAGATTCCCGCCAAGACGAAGATCGGTTCCTCCCGCGAAGACGACGCCAAGCGCTATTTCGTGGACCCGGCCGGCATCGTGGTCGTGCCGCGCGGAGAGACCGTCCCGCGCTGATGTCCCACCGCCACGTCTGCGTCCACGGACACTTCGATCAGTCGCCCCGGGAGAGCCCGTGGCTGGGCGAAGTGGAGCGCGAGGACTCGGCCATCCCCTTCCACGACTGGAACGCCCGCGTCGCCGAGGACTGCTACGGGCCCATGGCTCCCATCCTCAAGCGCCTCTCCTTCGACTTCGGCCCGGCGCTGCTCGACTGGCTGGAGCGCAGACGGCCCTCCATCTACCGCGGGATCATCGCGGCGGACAAGGAGAGCTGCGCGCAAGACGGCCTGGGCAACGCGATCGCTCAGCCCTACCACCCTGTGATCCTCCCGCTGGCCGGCCGCCGCGACAAGGAGACCCTGATCCGCTGGGGCCTCGCCGACTTCCAGGCCCGCTTCGGCCGCGAGGCCAAGGGGATGTGGCTTCCCGGGACGGCGGTCGACGACGACACGCTCGACGCCTTGGCCGCCGAGGGAGTGGAGTTCACCATCCTCCCCCCGCCCCAAGCCGCGGCCGTGCGCAGCGCCGGAGAATCCTCCTGGACCGAGGTCTCTGTCGAGACGCTCGACCCCAAGACGCCCTACCTGTGGGTCTCCCCGAAAGACCCCGCGCGGCGTCTCGCCGTCTTCTTCTTCCACCAGCGGCTGTCCGACGGCGTGGCCTCCGGCGAAACCGTCGCCGACGCCCCCCGCTTCGCCCGGGGAGTCCTCAACCGCCTGATGCCGGGCGACGCGGCGCAGATGGTGCACGTGGTCTCGGACGGCGAGTGCTACGGTCACCGCCGCCCGGGAGCCGAACGCGTGCTGTCCTTGGCCCTCGACCTCCTCGCCGCCGAGGAAGTGACGCCCATCAACCATTCCCGTTTCCTGAAACTCTTCCCCCCGCCGCGCGAGGTCCGCATCCGGCCGAACGCGGACTGGAACAGCCCGCGCGGACCCCTGCGCGACGCCCTCGACAGGCTCGCCCGCCGCCTCGACTCGTTCTACGAGGATGAAGCCGGGCGCTTCTTCGCCGACCCCTGGACCGCGCGCGACGACTCCGTCGCGCTCTTCCGCTCCCGCGGCGGCGAGGATGCCTCTCGATTCCTCGCCGCCAGGGCCAAACGCCCTCTCAGCCTGGAGGACGAGAGCCTCGCCCTGCGCCTGCTCGCGATGCAGCGCGAACGCCTGGCCATGTTCACGAGCCGCGCCTGGTTCCTCGACGACCTCCCCGGCAGCGAGATGCTGTGGGTCCTCCAGCGCGCCGGCCGCGCGCTGGAGCTGGCGCAAGGACTGGGAGAGGATGCGGAAGACTCCTTCGTCGAGCGCCTGGCCGCGGCGAAGTCCGATTGGGCGGGCTGCGCGGACGGCGCCGCGGTCTGGCGCCGCCTGGCGGCCCCCACGCGCGTGGACCTGCCCCGGCTCGCCGCCTCCGCC
>MGUL01000094.1:22801-23078 GCA_001800005.1 Elusimicrobia bacterium RBG_16_66_12 | reverse complement strand
GCCCGAGGCGCTGCGCGTCGAACTCGGGCCGGCCTTCCGAGCCGAGAAGATGGGCCTGGCCGGACGCGACCGCACCCTCTCCGTGCGCGTCGCGAGGGCCGAGCGCCCCGCGACGCGGGAGATCGGAGAATGGCACGCGATCGTGCACCGCGGCGACCGCCTCGACTTCGCCTGCTGGCTCGCCCCGCGCGAGGCCGGAGCGCTCGATCCGTCGGAGATCGGAGGCCTGATGCTGAGCCTCGGCGACGACGCCTTCCGCGCCGCGATGGACGCGCGC
>MGUL01000094.1:22448-22745 GCA_001800005.1 Elusimicrobia bacterium RBG_16_66_12 | reverse complement strand
CGGGCGGAACTCGCCCGGGCCCTGGCCCCGGAGGGCGGGCTCGGGCCGCGGAGGAGCGCTTTCCTGCGGCGCTGGACCGCCGCCTTCATGGCCGTGCGGCGAGGCGGCACGGACGACGACGCTCTGCTCGAGCTGCTGCGCGGCGCCAAGGACCTCAGCTTCCTTCCCGCCGAACTGCCCTGGGCGCGCGAACTGGAGGAGGTCCTCCACTCGCGCCTGGACGCCGTGGCGGCCGGCGCGGGGGCCGGACAGCTCTCGCGCGCCCTGCGCTGGCTGGACGCGCTTTGGGACGCGGAC
>MGUL01000094.1:22146-22438 GCA_001800005.1 Elusimicrobia bacterium RBG_16_66_12 | reverse complement strand
GCCCCTGGCGCCTGCGCGACTTCCACTCCCGCTGGCGCGCGCGAACGGCCGCCGCGGGACCGTCGGCGGAGAAGGACGCCTGCCGGGCGCTCGGCGAGCGCCTGGGCCTGGCCGAATGCCTGTTGGAGGACGCCCGATGACGAGCCGACAGATCAAGCTGGCAGACTCACATGAAGCCGTTCGCCTCCTCGGCGAGCAGGATGCGCGGCTCAAGGAGCTGGAGCGCGACTTCGGCGTGGAGGTCCTGCTGCGCCAAGACGCGGGCACGGGCGAGCTGGGGCTGACCGTGCGC
>MGUL01000094.1:21300-22137 GCA_001800005.1 Elusimicrobia bacterium RBG_16_66_12 | reverse complement strand
GCGCGTCGAGAAACCCGTCCGCCGGCTGCGCGCGGAGCTCGACGCCTTGCGCCGGCGCGCGGCGCCCCCCGAAGTCCGCGGCTTCGAGCCCATCAACCTCGACGCGCCGGCCCTTCCCCAGGACGGGCTCTACCGCACGCACCACGGGCGCGTCGTGCGCCCGCGCTCGACCAACCAGCAGAAGTACGTCGACGCCATCGCCGCGCACGACCTCACCTTCGGCGTCGGCCCGGCGGGCACCGGCAAGACCTACCTGGCGGTCGCCTGCGCGCTGCGCGCGCTCGAGTCGCGCAAGGTCGCGAAGGTGGTCCTCACCCGCCCGGTCGTCGAGGCGGGAGAACGCCTTGGCTTCCTGCCCGGAGATCTCATCGAGAAGGTCAATCCGTATCTGAGACCTCTTTACGATGCCTTTTATGCCATGCTGGGGCCTGAGCGCTTCCGCAACTGGCGCGACAACGAGGTCGTCGAGATCGTCCCGCTGGCCTACATGCGCGGCCGCACCTTCGAGGACGCCTTCATCATCCTTGACGAAGCTCAGAACACCTCTCCCGAGCAGATGAAGATGTTCCTGACCCGCATGGGCGCCGGCTCCAAGGCCGTGGTGACGGGAGACGTCACGCAGCACGACCTCCCGCTGCGCTCCGAATCGGGACTGCGGCGGGTGCTCGACATCCTGAAAGGCGTGGAGGGCGTCTCGGTCCAGAAGCTCACGGAGTCCGACGTGGTCCGTCATCCCCTCGTGCGCCACATCATCCGCGCCTACGACAGATGGGACGAGAAAACCTGAGCGTCAGCGTCGCCGGGCTCAAGGAACTGCCGCCATCCTGCCGGCGGCCG
>MGUL01000094.1:6035-21289 GCA_001800005.1 Elusimicrobia bacterium RBG_16_66_12 | reverse complement strand
GCCGAAGCTCTTCGCGCGGGCGGTCAGGGCCGCCTTCGCGCGGGAGCGCTCGCGAGTGGACGGCGAAGTAGGCGTCGTCTTCCTCCCCCGGGACAAGATACGGGCGATGAACCGCGAGTTCCTGGGGCATGACCGCGACACGGATGTGATCGCGTTCGAGCACGAGAGCCCGCCCGGGATGCCGGCCGGCGAAAGGCCCATCGGCGACATCTACATCTCATCCTGGATGGCCGTCCGTCAGGCCAAGGACCTCGGCCACGGAGTCCTCCATGAAGCCCTGACCCTGGCCGTGCACGGCGCGCTGCACCTCCTCGGCCACGACGACCGCGCCCCCCGCGCGAAGGCGCGGATGTTCCGGCGCCAGGACGAGGTGCTGTCCCGGTTGAAGGCATGACGCCGATCTCGCTCATTCTCGCCGGGCTCGCCGCGCTCGCGTCCGCGGAGCCGACCCTGTCGGTCCAGTCGCGCGCGGTCCAGCGAGGAGAGGTGCTGCTCGTCATCGTGGAGGGCAACGACGCGAAGAAGCCCCCCGCAGGAGAGTTCGGCGGCCTCCCGCTCGAGTTCTTCCCGGCCGCCTCCACGGGGACCTGGCTCGCCTTCGTCGGCTTGGACCTGGACGTGGCGACGGGCCCCGCCGTCCTGCAGGGCGTGCTGCACGACCCCTCGGGACGCGCCGTGCGCAAGACGGAGACGCTGACGGTCGCCGCGGGCACATTCCCCATCGAAGAGCTCAAGGTCGAGCAGAAGTACGTGACCCCCGCCAAGACCGACAGCGAGCGCATCGAGAGCGAGTCCGTCAAGCTCAAGCACCTGTGGACCCGCGTCGAGCCCAAGCGCCTGTTCGAGGGACGCTTCGACCCTCCGATCACGGGCGTGCCGACCGCGCACTTCGGCGAGCGGCGCATCTTCAACGGCCAGCCGCGCGCCCCGCATTCGGGCATGGACCTCAAGGCCAAGAAGGGCACGCCCGTGCGCGCCCCGGCCGCCGGCCGCGTGGTCCTGGCCGGCCCGCTGTACTTCTCGGGCAACACCATCGTCGTCGATCACGGCCTGGGCGTGAAGACGCTGTACGCGCACCTCTCGCGCATGCTGGTCAAGACCGACGACGCGGTCAAGAAAGGCCAGATCATCGGGAAGGTCGGCGCCACCGGGCGCGCGACCGGCCCGCATCTTCACTGGACGCTCAAGCTGGGCATGGCCCGCGTGGACCCGTACTCGCTCACCGCGCTCGACCTCGACGCGTACCTGCGGCCGCGCGCCACCGACCCGCTCAAGCGCTCCGCCTCCTGCGAGCGAACCGACCTGCCGCCCGCCCCGAAGTGGGGCAAGGCCTCGGGCGGACTGCGCGCCCGCATCCGTCCCCTGAAAGCCGCCTATGCCCCGGCCGAGAATCTCTCGATGCTCGTCGAAGTCCAGAACATCGGCAAGAAGAGCGCCTTCATGGACCTGGTGCTCGATCCCGCCGCGAGAGCGGCCACCCTCGGCTTCAACCGCCCGCCTTCTCCTTACTCCTCGCTCTCCTCGAGCGCCACCGCGCGGCTGGCCACCACCCAGGTCAAGATCCCGCCCCGAAAGATCCTCTGCTTCGAGCAGGACCAGGACGCGGGCGGGCAGTTGACGGCCGCGAGCACGGGCTACTCCCTCCATTACGGCACGGAATTCCTGTACGCCTCCACCGCGACGACGCGCGCCGGGATCTGGCGCGGCAAGCTCACCTCCCGCCCGGTCGCCGTCGTCGTCTCGACCTCGCCGGCGACCCCGGCCCCGTAACCAAAACTCGCACCGGTGCGAGTTTCGACTGCCCCGGTCTATTGGGCCGCTCGCGGGTAGGTCCAATTCCTTCTCGGAGAGGGCCCTTCGGGTCCATACGTCTCTCGCCCAGTCCGCGGTATGATGGGACCATGAAGCAGACCCCCTCGACCCCGCCATACCGATCTCTCGCCCTCATCCTCGCCCTCCTGGCGCCCAGCTTTTCCGCTGCGCAGAGCGTCTCTCTGTCCGCCGCCGCTTCCGGCTCCGCGGCGACGGCCGGCAGCGCCGCGGCTTCCGCCCGATCCGCCGCGGTGGCCGCACCGATCTCACCCTCGCTCATGCCGTTGAGCCTCTCTCTGACCCCGTCGCTGTCGCTGACGCCCTCGGTCTCCGTCGCTCCGCTCGCCGTCAAGGCCGCCCCCTCCGCCGCCGCTGCTCCGATCTCCGCCGTCGCGGCCCCCGTCGCCGCGGTCGTCGCCCCGCAGGACATGCTGGGAGCTCTGACCCAGACCGTGAGCGCCGACGTCAAGCCCGCCCCGGCCGCGACCCCTTCCGTCTCGCCGACGAGCTTCCTGTTCGACGGCTCCCAGGCTCGCCGCGAGATCGATGGCGTCGCGCCCGTCGCGGCATCCGCCGTGCTCGGCAGCCCGGCCGCGCTGGAGCGCCCCACCGCCGATATCGCTGTGAAGCCCTCCGCGGTCCCGTCTCTCCCTGCGCACACGGCCCCCTCGCGCGGACGCTCACTCCTCGGCAAGGCGCTGCTCGCCGCAGCACTCCTGCTCGCCTTCCCCGCCGTCGCTCTTGCCGCCGCCGCACCGGCCCTGGCGGGAGCCGCCTCCCTCGCCTTCCTGGCCTCGATCCACCCGCTCGTGAGCGCCGTCGCCTCCGCGGCGGGGGCCGTCTACGGCCTGATCGCCGCGCGTCACAAGGACGGCACGCCCGTGAGCACGGGCGAGGCCTTCTCCTCGATGCTGCGCTACGGGATGCTCGCGGGCGCCGGGGTCTACGTCCTGCTCGACCTCACGCAGCTGCTCTTCCTCGGCGTCTCGGCCGTGGCGCTCACCCCCCTCTCCTCCGCCGTGGCCACCGCCGCTCTGGGCCAGAGCGCCTTCCAGGGGACCTTCAAGGACGCCGCGACCTCGCCCGCCGACCGGATCATGATCGCCTTCCCGGCCGTGGCCGCGGCGCTCGGCCTCAGCGTGGGGATCGTCATGACCCTGGCCGTCCCGACCACCTTCCTCGCGACCGTTCTGGCGGCCTCCGCGGCGTTCATGTCCGTGACGGGCGCGGCCGCGGCCCTCTACTCCGCCCTGTACACTCCGGGCAAGTCGCCGGAGAGCGGGCCCGCCCGGATGGCTCGAGGCTACGTCCTGCAGGCCCTGATGACCGGCATGGCCCTCGCCCTGACGAACCCCTACTTCGTGGTCCCCTTCCTGGCGCTCGGCGCCTGGGGCTTCTGGGACGTGATCTCGACGACCGTGCGCGAGATCGCCTCGCGCATGCCCGAGTCGGCGCGCAAGCTCCGGTAAAGCTATAATCCCGCCGTGAAGAGCGAACACATCCCCTTCGCCGAGATCGAGAAGAAGTGGCAGGACCTCTGGGAGGCGGAAGGGGCCTTCCGCGCGCCGCGCGCGCCCCGCCCGGGCAGGAAGTTCTACTGCCTGGACATGTTCCCGTACCCGTCGGCCGCCGGCCTCCACGTCGGCCACCCCGAGGGCTACACCGCCACCGACATCCTCTGCCGCTACATGCGCATGCGCGGCTTCGACGTCCTCCACCCGATGGGCTGGGACGCCTTCGGCCTGCCCGCCGAGAACTTCGCCATCGCCACGGGCGCCCATCCCGCCCAGGTCACCCGCGACAACATCGAGAATTTCCGCCGCCAGATCAAGTCGCTGGGCTTCTCCTACGACTGGGACCGAGAAGTCGACACCACGGACCCGAGCTACTATCGCTGGACCCAGTGGATATTCCTCCAGCTCTTCAAGAAAGGGCTCGCTTACGAGAGTACGGCGCCCATCAACTTCTGCCCATCATGCAAGACCGGCCTCGCGAATGAGGAAGTGTTTAATGGCGCTTGCGAGCGCTGCGGCGCGAAGGTCGAGCGCAAGAGCATCCGCCAGTGGGTGCTCAAGATCACGGCCTACGCCGACCGCCTCGAAAAAGACCTCGAGGGCCTGGACTGGCCCGAATCCACGCTCTCCATGCAGAGACACTGGATCGGCCGCTCCGAAGGCGCCGAGGTCTCGTTCCACGATGAGAGCGGCACGGAGATCAAGGTCTTCACGACCCGCCCCGACACTCTCTTCGGCGCGACCTACATGGTCCTCGCTCCCGAACACCCTCTGACCGCCAAGATGACGACCCCGGCCCAGAAGTCGGCCGTGGAGGCCTACGTCGCGGCCGCCAAGAGCAAATCCGATCTGGAACGGACGGAGCTCCAAAAAGAGAAGACCGGCGTGTTCACGGGCGGGTACGCCGTCAATCCCGTCAACAACGAAAAGATCCCGGTTTGGATCGCGGACTACGTGCTGGGCTCCTACGGCACGGGCGCCATCATGGCGGTTCCGGGGCACGACGACCGCGACCATGAATTCGCCAGCAAGTACAACATCCCCATCGTGAAAGTCGTGGAAGCTCCCGCAGAAACGAAACTCGAGGAAGGGACGGCGTTCACCGAGTCGGGGTTAGCCGTCAACTCGGGATTTTTGGATGGGCTGGAGACGGCCAAGGCCAAGGCGAAGATGATCGCTTGGTTGGGTGATAAAAAACTAGGTCGAGCGCTGGTCAATTACAAGCTGAGGGATTGGCTTTTTTCTCGACAACGATATTGGGGTGAACCGATCCCTATCGTGCATTGTCCGAAGTGCGGCCTGGTTGCCGTCCCGGAGGATCAATTGCCGGTGCGCCTGCCCGAGGCCGCCGATTTCAAGCCGACCGGCACCGGGGAATCCCCCCTGGCCAACATGCCTGATTGGGTGAACACGAAGTGTCCGGCCTGCGCGGGACCGGCCAAGCGCGAGACCAACACGATGCCGCAGTGGGCGGGATCGTGCTGGTATTATCTCCGCTTCCTGGACCCCAAGAACGCCTCGGCCGCCTGGGCGCCCGAGCTGGAAAAGGCCTGGGGGCCGGTGGACTGCTACGTCGGCGGCGCTGAGCATGCCGTCCTGCACCTCCTCTATTCCCGCTTCTGGCACAAGGTCCTCTTCGACCTGGGCTTCGTCTCGACCAAGGAGCCCTTCTCGAAGCTGCGCCACCAGGGCATGATCCTCTCCTACTCGCACCGCGACTCCAAGGGCGTCTACGCCGCGCCGGAAGAAGTCGAGTACGACGACAAGGGCCGCCCGGCGCACGCAAGGACCGGAGAGCTCCTCGACGCCCAAGTCGAGAAGATGTCCAAGTCGAAGAAGAACGTGGTCAACCCCGACACGGTGCTCAAGAGATACGGCGCCGACGCGTTCCGGCTCTACGAGATGTTCATGGGCCCCTTCGCGCAGTCCAAGCCCTGGGACATGCGCTCCATCGAGGGCGTCTCCCGCTTCCTGCGTCGCGCCTGGACGCTGGTCGTGGAGTTGGAGGCGCCCCCCGCCGCGGGAGACGGTCTGGCCGGCGTCCGGCACCGGACGATCAAGAAGGTCACCGAAGACCTGGAGACTTTCGCTTTCAACACCTGCATCTCTCAGCTGATGATCTACCTCAACGAGATTCAGAAAGAGAAGACCCCGGCTCAGGTCGACCTTGAGACGTTCCTTGTCCTCTTGAACCCGTTCGCCCCCCATCTGACCGAGGAGCTCTGGTCCGTCCTCGGCCGCAAAGAGCTCCTCTGCCGACGGCCCTGGCCGGCATGGGATGCCCGATATTTGGTTGACTCGGTCATCGAGTACGCCGTCCAAGTCAACGGCAAACTCCGCGCGACCTTCTCCATCGCGGCCGGCGCCGCGGAGGCCGCGGTGAAGGAGGCGGCGCTGTCCAACGAAAAGGTCAAGATCGCCCTCGACGGCAGGACGCCGTTCAAGACGATCGTCGTCCCGAAGAAACTGGTGAACCTGGTGGTGAAATGACCATGAGAAGATGCTCCCCGCTCCTCGCCCTCGCCGCGCTCGCCGCCTGCGGCGGCCCGGAGGTCGGCTACCGCCCCGCGCCGCAGCTGCTGCCCAGCAACATTCAAAAACTCGCGATCCGCCCCATCGTCAACAAGACCCAGCAGTTCGGCCTGGAGGACAAGCTGGCCCTGCGCATCCGCGACGAGTTCCTGCGCGACGCCCGCTACCCGCTCACGCCGGAATCCGAGGCCAACGGCGTGGTCTGGGTCACCATCTCCCGCTACATCCTCACGGCCGTGCAGTACGACGCCACGCTGGCGCCCACGGCCTACAAGCTGCGCATCCTCGTCGACGTCCAGTTCGTCGACCGCGGCAACAACCAGACCCTCTGGGAGGAGAAGAACCTGGAGAGCGCCTTGACCTACCCGGCCTCCACCCTGCGCGGCGGGCTGACCGAGGAACAAGCGCGCGAACAGATATGGGACATCCTGGCCCGCAGCGTGGTCAAGAGGGTCATCGACGGCTTCGGCTCGGTCACCGGGACCTCCGAGCGCCGCATCACGGGGGACGCCCCGTCGACGGAGCCTGCGGTCAAGCCCGAGGAGCCGCTGAAGCCCGTCGTGCCCGCCCCGTACTGAGCCGATGGAACTGCGCGGCGCCGACCTCCTCGCCGAGTGGAAGGCCGGCAAGTTCCGCCCCGTCTATTATCTCTTCGGCGAGGAATCGGCCGCCAAGGCCGACGCGGTGCTCAAGCTCAAGGAACTCTTCAAGGCCGACGACTTCAACCTGCGGGAGTTCACCGGCGAGCCGAACTCCCAGGCCGCGGCCGCCGTGACGGAATGCCTGACCTTGCCGGTCTTCGCCGAACGGCGCCTGGTCATCGTCTGCAGCCCCAAGCTTCCCGCCGAGGCGCGCGCGGCCTTCGCCGAATATCTGAAGTCCCCCTCTCCAACGACGACGCTCGTGCTCCTGTCCGAGGACAAAAAACCGGACCGCAAGGACGCGCTGGGCGCGGCCGCCGCCGCGGCCGGAGCGGTCGGGATCTTCGCGCCTCTGTCCCTGGATGAGGCGGTCGAACGCCTGACCGCCGAGGCGAAGAAGGCGGGCAAGGAATTGGCGTCCGAGGCGGCCGCCCTGCTCGCCGGGGAGGCGGGCACCGACTGGAGCATCCTGGCCGGGGAACTGGAGAAGCTGGTCCTCTTCGTCGGGAAAGAAGCCAAGATCGGGACCGAGGCCGTCAACCCCTGCCTCGGCTACCGCAAGTCCGCCGACCCCTGGGCGCTGGAGCGCCTGGTCCTGTCGCGAGACCTCAAGACCTGCCTGGTCCACCTGCGCGAGCTCTTCGCCGACGCCAAGCCCGAGGACGTCGTCTTCCGCAGCCTCGCCCAGATCCGCGGGGGCTTCCTCAAGCAGCTGAAGGCCAAGCGGATGCTCAAGGCGGGCCTGCCCCAGCGCGACATCGAGGTCCGGGCCCGGATATTCTACGACCGGGACTTCTTCCCGCGCCTGGGCCGAGTCAGCGAGGAACGCCTGCGCCGCGACCTGCGCCGCTGCCTGGAGGTCGAGGCCGACCTCAAGTCCAAGTCCTGGCTCGACGCCAAGCTCGAACTGGAGCGGCTCGTCGTCGAGCTCTGCACCCCCTCCTCGAAACTCGCCGCGATCTGAGGGTCTCCTCAGCCGTGAGCGGCCTTCCACGGAAGATCTCGCAGGCGAACGAGCTTCGCCAAGTGCTTGAATTCCGGGTCCTTGTGCACCAGGGTCGCGCCCAGACGTTCCGCGGTCGCCGCGATCCAGGCGTCAGCCACGGAAAGCTTGTACCCCGCCTTGATCCGCGCCGCCGCGAGTCCCAGAGGTTCGTCGCTTTCGACGATCTGGATGGGAAGCTGCTTGAGTTGGAGAACCCCCTGGCGAGCCGCCGTCTCTCCCTGTTCCTGCTCGAGGACATAGGAAAGTTCCATGACGGACATAAAGCTGATGAAGACCGTTCCCTTCTTCCCCCCTTGGCGAAGGATGGCCTCGACCTCTGCGGCGCCCGGCTCGTTTTCCTTCAGACAGAGGAGAGCCGATGTGTCAAGGACGAATATCTCAGCGGCGGGCGTCATCTTTCCGCCGGCTGGTCAGAAGGGCTCGGACCGCGCCCTTGACGGCCGACCCGCGAAACGCGGCAATGGGGTCCTTGGCCACTGGGAGGATATAAATCACCTTCCCGTCCTCCGCCCACTCCAGCTTCTGATGAGCGCCGAGCTTGAAGCGCTTGCGGATTCGCGCCGGGATCGCCGTCTGTCCTCTGTCGCTGAGCGTGGTGACCATGCTCCCAGTGTAACAGCCCCATCTGGCACTGTCAAGCAGTTATTCTAAAACTACATGTAGGACTATGATTTCGACTTGTCCGCCCCGAGGGGTCTTACTTCGCGGCGGCGGCGAGGCGCTTCGCTTCGGCGGCCAGGCGGGACTTCTTGCGCGCTGCGGCCTTCCAGTGGATGGTGCCGTGCTTGGCGGCCTTGTCGAGGGCCGCGGCGGCCTGGGAGGTAAGTTCCGAGACCTTCTTGACGTCCTTGGCCTTCGCGGCCTCGATGACGGCGCGCACGGCAAGACGCACGCCCTTCTTGATCGAGCGATTGAGGATCGCGTGCTTGATGGACTGGCGGTGGGCCTTCAGTCCGGACTTGTGACGGGTCTGCTTCTTCTTAGCCATGGACGACATTATGTCTTTTCAGGGGTCCCCCCGTCAAATCCGCCCCGCCGCGGCGCTATACTGTCTCCATGGCCGAAGACGCGACCGAGCCCCTGGACCGCCGCCACATCCCCCGCAAGACGGGCGTCTATATCATGCGCGACGCCGGCGGGGAGATACTCTACATCGGCAAGGCCAACGACCTCGCGAAGCGCGTGGCGCAGTACTTCAGCCCGAACAAGGAGGACGTCAAGAACCAGGCCTTGGCCCCCCTGGTCCGGCGCATCGACTACATCCTCTGCCGTTCCGAGCGAGAGGCCCTTCTGCTGGAACGCCGGCTCATCAACGAGAACCAGCCCTTCTTCAACGTCCTGTGGAAGGACGGCAAGACCTACCCTTATCTGAAGATCACGCTCGGCGAGGATTATCCCCGCCTCATCACGACTCGCCGCAAGGTCCGCGACGGCGGGATATACTTCGGGCCCTTCCCGAAAGTCACGCCGATCCGGGGGCTTCTCCGTTATCTCTGGAAGCAGCATATCTTCCCGCTGAGGCCCTGCCGCTGGGAGTTCTCCGAGCAGAAGCCCCTCGACAAGAGGAAGATCAACGGCTGTCTCTACTACCACACCAAGGAATGCCCCGCCCCCTGCGCGGGACGCATCTCAAAGGACGATTACCGGCGGATCGCCGCGCGGGCCGTGCTGTTCTTCAAGGGCAGATATGCGGATTTAAGACGGGGATTCGAGCTCGAGATGAAGAAGGCCTCGGCGGCGCTGGACTACGAGCGCGCCGCCCAGCTGCGCGACAACGGCCTCGCCCTCGGGCAGATGGGAGAACGGGTGCGGGTCAGAGAGGTCGAGGCGGACGACGTCTCCGGCAGGATCGCCTCGACCCGCATGGTGACCGCGCTCCAGAAGGCCCTGGACCTGCCCTCCCCGCCCGTCCACGTCGAGTGCTTCGACATCTCCCATTTCCAGGGCCGCCAGACCGTCGCGTCGATGGTCTGCTTCCTGGGCGGACGGCCCCACCGCGACCACTACCGGAAGTTCCGCATCCGCGACACGGCCGTCATCGACGACTTCAAGTCGATGCGCGAAGTCGTCTACCGGCGCTACAAGCGCCTGCAGGCCGAGAAGGCGAAGCTCCCGGACCTCGTGCTCATCGACGGCGGCACGGGCCAGCTGGGGGCCGCGCAGGCGGCCCTGGCGGAGCTGAAGCTGAAGATACCGATGGCTTCCCTGGCCAAGCGCATCGAGGAGGTCTTCGTCCCCGGCAAAGCGGAGTCCATCCTGCTCCGGTTAGACGACCCCGCTCTGCGCCTCTTGCAGCAGTTGCGGGACGAAGCGCATCGCTCCGCAGTGACCTACCACCGCCGGCTGCGCGACAAGGCTCTCTTCGAGGGCGGAGTCCCTACCCCTGCTTGCCGGCCAGCTCGCCGAGCCCGAACATCGGCATGAACATCGCGACGACGATGGTGCCGATGACGATGCCCATGACGACGATGACGATGGGCTCGATCAGGGAGGTCAGGCCCTTCACCGCGGTGTCGACCTCCTGGTCGTAGAAGTCGGCGATCTTGGCGAGCATGATATCGAGCGCTCCCGTCTCCTCGCCGACCGAGATCATCGAGGTCACCATGTTCGGGAAGATGCCGGACTTTTTGAGCGGATCGGAGAGGTGCCCGCCCTCGCGGATGGACTCGCGGGTCAGCATCACGGCCTCCTCGATGACCACGTTGCCGGCCGTGGCGGCGACCGTGTCGAGGGCCTGCATGATCGGCACGCCGGACTTGATCAGGGTCCCCAGCGTGCGCGTGAAGCGGGCGACGGCGACCTTCTTGAGGATGATGCCGAAGATGGGAACCGTCAGCGATTTGGCGTCGACCCACCTGTGGCCGAAGGGCGTCGAGTAGAACTTCAGGAAGCCCTTGTAGGCGAGGTAGGGAGCGGCGACCAGCACATACCAGCGGGACTTCATCGCGTCCGAGACGTCGATCAGTATCTGGGTCGGCAGCGGCAGTTCCGCGCCGAAGCTGGCGAATATGTTCTTAAAGGTCGGGATGACGAAGACCATCAGGAAGACGGTGACGAGCGCGCAGATGGAGAGCACGATGGCCGGGTACATCATGGCCGACTTGACCTTCGCCTTCAAGGCCTCGGAGCTCTCCATGTAGTTGGTCAGGCGCTCGAGGATGGTGTCGAGGATGCCGCCCAACTCGCCCGCCTTGACCATGGAGGTGTAGAGCTCGGGGAAGGCCTCGGGGTGCTTCCGGAGAGCGTCGGAGATGGAAAGGCCCGACTCGATGTCCGACTTGACCTCGCCCAGGACCTCCTTGAAGGCCGGATTCTCGGCCTGAGTCTCGAGGATGCCGAGGCTCTGGACGATGGGCACGCCCGCGCTGACCAGGGTGGAGAGCTGGCGGGAGAAGAGGACGAGGTCCTTGGACGTGACATGCCCCTTCTTGCGCGAGGCGATGAGCTCCTTGATCTTGTCGAGAGGGCTCGCGGTCTTCTCCTCGATCTGCAGCACGACCAGTTTCTGGGAACGCAGCTTGTCGACCGCGTTCTTCTGGATGTCCGCGTCGATGAGGCCTTCCATCAAGAGCCCTGCGGCGGTCTTGGCCTTATAAGCGTAGGCGGGCATATTCTCTCCTGGTCACTGAGGCTGCGGGGCCGCCATGTGGCGCTGCATCAGGCGGCGCAGGTCTTCGGGGTCCAGCGAATGGGACATGGCTTCCTGGAAGGTGATCTTCTGCTTGAAGTAAAGCTCCGCCAGGGACTGATTCATGGTCTGCATGCCGGCCTTGCCGCCGGTCTGGATGGCGACCTGGATCTGCTCGACCTTCTGCTCGCGGATCAGGTTGCGGATCGCGGCGTTGACGATGAGCGTCTCGGTGGCCAGCACCCGGCCCGCGCCGGAGGCGTGGCTGAGAAGCTGCTGGGAGAGCACGGCCTGCAGGACGAACGAGAGCTGGACGCGCACCTGGTCGAGCTGGTGCTGGGGGAAGACGTCGATGATCCGGTTGATGGTCTGCGCGCAGTCCGTGGTGTGCAGAGTCGAGAGCACCAAGTGGCCGGTCTCCGCGATGTTGAGGGCGGCCTGGATCGTCTCCAAGTCGCGCAGCTCGCCGATCAGGATCACGTTGGGGTCCTGGCGCAGCACGTGGCGCAGCGCGGCGCCGAAGGTCTCGGTGTCCTGCCCGACCTCCCGCTGGTTGATGATGGATTTCTTATGCGTGTGCACGAACTCGATGGGGTCTTCGACCGTCATGATGTGGTTGGCGCGCGTCTCGTTGATGAAGTCAAGCATGCTGGCCAGCGTCGTCGACTTGCCCGAGCCGGTCGGGCCCGTCACCAGGAGCAGGCCCTTGGGGAGCTTCATGATGTCCAGGATCGACTTGGGCATCCCGATCTCGTCGAAGGTCTTGAAGGAGTTCGGGATGGCGCGCACCGCAGCGCCCACGCAGCCCGTCTGGCGATAGACGTTCATGCGCACGCGGCCGATGCCGCGCAGGTTGAAGGCGATATCGAGCTCGTTGTTGGCCTCGAAGCGCTGGCGCTGATGGTCGCTGAGCAGCGAATAGATCAGCTGCTGGGTCGCGTCGGAGCCCAGCTTCTCGAAGGGCGTGGGCACGAGCTGGCCGTCCACGCGCAGGATCGGCGGGGCGCCGGACGTGAGATGCAGGTCCGAGGCTCCGCGCTCGTGCATCAGCAGGAACAACTCTCCCATCGAGACCATTCTTCTCTCCTCTCGCCGTCTTCGCTCAGGTGTCCGTGTCGGAAGCGGTCGTGCGCATCATCTCCTCGACGGTCGTAGCGCCCGCGAGGACCTTGCGGATGGCGCACATGCGCAGGGTCAGCATGCCCTGTTTCATCGACTGACTTTTGATCTCCCTGGCGGAGGCGCGGTCCAGGATCAACTGGCGGATGGCGTCGGTGATCTCCATCACCTCGTAGAGGCCCTGGCGGCCGCGATAGCCGGTGTTCGCGCAGTTCTCGCAGCCCTTGCCCTTGTGCAGGATGATCTTGCCCTTGTCGGTCTGCTGGAGCTGCGCCTCGGGCACCCCGAGCTTGAGCATCCAGTCCTTCTCGACCTCGTAGGCCTCCTTGCACTTCGGGCAGATGCCGCGCACGAGGCGCTGGGCCTCGACCATCAGCATCGCAGCACTCACCAGGAAGGGCTCCACACCCATCATCCCCAGGCGCGTGATCGTCTGGGAGGTGTCGTTGGTGTGCAGCGTGGAGAAGACGAGGTGGCCGGTCAAGGCGGCGTTGATGGCGATCGTCGCCGTTTCCTGGTCGCGGATCTCGCCGACCATGATCACGTCGGGGTCCTGCCGCAGGAAGGAGCGCAGGGCCGCGGCGAAGGTCAGCCCGACCTGGTTATGGATCTGGACCTGATTGATTCCCTTGAGCTGATACTCGACGGGGTCCTCGGCGGTCATGATGTTCGTGTCCGGGGTGTTGAGGTTCGAAAGAGCCGAGTAGAGCGTGGTCGATTTCCCGGAGCCGGTCGGCCCGGTGACCAGGTTGACGCCGTAGGGCGCCTCCATGGCCTTCTTGAAGACGGCCATGGCCTCGGGCTCGAAGCCGAGCTGGGTCATGTTGACCTTCAGCCCCGACGAGTCGAGGATGCGCATCACGACCTTCTCGCCGGGCGCGCAGGGCAGGACGGACACGCGCAAATCGATCTCCTTGCCCTCGATCTTCAGCCTCATGCGGCCGTCCTGAGGCACGCGCTTCTCCGCGATGTTCAGGTTCGACAGGATCTTGATGCGGGCGCAGATCGCATTGTGGAACTTCTTCGGCGGAGAGGGCTGTTCATGGAGCACCCCGTCGATGCGGTAGCGGATGCGAAGCTCCTTCTGGTAGGTCTCGATGTGGATGTCCGAGGCCCGGGCCTTCACCGCGCCGGCCATGATCAAGTTGACCATCTTGATCACCGGCGCGTCCTCGGCCGCCTTCTCCAGGCCGGTCTCGACCTCCTGCTCGTTCTTCTCCTCGACGTGCTCGACGCCCTCGGCCGTGGCCTCGTCGACGTCCGATTGCTTGACGATATCCTCGAGGACCTCCTGGGAGGTGGCCTGTTTGTAGTACTTCTCGTGGGCGGCGAGGATCTCGGCCTCGGAAGCCAGACAGCCGACCACGTCGCAGCCGGTGAGCATCTTCAGGTCGTCGAGAACCATCACGTCGAGGGGGTCGGCAATGGCGACGGTCAGGCGATCCTTGGTCTTATTGAACGGCATCAGCATCTTCTGCCGCGCGATGGCCTCGGGGACGGCCGCAACGGCGTCCTCGGAGATGTCCCCGATGTCCGCCAGGGACACGAAGGAGATCCCGGTCTTCTCGGCAAGGAACTGGAGGAGTTTCTCCTCGGCGATAAGTCCTTTGTCGATGAGCAGGGTGCCCAGTTTCTCGCCGCCGCTCTTCTGAGCGTCGAGCGCCGCCTGGAGCTGCTCGGAGGTGACGAGATTCTCCTCCACGAGCAGATCGGCCAGGCGGCGAGAGAGTCCGAGCGATATGACGTGCTGGGCGTTCGCCATTCGTCCTATAGATTAGGCTCCGCGCAGAGCTTTGTCAAGGCCGGTGCGCGGGCCGGCATATTAATAAGAAGTGAACGAGCGAAGCTCAGAGGCCGGGATTGACCGTGTCGGCGCCGAAAGCGGCGTCGCCTTCGGCCGGGGGCGTCAGTTCCCCCTCGTTGGGCAGTGGAATCAAGGGGACTTCCTTCGCGCTTTCCGACACGACCGCCCGTTTAGCCGCCCGCCTGGCCGCCGGGCGCAGGGCCTTGGCCTTGGTCTTGGTCTTAGCCTTGGCCTTCGGCTTCCCGTCGGCCGCGCGCGGCGCGCTTCCGGCGAGCATGCGCTGCGCCTCCAGGTTCTTCCCGAAGATCAGGCCCATGGACATGTCCGCCGCGAACAGGTAGTGCACGTCCGCTCCGTCGCGCGCCGTCGGGATGAAACGGTACTCGACGAGATATCCCTGGTCGCCGGTCGAACTGGCGCTCCAAGTCTCCTTGCCGGCGTCCGGGCTGGCGTTATATGAGTATTGGAGCCAATGCGCGACTGTTCCCCGGCCGCCGTCGAGCGGGAAATCCTTGACGAGCGCGACCGCCGCGTCGAGTTCGGCCTCGGCCGCGGGTTGGGCTCCAAAATCCTGCCGGCCGCGGGCGGCGCGGCGGCAACCGGCTGCTCGGCGGCGGCGGGCGCCGGCTCGGGGGCCGGCTCCTCCGCGGCCTTCGGTTTGGCCGGAGGCAGCGGGGCGGAGTCGTCCGCGGGCTGGGCTCCGAGATGCTCCCGGCTGTCGTCGAGCGAGACCATTTGATTCAGGTCCTTCGGCTGGTGGAGTATGAAGTAGCCGATGGCGCCCAGGAGCGCGACCAAGGCCGCGCCGGCAACCAGGAAAGGCTTGTTGCTGCGGGCCTGGCGCGGAGGCGGCGCGGTCTGAGGAGCCGAAGCGGGTTTAGCGAGACGCGCAAAGACCTCTTGGGTGGAAGGCGGCGGCGCCGATGGGACCTCGGGCTGCCCTCCCAAGGCGAAACTCATCGTAGCCGGCGGCTCGGCCGCCGGCGCTTGCGTCGGGGCCGGGGTCGCGGCGGGGACGCCTGCCATGTCCTCGAACACCGGCTCGGCGACGGGCGCGGGCGCAGGGGCAGCCATGGATTCGGCCGCCGGGAGCGTCGGCAGAGCGACGACCTCGATCACCGGCGCGGCGACGGACGCTTCGACGGGAGCGGGGGTCGGAACCGGAACGGGGGGTTGGAGCGGGACCGGCGCAGGGGCG
>MGUL01000094.1:4195-6011 GCA_001800005.1 Elusimicrobia bacterium RBG_16_66_12 | reverse complement strand
TCCGGCGACGCGACGCGGGAAGACCTGACCGTGGGGACGACCTTGAAGTGCAGAACCTTGGGATATAACGCCTTCTTCGGCGCGGCGGCCTCAGCGACCGGGGTCGCCTCGACAGGAACCTCGACGACAGGAGGCTCCGCGACGGGAACCACGGCAACGGGAACCTCGACGACAGGCGACGCGACGACGGGAGGCGCCTCGACAGGAGCCTCGACGACAGGCGGCTTCGCGACGAGGACCTCGACGACAGGCGGCGCGACGACAGGGGGCGCCGCGACGGGAACCACGGCGACGGGAGCCGCGGCGACAGGAAGCGCGACGGCGGCCGTCGTCGGCAGCGGCTGAAGACGGAGAGCGGCCTCCTTTTCGGCCAAGCGGTGCATGAGATCGGTCTGGGAAGACTCCAACTCCGCGACGCGCTTATAAAGTTTCTCGAGCAGTGTGACGAACTCGGAGACTCGGTCCTTGGAGCGGCGCAATTCGGCTTCGGCTGCGGCCAACCGCGGGTTTAGAAGATCGGCGAAGTTCTTCCTCTGCTCGGCGTCCTGGAAGATGTCCAGGACGGCGCCGGGGAAGTCGCTGTCGTCGACCAGACCGGCTGACTCGATCTGGAGCTTGTCGAGGAGGCCGTAGGTCGAGGGCGGCTCGTCCTGGGGCCAACGAGGCCCGGTCTCCAAGGCGACGCCGGCCAGGTCGGAGACCTCGCCCGCGGGCTGCCACCCCCCCACTGCGGACGCGGCGGACTCGCCCGCGCTCACGAGCGTGGCGGCATCGACGCCCGGAAATCCCGCGAACGCGTCCTTGTCGAACGGTCCGTGTATCCGGGAATTCTTGTAGACCCAGTACTTCATGGACATCCTGGGTGAGGATAGCCCCGAAATGTTACGAAATCAAGGCAGGCGCGCTGCTGGGCGCTGAAGTTATCCACCGATTTATGCCGGCATAATTCTGTGGATAACTGGCGCTGTCTTGATAGCGCGCGCCGCTGAGCATCAACGGCAGGTCAAGAACTGCGCCGTATAGAGCGAGTGCATGACCTCCGTCGCCTTGAGTTCGACGATGATGCGGCCATCCACGATCAGTTCCCAAGCCCACGGTCCACAAGTCCGTAAGAGAGGCGCGGCGGCATCGGACGGGATCAGGATTCCGCGCCGCCGCTGAACTCGCCGATGGTGCTGAAGTCGGGCCCAGGCTCCGCCTCGGTCTCCTTGCGCTCGAGCTGGTTCTGATACTCGATGGAGTAGCGGCAGTAGGGGATGGCCTCCAGGCGCGCGCGGCCGATCGGCTTCTGGGTGGCCTCGCAGAGGCCGTAGGTCCCGTTGTCGATCTTGCGGATGGCGGCGTCGATCATGTCGAGCGTGGTGCGCTCGTTGTCGGACAGTTCGAAGAGGAGCTCCTTCTCGATGGACTGGCTGGCCTGGTCGACGGAGTCGCCGTTGTCGACGCCCTCCGCGACCTGCTGCTTGCGCACGGTCCGCAACATGTCGTCGCGCATTTTCACGAGTTCCGCGCGGATCACCTTGATCTTAGCCGGCGTCAGCCACGCCAGCTCCTTGGCGCGGCCCGCGGGGGCCCCGGCCGCCTTCCTCGGCGCGGCCTTGATCCTGCTCTTCGCCGCGCTCGCCGCCGCCTTCTTCACGCTCTTCTTCGCCATAAGGACCTCCATCCAAGTAAGGGGAAAGCATACCCCTCCTCCGAAGAGGACGCAAGACCCAAAAAGACCTAAAACTCAGTTCAGCAGAGCCGCGGCGTCCTTCAAGCGCGCGAGAACCTGGTCCTTGCCCATGATCTCGAGCATCAGGAACAAAGTCGGGCC
>MGUL01000094.1:2925-4170 GCA_001800005.1 Elusimicrobia bacterium RBG_16_66_12 | reverse complement strand
CAGAGGGTGGAAGACCTGTCCGACCTTCAGGGCCTTGTCCTCGCAGAACTTGCGGATGCGCGCTTCCAGGGTCTTGTCCTCGAAGGGCGCGAAATCCTTCAGGGCGTCGGCCAGGTCGAGCAGGACCGGCTTGACGCCGGGGGCCTTGAGGACCTTGTCCATCGCCTTGGGCGTGAACACCACGGGCTTGTAGAAGAACTCCACCAGGGGCGGGATCTCGGAGAGGAGCTTGAACTTCTCCTGCTCCAGGGCCACGGTCTTCCTGAAGTCGGGGCCGGGCAGGCCGACGAGCCCCGCCTTCTCGAGGAAGGGCATCGCCAGCCTGACGAGCTCGCCTGCGGGCGTCTGGCGGATGTACTCGCCGTTCATCCACTGCAGCTTGACCGTGTCGAAGGTGGCCGGGCTCTTCTGACAGCCGGCCAGGTCGAACTTGGCGATCAAATCCTCATCGGTGAACAACTGCTGGGACTCCGTGGTGGACCAGCCGAGCAGGGCCAGGTAGTTGCGCATCGTGTGCGGCAGGTAGCCCTGGTCTCGGTACTCCAGCACCGAAGTGGCTCCGTGTCTTTTAGAAAGCTTCGAGCCGTCCGGGCCCATGATCATCGACAGGTGCGCGAAGACGGGCGGCTTCCAGCCCAGCGCCTCGTAGATCTGGACCTGCGACGGGGTGTTGGAGAGATGCTCGTCGCCGCGGATCACATGGCTGATCTCCATCAGGTGGTCGTCGATCACGCAGCAGAAGTTGTAGGTCGGCCCGTCGGAGGTCTTCCAGATGACCAGGTCCTGCTGGAGCTTGTTCTCGAAGCTGACCTTGCCGCGGATCTGGTCGTCGACGATCGTCGCGCCCTCGACGGGCATCTTAAAGCGGACGGCGAACTTCTTGCCCGCGGCCTCGAGCGCCGCGCGCTGCGAGTCCGTCAGGGCGCGGCAGCGGCCCTCGTAGCGCGGCGGGCGCTTCTCGAGCTGGGCGATCCGGCGCATCTCGTCGAGCTCTTCCTTCGTGCAGTAGCACTTGTAGGCCTTGCCGGCGGCCATCAGCTCCTGAAGATGCTTGCGGTAGGTCTCGACGCGCTTCATCTGGAAGTAAGGGGCGTACGGGCCCTTGTCGTCATGGCCGTTGACGGGCCCCTCGTCCCAGTCCAGGCCCAGCCAGGAGATCGAGTCCAGGATGGCGGTCACGGACTCGTCGGTCGAGCGGACCTCGTCGGTATCTTCGATGCGCAGGACGAACTTCCCGCCGTGGCG
>MGUL01000094.1:2804-2913 GCA_001800005.1 Elusimicrobia bacterium RBG_16_66_12 | reverse complement strand
CGAACAGCCAGCTGTAGAGCGTGGTGCGCGCGCCCCCGATATGGAGGAAGCCCGTCGGGGAAGGGGCGAAGCGGGGGCGGGCGTTGGTCGTCATGCGTTCTCCAATAGT
>MGUL01000094.1:2605-2764 GCA_001800005.1 Elusimicrobia bacterium RBG_16_66_12 | reverse complement strand
CGCCCAGCATCAGCGCCACCGCGTCGAGACGGCGGGCGCCGTCGAGGAGCTCGATGCGCGCGCGCGTGCGTCCCGAAACAACCTCCTTGGCGACGTGGAAATGGGCCGAGGCGCGCACGGCGACCTGAGGCAGGTGCGTGGCGCAGAGGACCTGGCGGC
>MGUL01000094.1:514-2573 GCA_001800005.1 Elusimicrobia bacterium RBG_16_66_12 | reverse complement strand
GCCAGCGCCACTTCCCCTCCGATGCCCGCATCGACTTCATCGAAGACGAGCAACGGCGTGCGGTCGGCCTTGGCGAAGGCGGTCTTGAGACCCAGCATCACGCGCGAGAGCTCCCCGCCCGAGGCGACCGACTTCACGGGACGCGGCGGCTCTCCGGGGTTGGCGGCCAGCAGGAACTCGACGGCGTCGGCGCCGGTGCGCGACCAGTTCCCCTCCTCCATCTCGACGGAACAGGAGAAGCGCGAGTGCGGCATGCCCAGGACTTTAAGTTCCTTCAGCACGGCGGCGTCGAGGCGCTTGGCGGTCTTCACGCGCGCCTCGTGGGCCTTGTCGCAGAGCGCGGCAAGAGTCTTCTCGGCTGCCTCGAGTTCCTTGCGGGTCTCCTCGATGCGGGCGTCGGCGTTTTCCAATCCGTCCAAATCGGTCGCAAGGCGATCACGAGTGGCGAGGACATCGGCGAGAGTGGGTCCGTGCCTCTTCTTCAGGCGCGCCAGGAGGTCCTGCCTCGTCAGCAGGGCATCGAGGGCCGCCGGATCAGCGGCGGCACGGTCGCGGTAATCACCGACCTCGTGGGCCACGGCGTCGACGGTCAGGCGGGCGCTCTCCAGCTCGCCCTGCAGGTGCGCGGCGGTGGGGTCGATCTTGGCGATTTCCCCTATGACACGCCCTGCTTTCAGCAGGCGCGCGAGGGCCGCGTCCTCTTCGGCGTAGAGCAGGCCGTGGGCCTGGTCGGCGAAGGTGCGCAGGCGGTCGGCGTTCTTGAGGCGGGGGAGGCGGTCCTCGAGCTCCTCCTCTTCTCCCATACACGGCCTGGCTGTATCGATCTCCTCGAGCTGGAAGCGCAGAAGGTCCACGCGGCGGCGGCGCTCCTCCTCGGACATCGAAGAAGCCTCCAGACGCGACTTCAGAGCGCTCCAGCGGCCGTATGCCTCGGACAGAGCTTCGCGCTCGAGCTCCATGCCGCCGTAGCGGTCGAGGAGGTCGAGCTGGACGGCAGGGCGCAGCAGGGCTTGATGTTCGTGCTGGCCGTGGAAGTCGGCGAACGAATCCCCGATTGCCGCCAGGGCCGCGACCGGCGCGGACTGGGAGGCGATCATGGCCCGGGTCTTGCCCGCGGCGTCGAGCTCCCGACGCGCGGTGAAGGTCCCGGTTCCCACCTTATAGCGCTCGCGCAATTCGGAGGGTAGGTCCGCGGCGTCGAAGACGCCCGAAACCTCCAGCCTGTCGGAACCGGTCCGCAGCCAGGACGAGGAGCCGCGCGCGCCCAGGAGGAAGCCCAGGGCTTCCAGCAGGATTGACTTGCCCGCGCCCGTCTCCCCGGTGAAGGCCGTGAAGCCGGCCGCGAGTTCGACTTCCACGCGTTCGACGACCGCGAAATTGACGACCTTCAGACGCCTCAGCACTCGACTACCTCTGGCCCCACTTGAGCTTGCGGCGCAGGACCTCGAAGAAGGAGCGCCCCGGGGGCACCAGCAGGCGCAGGGGCGTCTCGGCCCGCCGGATGCGCACCTCGTCGCCGATCTTGAGCTCGCAGTCCGTCTGTCCGTCGAGGGAGACCAGCACGCGGGGGGCCTCGTCGGCGCGGCGGCGGCCCAGCCGGATGGTCAGCGGCAGGTGGGCCGGGACGATCAGCGGGCGCTGTGTCAGGGTGTGCGGGCAGATCGGCGCCACCAAAGTCACGTCGAGCGAGGGGTCCACGATGGGCCCCGAGGCGGCCAGGGAGTAGGCCGTCGAGCCCGTCGGCGTGGCGATGATCAGGCCGTCCCCGAAATAATCCGCCACGAAATGCTCGCCCGACCGCGTGAAGAGCGTGATGGCGCGCGCCTGGTCGCCGCAGCGGATCACGCATTCGTTGAGAGCCAGCTGCGGCCCGAAGAGCCTGCGGCCGCCGCGATAGACCTCGGTGGAGAGCATCCAGCGCTCCTCGACCTCGAAACGGCCGGCCAGGACCGCGTCCAGGCGCCGGGCGATCCCCGCGGCCTCGGTCCCGGCGAGAAAGCCCAGGTGCCCGACGTTGACGCCCAGGAGCGGGGTGCCGTGGGGGGCCACCTCGCGCGCG
>MGUL01000094.1:0-474 GCA_001800005.1 Elusimicrobia bacterium RBG_16_66_12 | reverse complement strand
GCTCGGCGCGCCGCAGGGCGTCTTGACTGGTGCGGCCGGCCACGACCCAGTTGCGCACCCTCTTCGCTTTGAGGAGCTGACGGACCTTGGCCAGGGTCGCGCGAGCGACCGGGTTGGATTCGTTGAGATAGAGGAGGGCCGAGCCGAAGGCCCGTCGGGGAAGATCCGAGGATGCGGAGCGAGTCGCCATCTGTTTGAGCCTCGAACCACCCGGCCCGAGGGTCACCGATTATAGCAAAAGGCCCCCGCCCGGTCCGGCCCGCCGGGCCGCGGGGATCGCCGAGGAGTATCTCCGTACGCCCGAGCCGCACGCGCATCGTCCGGCCCGTCACGACGCGCTCGATGGGCCCCGCGCCCAAAGCCGCGGCCGCCCTGCGGGCGGCCGAAGTGGGCGGGCGCGGGCCTATGAACCAGGCCCGCCCCCCGGAGAAGCGCAGCAGGGCGGTCCCGGGAGGACGGGATAGGAAGGCGACG
>MGUL01000093.1:8382-8994 GCA_001800005.1 Elusimicrobia bacterium RBG_16_66_12 | reverse complement strand
GCCGCCCCGGCCAGGCAGGACCCCGATCAGTCTTCCCGTTTGGCCGAGCTGGAGAAGAAGTTGGCCGAGACCCAGGAGAGGGCGATCTCCTTGTCCGTGACCCTCCGGGAGAGGGAGGAGGCGCAGAAGGCGGCGCAGCGCGAGATGGAGGACATGCTGCGCCGTCTCTCCGCCGACCGCCGCGTCGAGCAGCTCGAGTCGAAGCTGATGGACCTCGCCTCGCGCCCCCCGAAGGAAGACCCTCGTGTGGAGCAGCTCGAGTCGAAGCTCCGGGAACTCGCCTCGCGGCCCCCGAAGGAAGACCCCCGTCTGGAAGATCTGGAGAAGCGCCTTCGTTCCGAGGAGGAGAAGGCTTCGTCGTTGTCCGTGACCCTGAGGGAGGAGTCTCTCCAGCGGGACGTCCAGCGGGAGGTGCGGGACGCCAGCCGCGAGATCGCGCTCAACCGCAGGCTCGACGAGCTGGAAGACCGCCTCGCCGAAGGGCTATCATCCAAAGACGAGGCGGTGCGGGCGCGCCTTGATGAGTTCGCCCTGGGGCTCACCGCCCTGGCTCGCAAGCTGTTCGGGAAAGGAGAATAATGGATCTCAACACCTGGCTGGGCCTGGCCGCCC
>MGUL01000093.1:8059-8363 GCA_001800005.1 Elusimicrobia bacterium RBG_16_66_12 | reverse complement strand
TCGTGTCGGGAGAGCTTCCCGCCACCTTCCTGAACTGGCACGGGATCACCATCGTGATGGGGGGGACTTTCGCGGCGATGCTCATCAATACCCCCTTCCGCCACCTCATCGACTCGCTGGCGGCGGCCTTCAAGACGCTGCGCAACGGGCGGACCTCCGAGGGCGAGGCGATCGTCGCGGCGCTGCTGGCCATCGCGGAGCGGGTCAAGGCCCGGGGGGCTTCCGGGTTCCAAGACGCCGACGGCGCCGTGGCCGACGGGTTCCTGAAGCGCGCGGCCGAGACCGCCATGGAGTACAACGACCC
>MGUL01000093.1:7445-8038 GCA_001800005.1 Elusimicrobia bacterium RBG_16_66_12 | reverse complement strand
CGGCAACGAGATCAACCAGGCGTTCGATCACGGCAACGAGCTCGTCAACGTCTACCGCACCGCGGGACTGCTCGCCCCGATGTTCGGCCTCCTGGGGACCCTGATCGGCATCGTCCGGGTCCTCCGGCAGATCGCCAACCCCGAGCAGGTCGGGGCCGCGATGGCCGTGTCCGTGACCACCGCGTTCT
The DNA here is from genome assembly GCA_001800005.1 of Elusimicrobia bacterium RBG_16_66_12. Classification (GTDB taxonomy): domain Bacteria; phylum Elusimicrobiota; class Elusimicrobia; order UBA1565; family UBA9628; genus GWA2-66-18. The sequence continues at coordinate 7,850 of MGUL01000093.1, read as the reverse complement.
ACGGCATCGCGCTGGCCAACATGGTCTGCGTGCCGATCGCCGGCAAGCTGCGCCTGCGCGGCCTCGCCGCCGAGGGCGTCGTGCTGATCCTGCGCGGAACCGTGCCGGCGGTCCTCGAGCGGACCCTGCGCTCCACCCTCTGAGCCATGGCGATGCGCTTGCGGCGTTTCCGCCGGGACGACCTGGAGAACGACCTCAACAAAGGGGCGCTCTGGGCCGTCACCTACGGCGACCTGATGAGCTATCTGATGATCTTCTTCCTGATCCTCTTCTCGTCCGCGATCGGAAAAACCGGGGCGGGGGCCGTGGACCAGAAGCAGTACCATGAATCCCTTCTCAATATCCAGAAGGTCTTCGGGGGCAAGGGCAGCTCGCTCGACTACGAACGATTGGTGAAGCGCGAGA
>MGUL01000093.1:7061-7337 GCA_001800005.1 Elusimicrobia bacterium RBG_16_66_12 | reverse complement strand
CTTCGATTCCGGGAGCGCGGAGCTCAAGCCGAGCGCGCGGAGCCTTCTCAAGGACGTGGCGCTGCAGCTGAAGGATCTTCCGAATCCCTTGACCGTCGAGGGGCACACGGACAACGTTCCGGTCCGCAAGGGGCGGTACTCGTCGAACTGGGAGCTGTCGATGTTCCGGGCGTACGCCGTCCTGCTCATGATGGAGAAATCAGGCGTGCCCTCCGCGCGATTGTCCGCGGTCGGCTACGGGGAGCATCGCCCGTCGGCGCCCAACGACACTCCGGC
>MGUL01000093.1:2245-7047 GCA_001800005.1 Elusimicrobia bacterium RBG_16_66_12 | reverse complement strand
CGCCGCATCGAGATCGACATCGTCCGGACGGACTAGGCGAGCAGCCGCCGCTCCAGGGCCCGGACCTTCGCGATGAAGACGCGGTGATCGAACGGCTTGGGGAGGTATTCGTCCGCCCCGTGGTCGTAGCCGCTCGCCTGGTCCTGCGCCAGTTCCCGGATGGTCATCATCATGATCGGCATCGCGGCGTGGCTCGGATGGGCGCGGATGCGCTGGGTCAGCTGCAGGCCGTCGAGCCGGGGCATGTTCAAGTCGAGGACCGCCATGTCCGCGCCGGAGGACTCGAGCAGCTCCCAGGCTTCGGCGCCGTCCGACGCCTTGAGCACGCGGTAGCCCGCCTCGCCCAGGAGTTCCGACACCAGTTCGCGGAAGCCCGCGTCGTCATCGGCCACAAGTATCGTCCTCACGGTTCCTCCATGTAGATGTAGCCCCGGCCATACACGCTCTGGATGGCGCGCCCGGCCCGGGAGAGCTTCCTGCGCAGGGTCTGGATGTGCTTGTCGACCAGGTTGGGAAGCGGGATGGAGTCGCCGCCGGCGTCGTCGCGGATGGAATCCATCAGCGTCCGGCGGCTGAAGACGACCCCGGGCGCGCGGAGGAATTGGGAGAGGAGCTGAGTCTCGGAGGGCGTCAGCGGGGGCAGGGGCTGCCACTTCCCGGAGCCCGCCTTGGAGTAGGGCCGGCGCGTCCGCGTGTCGAGACGCAAGCCCCCCTGCGGGCTCGTGAGCTGAGAGGTGGACGGTCCCGCGGGAGCGCTCAGGCGCCTGAGGATCGCGCGTATCCGGGCGAGGACGACCACCTCCTCGAGCGAGTCGGAGACGATGTCGTCGGCGCCGGCCTCGAGGGCCAGGACGATGTCGCCGGCCGACGGGGTTTCGGGCGCCAGCAGGATGAGGGGGGGCTCCGCGCCGCCGTGCCGGAGCTCTTTGATGGCCGCGGGGAGGGGGCGGCTCAGGGCGGAGGCGTCGGCGATGACAAGGGTGTGCCGCCCGCAGCCGATGGCCCGCGCGACGAGACCCGCGTCGTCGAAGCAGGCGCAGATCTCGTAGCCCGCCTCGCGCAGGCGCGCGGTCCAGCGCTTGCGCCGCTGCGGATGGGAGACGATCACCGAAATCCGATGGTCTTGGCGGGTCATGGAAGTTCTGAATCGAGTGTACAGGGTCGATGCCCGTTTTGCAAGGACCCGAAGGTTGCCGCCGGGCCCGCGGTCATGCTACAACAGCCCGATGACCGAAGAAGGATCCGAGGCGCGGCGATGATCATCCTCATCTCGCTGCTGCTCGCCGCCCCGGCCGCCGCGCAGCCGCGCTCGTCGTCCGCCAAGGCCTGCTGCATGCCGCCCCAGGAGTCCGCCCCGCGGCCCCCGCGCCGGCGCGCGCTCTGCAAGGGGACGGTCTGGGGCACGGTCCGCGCGGGCCGCTGCGAGGCGGCGGAAGGCGACGCCGCGGGAGTCTGCCGCGACGACGCGCTGACCACGCTCGCCAACGTGCGCGAGTTCATGCTCTATTGGGACGAGCGCCAGAAGACCTGCGTCGCGGCCTCGACGGGGAGGGTCAACGTGGCCCCGGCCGAGACCTGCGACGGAGACCCCTGCTAGCGCTTCCGCCGTTTCGAGATCGCTTCCAACTGCTTCTGCATCTCCTCGATCTGCTTCTTCATCTCCGCCGACTGGCCGGGGATCTCGCCGGCGCGGCGCGTCATCTCCGAGGAGAACTTCCTGGCGGCATACTGGCCGGTCACGCTGATGGCGACCAGGACCGCCCCGATGGCGCCGAACACCGTCCAGGCCTTCTTCGAGCCGATCATGTGGGCCTCGACGCTCGCCGTGACGACGTAATAGGTCATGATCGCCAGAGAGGCGATGGAGCCGAGGTAGGGGATGGCGCCCAGGACGGTCGTGATGGGGCCGAGGGCGGAGAGATAAGCCCCGCACCGGTAGGCGGTCTCATAGTCTTGCGACGAGCCCATCAGCTTCCAGATCACGAACAAGATCGCCGCGCCGATGAAGCCGAAGACCACGGTCATGATCGGCATCAGCACGATGGAGGAGGCGAGGCCGGCGGCCGCGTTGAGATGGAGCAGGCCCAGGACCGCCTGGAGGAGTCCGCTGACCACGGCGACGGCCGCCATGAAGACGAGCGGCTCGGCGAAGCCTCCCTTCTTGGGCATCTCGCGGAAGAACGCCGCCGGCCGGGTGACGACCTTGAGCGCGGTTTGCGGCATCGAGGCGAAGTCCATGTCGTTATCCTCCAGGATGGATGGAACCACGGATAGATTAGAACATCTCAGCGCCGGTTGAGGACCTCGACGGCCTTTTCCAGGGCGGGGTCCGAAGCGGCGCCGGCGCCGCGGCCGAACAGCTGATCGTTGATGCCGACCAGCACCTTGGTCTCGTCCTCGGGGGAGACCGTCACCGCCTCGTCGGGCGTCACGCCGCCGGAGCCGGGGACGTTGTGGCCGGCGGCCGGGTCGTGACGGCCTTCCACGGAGCGGTCCTGGGGCGTATACCAGCCGCCCTCGGTCACCTTGATGAGCGTCCCGTCGCCTCGGCTGTTCACCACGATGCCCGAGGGGTGGATGACCGGCACTTGGGTCGGCATGGCCAACTGGAAGGAGCCCTTCCCGTAGGACTGAGAGCCGACGACGACCGCCCTGCCGTGCTCCTGGAGGGCGGCCGCGAGGATCTCGCTGGCCGAGGCCGAGCCGTTGTTGACGAGGACCGCCAGGGGCATGCCGAAGAATCTGCCGGGGCCTTCGGTCACGGCCTTCGTGGCGAGCCGGCCCTGGCGCTTGGTCGTCACGATCACGTCCCGGTCCTGCAGGAACTCCGAGGCGATGGAGTCGGCCATGGCGAGCAGGCCTCCGGGGTTGTCGCGCAGGTCGATGATGAGTTTGACGGCCCCCATCCTCTTGAGCTCGTCGATCTTCGCGAAGAGCCGGGCGTCCACGGCGGGGCGGAACTGAGAGAAGTAGACGTAGCCGACGCCGGGCGCGGCCATCTTGGCGAAGAGGTCCGGCGTCCGGATGGCGGCGCGCGTGACCGTGACGGGCCGGTCCAGGCGGGTGACGCGGATCTCGACCGGCGAGCCCTCCGGGCCGCGCAGGCGTCCGACGACGTCCTTGAGGTCCCGGCCCTTGGTCGGCGCGCCGTCGACGGCCGTGACCACGTCGCCGGAGACGAGCCCGGCCTTCTCGGCGGGCGAGCCGGGGTAGACGACGGTCAGCCTCACGCCCTCGTCGACCTTCTCGAGCGAGGCGCCGACGCCCCCGAAACTCCCCTTCATCTCTTCGGCGTAGCGCTTGGCCTCCTCTCGGGGCATGTACCGGGTGTGGGGGTCGTCGAGCTTGTCGACGAGTCCCGAGATCATCTCGTCGACCGACTGCTCCCACTGCTGGGCGCTGCGCTCCTCGCCGCCGGGCGTCCCGTTCTTCTTGACGAACTCATCCTTCATCTCCTGGAGGCGCCGGTCCCATTCGGCCTGGGGGATGGGGCGCTTGTAGTTCATGTCCACCTTCGCGAGCACGTCCATCAGGCGGTAGACGAGGTACGGTGAAAGGTTCTTCGGAGGGTCGCTCGGGTCGGGGGCGAGGAAACGGGCCGCCGCTTCGAGCTGGTCCTTGGTCAGGTTCTGGAGGTCCACGGGCGGGTCGGCGGCCGGGCCTTCCTCGATCTTGTACTTGATCGGCGCGAACTTGCGACCCCGGGAGTCGAGGGGCTTGATGCCGCCGAGTTCGACCGGCAGGGTGGCCGCCGGCGCGGCCTGGGCGGCGAGCAGGGCGACGAGCATGAAGGGGATCGTGTTCTTCATCATACGACGCCAGGTTAGCATCGCGCGGCGCGGCGACCCAGGGCCGATGGTCCCATGTCGAGAAGGGCAAAAGGCCCTGCCGGCCGCGGACCGAACGGCGGGATCATCGTCTCGACCCCGGCCGTTTATAGCTTGCTTTCTCCAGGGCCTTCTTCCTTTTTTCCGACTCGCCTTTGAGCTTTCGCCAAGACTCCAGGCGCGCGGCGGCGACCTGCCCTTCTTGCACCGCGGCCTTCACCGCGCAGCCGGGCTCCGCGTCGTGTCGGCAGTCCTTGAAGCGGCAGGCAGGGGCCAGGGCCTCGATCTCCTCGAAGGCCATGGCCAGCCCTTGCTCCGCCTCCCAGAACTGCATCTCGCGCATGCCGGGCGTGTCGAGGAGGATGCCCCCTCCGGGGAGCAGGAAGAGCTGGCGGTGCGTGGTGGTGTGGCGGCCGCGCTCGTCCTTGGCGCGGGTCTCGGCGGTGCGCAGGAGCTGCGAGCCGAGCAGGCGGTTGACCAGGGTGGACTTGCCCACGCCCGAGGTCCCGATGCAGCCCACCGTGCGACCGGGCGCGAGCCACTCGGCGAGCGCCTCCAGGCCCCGGCCCGTCTTGGCGCTGAGCGCCACGACCGGAGCCCCGGCCGCGACGGCGCGGGCCTGCGCGAGGAAGGAGTCCGGCTCGGGGCAGGCGTCGAGCTTATTGAGCAGCAGGACGGGCTGGGCCCCGCTTTCGCGCGAGACCGTCAGGAAGCGCTCCAGGCGCCGCGCGTTGAAGTCCGCGTTGAGCGCGGTCATCACGAAGACCGCGTCGAGGTTGGCGGCGATGACCTGCTCCTCCAGGACCTCGCCCGAGGCCTTCCGCGAGAGCTTGCTGCGCCGGGGGAGGATGCGCTTGACGAGGGCCGTGCGCTCCCCCGGGACGGCCTGCACCGCCACCCAGTCGCCCACCGCGGGCAGGCCGGCCCGTCGCGCGGCCGCGCGGCGGACCCGGCCGGGCAGGCGCGCGGAGCGCT
>MGUL01000093.1:808-2229 GCA_001800005.1 Elusimicrobia bacterium RBG_16_66_12 | reverse complement strand
CATCACGCGGTAGAGGGCGCGGTGCTCCTCGGTCACCCGGGCGGGCAGAAGCCCGCGCTCCGGCCCCGCGGCGAACTCCGCGGCCCAGCGCTCGTCCCAGCCCCAATCCTCGAGCCCGGCCATCCTGCTAGGCCGCCTCGCTTCCCAGGACCTTCAGGAAGGCCGCCACGACCTGTGGGTCGAACTGCCGGCCGGCTTTTTCTTTCAGTTCCGCTATCGCCGTCTCCCTGGGCAGTCCCTTGCGGTAGGGGCGGTCGGTGACCATCGCGTCGAAGGCGTCGGCGACCGAGATGATCCTGTCGCCGAGGGGGATATCCGTTCCCTTCAGGCCGTAAGGGTAGCCTCTGCCGTCGAAATGCTCGTGATGGTGGAGGATGCAGTCCCTCAGCGCGGGGGAGAAGTCGGACGAGGAGGAGAGTATCTCCTTGCCCTGCGCGGAATGAAGCCTCATCTGCGCCTTCTCGTCGCCGTCGAGGGCTCCGGGCTTGCGGAGGATCGCGTCGGGGACCCCGATCTTGCCGATGTCGTGCAGGATCGCGCCCATCACGATCTGATGGACCAGCCTGCCCTCCAGTCCCAGCTCCTCCGCGATGGCCTTCGCATACTTGGACACGCGTTCCACGTGGCCGGCGGTATAGGGGTCCCTTGCCTCCAAGGCCGCGGACAGGGTCTGCACCATGGACTGGTAGCTGTCGATGATATGGCTGGTCATCGCATTGTAGGCCCGGGCCAGGTCCTGCAGTTCATCCCCCGTCTCCAGGGAGGCGCGGGCCGAGTAGTCCCCCGTCATGAGCCGGGAGGCGACCTGATGCAGGTGGGCGACGGGAGCGAGGACCACCTTGCGCAGAAGGAGAGAGAGGGAGAGGCCGACGATCCCGAGGATCGCGAGACCCGCCAGAACGAGGGAAATCCTGCTTCGGCCGACGCGAGCGTCGGCCGAAGCCATGGGGATCGACACGCTCAGCCCTCCGCGAATCTCCCCCTCCTTATACCCCTGCTTCGCGTGGCAGTTCAGGCAGGATTTCTCGACCTGGAGGGGGCGGATGCGCTGATAGAACCGCTTGCCGTTCTCGCCGACGACGGCGGCGGCCCCCTCCCGGGACGCCTCGAAGCCCTTCTTTTCGAATTCCCTGAGGGACCTCTCCTCGAACGGGGTCGGGGCGTTGATCGGGTTGATCGGCTTCAGGCTGGTGAGGTGCAGGCGATAGAGTTCCTGACGTTCGGCATACTCGGAGAGGAGCCGGGAGACATAGGCCGGGTTGAGGAAGACATACTCATGACCCTTGACGTCCCTGACCGTGGTCCCGGGCAGGAACGGGCTTTCCTCCACCCCGGACCCTCTCTTCACGTAGATGCCGCCGAGGTCGGAGATCCAGGCCCTGGTCATCACCATCTGCTGCAGGAGCGCGCGGCTCTGCTCG
>MGUL01000093.1:0-799 GCA_001800005.1 Elusimicrobia bacterium RBG_16_66_12 | reverse complement strand
GGCCGATGATGGAGCGTTCCGACATCCCGGCAATGAACGTGAAGAGCAGGAGGATGGTCGCCGCGACCACGCCCCCGACGGTCAGAAGAAACTTCGTCGCCAGATCGCGTCTGAACGCCAAATCACCCCTCCCTCGTCAAGACGAACCGACGTCCATCATACCATGCCGCGCGGCGCCGCGGCCCTTCACACCCTCGGCGGCCCGGCGCAGGCGATCCATCACGGCGCGCCCCACCCCGCGCTCGGGGACGGTTTCCACGAAGAGAACTCGTACGTTCGCGTCTTCCGCCTCGCGCAGCGCGCCGAACAGTCCGCGGGCGTAGTTTGCCGCGCCTCCCGGCACGCGCCGGGCGAAGGCGGGCATGCGTCCCTTCCAGCGCGCGCGATGGAGAAGGCCCGTGCCGGGGAGTCCGAGCCCCGCCACGCGGCCGCTTCGCAGGAGGGCCGGCGGGACCAGGACGATCCGGCAGGAGGGGGCGTAATGGCGGTGACGTGAGCCCGGGGAGGCGGGGGACGATCGTCCGGGCGCCGCCGCCGCGACGCCGGCCGCCCGGGCGAGAGCCTCCGCCGTGATCGTGCCCGGCCTCAGCAGGACCGGCCTGCGGCCGCGTGCGTCGACGATCGCGGACTCGAGCCCCCTGCGGCAGGGCCCTCCGTCCAGGACGAGGGGGACGCGCCCGTCCAGGTCCTTCAGCGCGTGCGCCGCCGTCGTCGGGCTCGGACGGCCGGAGCGGTTTGCGGAGGGGGCGGCGATGGGCTCGCCGAGACGTCTGAGGAGCGCGCGCGCCGCGGGGTGGCT
>MGUL01000092.1:56192-60768 GCA_001800005.1 Elusimicrobia bacterium RBG_16_66_12 | reverse complement strand
GGACCTTGATGCCGTTCTCCTTGACGAAATCGGCGTAGTGGGAGCTGCCCATATTCCGGGTGCCGAAGGAGGGCGGCTCCTCCGTGCCGAAGGCCACGAAGCGGATGTCGCGGCCGGGCTTGCGGGACTTCAGCAGGCGCGCGGCCTCGATCAGGACGGCGACGCCGCTGGCGTTGTCATCGGCGGCGGGAGTCCCGGAGGCGGAATCGTAGTGGGCGCCGACGATCCAGGCGCCTCCCTGGTCCGCCGGCGCGGCCGGCAGGACCGCTTCGACGTTGTCGAACTCCGTGCCGTTCTTGACGGCGGCCATCCACCTGGCCTGATAGGCGCTCTTTTTGGGGGAGTAGCCGGCCTGCGCGAACTGTCCGAGGATGTAGTCCCGCGCGCGCGCCTGGCTCTTCGGCCGGAAGACGTCGCGCTCGCCGATGGTCTGCGCCAGCATGACCACATGGCCGCGCAGGCGCGCCGCCAGCGGGGAGAGCGTCTTCGGGTCCTGGAGCGGGAACGCCGGCGCGAGCTTTTTTAGAAGCGCCTGACGCTCGGCCCGGTCGGTCATCAGGAAGGCCGGCCCCACGACGTAGAAGCCGAGCCCGGCCAGCACGGCGGCCGCGATCAGGATGCGCGCGACGCGGGGCGGCGGGGAGGAAGGGCCGCGCGGATGCGCGTCGAGCCAGGCCTGGACGCGCTCGACCGCGGCCAGCGGGATCGCCACGCCCCAGACCACGCCGAGGCCGATGCGCAGGATCTCGCCGGCCGATTCCCGGATCAGGATGCCCGCGGCGACGGCGAGGCAGACGAGGAGGAAGTCCGCGCGCGTGCGTCCCAGCCAGCAGAGCAGCGCCACGGCCGCGAAGCTCATGTCGATGACCCAGGAGCCCAGCTGAAGCCCTCGCATCGCCAGATAGAGGGCCCAGGCCGCCGCGCCGAGCGCGGCCAGGTTCGAGCGCAGGGGGCTCCACCAGCCGCCGTCGCCCAGCCGCCCCTGCGCCCAGAAGACGGGCGTCGCGATCGCGGCCGCGGCGGCCAATTTGAACGCGCAGCGGTCGAAGCAGGTCAGGATGGTCGCGTGTCGCACGATGCCCATGACGAGCAAAAAGAGCAGGAGCGACAGCAGGCAGGCGCGCGCCGCCGCCGGGTCCAGTTTCCGCGCGGCGCCGCCGAGGGCGAAGGTCGCGGCCCATTGCGACGCGAGCAGGGCGGCCAGGATGGGGAAGATCCAATGATGGTGCGCCGACTGGAAGGCGGGCAGGGACGTGACCCGGCTCAGCGATGCCTGCGGCCGTGCTTGCTCGCGGGCCGGGCGGCCGGCTTCCGCCGCTTCGGGGAAGGCAGGAGCGCCTGGATCATGTCCATCGTGGTGACGATGCCGACAAGGCGGCCCTTGCGCGTGACGAGCACGCGGTGGATGTGACGTTCGGTCATCGCGCGCGCCAGTTCCGCGACCGGGGTTTCCTCGTCGTAGGAGATGGCGCCCGGCGTCATGATCTCCTCGACGCGGGTGCCGTCCATGACCTCGTAGTGCATGCCCACGGCGGTCGTCGGTTCGTCCTCGGCTGCGTGGAAGAGGGGGATGCCGGAGGATTGCCCGCTGCGGGCGTTGACCAGGTCCGTCTGCGAGACCACTCCGATGACCCGCCCGCTCTGGTCGACGACGGGCGCGCCGCTGATGCAGCGCTCGGTGAAGACCTTCGCCAGCTCCGAGACGGTGAGGTAGGACTTCACCGTGACGACGTTCTTGCGCATGATGTCCTTGGCTTTCATGGCGCCTCCCCGCCGCGTCTTGGCGCGCGGCGGTTATCGGGGAAGCATCATTCCTGCCGTTCGGGAGGGGGCGATGGAACTTTTTCGGGGGGGTCGCCGTATCATGTCATGCCCCGATCGGGGCGGGAGGCGGAGATGAAGAAGACGATGATGACCCTGACCCTGGCGCTCGCGGCGCCGGCGGCGTTCGGGGCGGGAGCGGCGGCGCCGGCGCAGGTGCAGAACCTGCGCTCGGAGGTCAAGCGAGACGAGGGGGACCTGAGCGCCAAATGGAAGACGGCGCGTTCCGAGAGAGGCGTGCTGCTCGGCCGGCGGAAGTCGGAGCTGGCGAAGATCAAGACGGGACCCGGGACCCGCGCCGAGAAGAAGACCGCGCGTCAGGCGGTCCACAGGAAGTACGCCGCCCTTCTTAAGGAGGCCCGGGCGAAGATCCAGGCGGAGAGGAGCCGCCGGCGCGAGGAGATGAAGGGCAAGAGGAACCAGATCCTGCGCCTGAGGGTGACACCCTAGGCGCCGCGAACGAAGACCAGGGCCCCCGGGACGCCGGGGGCCCTTTTGCGCCGCGGCCGAAGCGTCCCGGCGAATTGCTATCATCGGGGCAGGGCAGGTGGCGGAACTGGCAGACGCAGAGGACTTAAAATCCTTCGGCCGAAAGGTCTTGCGGGTTCGAGTCCCGCCCTGCCCACGGATCCAGGACATCGCATGAAAATCGCACCTCAGGCGTGGCGCTTCGTGGTACCGGCGGTCGCCGCCGGCGCGGCCGGCTTATGGCTGATGGGCTCGGGCCGCACCTTCATCGCCGGGTCCCTGCTGGCGGTGCTGTCCTTCGACTTCGCGGTGTTCACGGTCTTCTTCTTCCGCGATCCCGAGCGCCCCCTGCCGACGGACCCCTCCAAGATCTACGCGCCCGGCGACGGCGTCGTGATGAGCGTCGCTCGCGAGGGTTCCGCGGACGCGGTCACGCTGCGCATCTTCCTCTCGGTGTTCGACGTGCACATCCAGCGCGCGCCCTGCGCGGGCAAGGTGGCGAACGTCCAGGTCGTGGAGGGCTCTTTCAGGGCCGCGATGAAGGACGAAGCCCGCTACAACGCGCGCGTGGTCATGACCCTCCAGCCCGAGGGCCATTCAGCTCCGCTTATAGTAGAACAGATCGCAGGGCTCATCGCCCGCCGCATCGAGTGCTGGCCCAAGCCCGGCGAGAGCCTCGCCGCGGGGCAGCGCTACGGTCTCATCTATTTCGGCTCGCAGGCCGCCGTGCACTTCCCGGCGGGCTCGCGCTGCACCGTCAAGCCGGGCGACCGCGTCGCGGCGGGCCTCACGGAGATCGGCGAGTGGACAAGCAAGTCCTAAAGAGAGGCGGCCGCGTGCTGGCCCCCTCGCTCTTCACGCTGGGCAACATGGCCTGCGGCTTCTACGCCCTGCTGGCCTCCGTGCGCGGGGAGTTCGTCTCCTCCGCCACGGCCATCGTCGTCGGAATGGTCTTCGACGCCCTCGACGGGCGCGTCGCGCGCCTGGTGCACGGCGAGTCCTCCTTCGGCGTGGAGTTCGACTCGATGGCCGACTTCCTCACCTTCGGCGTGGCTCCCGCCCACATGATGTACGCCTTCATCCTGAAGGACTACGGCGCCTGGGGCTATCCGATCGCCTTCGCCTACGCCCTCTGCGGCGGCCTGCGCCTGGCGCGCTTCAACGCCACCGCTCACGCCGGGACGGGCGGCAAGAGCCACTTCACCGGCCTTCCGATCCCCGGCGGCGCGGGCTTCCTGGCCAGCTTCGTCCTCCTCTACCAGATCATCGAGGAGGGGCGTCCGGCCCACACCTGGAAGTTCCTCATGAAGCAGATCCCGTCCCTGTACGGCTTGGCGCCGGTCATGGTGCTGGCGCTGGCCTTCCTGATGGTCTCGACCATCCCTTATCCCGCCTTCAAGCAGCCGGGGCTGATCCGGCCCAAGTCATTGCCGACCATCGCCGCGCTGTGCGTCGTCGGCTTCCTGCTGTTCTACTATCCCTTGACCGTCCTCTTCCTCGTCTTCCTCCTTTACGCCCTGCTCGGCCCTGTCTCCTGGGCGGCCCGGCTGATCGGCCGCCTGTTCGGCTGGGCGCCGCGTCCTCCCGGCGACTACGGGGAGCATCTATGAGCGCGGTCCTGCCCGTCCGGCGCCTGGAGCCGGCCGCGGTGCTGCCCACTCGCGCTCACGCCGACGACGCGGGGCTGGATCTCTACGCGTTGGAAGATACGGAGGTGCCCTCCGGGGAAGGGAGGGTGCTGCGCACGGGCGTCGCTTTCGCTCTCTCGCCCGGGCATGTCGGATTGGTTTGTGATCGCTCGTCGATGGCCCGGCGGGGGCTGAAGACCGCGGGCGGCGTGATCGACGCGGGCTACCGCGGCGAGGTCGGCGTGGTGGTCTGGAACCTCTCCCGGGAGGCGCAGGCCGTCAAGAAGGGCGAGCGCATCGCCCAGATGCTCGTCGTGCCCATCGCCGTCCCGGCGCCGATCGACTCCGAAGATCTCGGCTCCACCGCGCGCGGCTCGGGAGGCTTCGGGAGCACGGGGCGCTGAACGCATGAAGTGTCCAAGCTGCTCCACGGAGGCCGCCGGCGGCGAGTGCCCCTCCTGCGGTCTCATCTTCTCGAAGTGGAATCAGCGCCAGGAGCGCGCGAGGCTCAAGGCGGAGGAGGCCTTGGCGGCCCTCGAGCGTGGTTCCGGCCGGCCGGCGGCGCTGGACCCGTGGCGCGGACGCATCCTCGCGGGCGCCTTCCTCGCGGCGTGGCTGATCGGCCTGACGCTGACCGCCCGCCATTACATGAGGACCCG
>MGUL01000092.1:55955-56170 GCA_001800005.1 Elusimicrobia bacterium RBG_16_66_12 | reverse complement strand
AGGCCGGGGACACGGTGCCCCTGCGCGACCCCGCGACGGGTGACATCCGCATGATGAAGATCCAGGCCGCCGCGGAGAAGCCGCGGCCCCGGGCGGCCGCGGCTCCCGAGCCGGAGGCGCCCGCGGATGCGCGCGTGCTCAGGGAGTCCGAGTGGGTCGAGGAGGAGGGGCGGCCGTCCGCGCCCGCGGCCAAGACGAAGAAGACGGTCCTGCCG
>MGUL01000092.1:32377-55917 GCA_001800005.1 Elusimicrobia bacterium RBG_16_66_12 | reverse complement strand
CCCCGCAGGACGATCACGCCCACGCGTCCGTCCGTGCGATAGGCGCGGCCCTTGTCGTTGACGCCCTCGAGGGGAATCGACGGCAGGGGCATCAGCGCGGCGGTCTCCAGCAGCGGCGAGGCGGACAGCGTCTGCAGCACGAAGTCCCGCTCGCGGTCCCTATCGGGGTCGGCGCCGCAGTTTCCCGAGCCCCACCAGTAGCCGCGCCCGCGCCGGTCGAACATCCCCGTCCACCAGAGGCGGAAGCGGTGGCGCCGGGCGAGAGGCCGCGCCGGCAGCGCCCAGTTCATGTCCTGCCGTCGTCCGAGCAGGCGATAGTCGTCGAGCGGAGGGAAAGAGGCCAGGCGGCGGCCGGCGAGGATCTCGGAGAGGCCGGCGGCCAGCGAGCCGCGCACGCTGCGGGGGACCGCGGTCCAGCCCGCCTCCGTCAGAGCCTGGCGCAGGGCCTGGGGCGTGGCGACGAAGACGATGTTCAGGGGGTCGCCCGGCTCGCCGCCGCGGCCCTCGTCGACGGCGGGCAAGGCCGGGGCGGCCTCGCCCCAGCTCGCGACCATGACCGGGACCGGCGGCCGCCCCGTCGCGGGTCCGAGGCGGTCCAGGCTCAGCAGCAGGAAGACCGGCGGCAGGGCGAGGAGGAGTTTCTTCACATCTTGCGCATGAAGAGTATGGGGCCCTTCTGGATCCGGCCCGGGTGGGCGCTGACCCCCGTCAGCACGTCCTCCGCCGTGAGGGCGTCGGGGAACTGCCTGACGCCCAACTGCATCTGGATCTTGGCCGCCGTGTGAGGCATGAAGGGGTCGAGCCAGCCGCCCACGATGCGCAAGGAGCTCACGATGTCGGAGAGGACCGCTTCGCAGCGGGCCATGTCCGTCTTCGCGAGCTTGAACGGCTTCGTATGCTCGATGTGCGTGTTGAGGCCGCGCAGGACCTCCCAGATGGCGTCGAGAGCGCCATGGAAGTCCAGCGCGTCCATCTTCGCGTAGACCTCGGGCGCGCGCTCGGCCACGGACTTGGTGTAGAGTTCTCCGTCCAAAGGCGGCTTGGCCGGGAGCTTGCCCTCCAAGTATTTGTCGACCATCGTTTCGACGCGGTAGACGAGGTTGCTGAGGTCGTTGACGAGTTCCGCGTTGAAGCGCCGCAGCAGCGCGCCTTTCGAATAGTCCCCGTCGTTGCCGAAGGGCATCTCGCGCAGCAGGAAGTAACGGAAAGCGTCGACTCCGAACTCGGCGACGACCGAATCGGCATCGACGAAGTTGCCCTTGGATTTCGACATCTTGTCGCCGTCCACCGTCCACCAGCCGTGCGCGAACACGCACTTGGGAAGGGGCAGGTCCGCGGCCATCAGCATGGCGGGCCAGATGACCGCATGGAAGCGGAAGATCTCCTTGCCGACGATGTGCACGTCGGCGGGCCACAGGTCGTCGCGGCCGGCCGCGGCGGACCAATAGTTGATCAGGGCGTCGAACCAGACGTAGATGGTGTGGGATTCGTCGCCGGGGACCGGCACGCCCCACTTGACCTTCTGGCGCGAGATCGAGAGGTCCTGCAGGCCGCCTTCGACGAAGCGCAGGATCTCGGCCGCGCGGTGCGCCGGGCGCAGGAACCCCGGGTGCTCCCGGTAGTGCTTCAGCAGCGGCTCCTGGTACTTGGAGAGCTTGAAGAACCAGCTCTCCTCTTCGATTTGCTGGAGGGGCTTGCGGCACTCCTTGTTCGGGCAGAGACGCCGTCCCTTCTCGTCGGGCGGGGCGTCGGTCTCGCTGAAGAAGGTCTCGTCCGGGACGCAATACCAGCCCCGGTAGAGCCCCTTGTACGCGTCGCCGCGCTCCTTCAGCTTTAGGAAGAGTTCCCGGACCCTGTTCTCGTGGCGCGGCTCGGTCGTGCGGATGAAGTCGTCGGGGCGGACGTCGAGGCGCTTCCAGAGGTCGCGGAACTTGCCCGAGTTCTCGTCGCAGAACTCCTTCGGGGACTTGCCGGCGGCCTTGGACGCCTCCTCGATCTTCTGGCCGTGCTCGTCGGTCCCGGTGAGCAGGTGGACCTCCGCGCCGCGGATGCGCTTGGAGCGGGCCAGCACGTCGGCGGCGACGGTCGTGTAGGCGTGGCCGATATGGGGGGCCGCGTTGACGTAGTAGAGCGGGGTCGTGATGTAATATTTCTTCATAATCCTCGTTCCAGGAACTGTTCCACGGATAGGTCGGCGTACGCTCCCCCGATGTGAACGGGCTTCGTCTCCGGATGGCGATTCAGGAATGTCTTCAGGCCTGGCGTTGGGTGTCCGTCTCCGGCTGTGACCTCCACCGCCAGCAGGTCCTTTCCGCGCTGCACGATGAAATCGACCTCCTTGTCTCTCTCGGACCAATAGAAGACGTTGTCACCGACGTTGAGGAACGACGCGCCGACGGCATTTTCCACGAGGCGGCCGTAAAAGGGCCGGTCCCGCAGGGTTTCCTCAAAGGATACGCCTCGTAAGGCCGTGACGATCGCGTTGTTGCGCGCGATAAGTTTGGGGCTGGATGCCCGGACTCGAATGGCGCGCGGACTGTACTTGCGGACGGGTTCGACGAGGAACGCGCCCGCGATCAATTCCAGGTAGTTCGCCAGCGTGTTGATGCTGCCTCGGTCTTGCAGTTGACCCAGCAGTTTCTGGAGGCTGATGACTTCCGCGGGATGCCGGCAAGCCAGCGCGAGGGTCTGCCGGAAAAGAGCCGGATGGTCGATCCGGTGCACGGCCGGGATGTCGCGTCCTATGACCGTCTCCAGAAGAGAATTCTGGATATAGTCCTTCCAGGCGGTGAAATCGTCGATGAAGGGGACGGCTCCGGGATAGCCGCCGTAGAAGAGGAACTGGTCGAGCGTCCATCCGAACGCTTGGCGGCATTCCGAGTAGCTCCAATGCGGGCAGTGCGTGAGTTGGAAGCGTCCCGAGAGACTCTCCTGCATCCCGCGCTGAAGAAGAAGAGCGGACGACCCGAGAAGGATCACTCGCAGCGGCTCTTTGGCCCGGACGTCTTCGTCATGGAGCATTTTGACCGCCTCGCTCCATCGGGGGACTTTTTGGATCTCGTCAACGACCAGGATCGGCATCTTGCCCTTGAGTTTTCGGGCTTGACGCCAAGTCTCCGCCAGCCACTGAGCGTCTGGAGGCGTCAGCTGATCCGCCGTCGCATAGAACTTCGGCCCCGGCCACGATTCCAAGAACTGATGAATAGCGGTCGTCTTCCCGACCTGTCTGGGGCCCGTCAGTATCTGGAGGACATGGGCCGGCCTCGCGAGGTTGGTGTGAAGGGGTGAGAGAATCAGTTGCCGCTTAAATGTCATAAAAATACGCTGCTAAAATAATCGCTTATCATGCAAATCACAAATTGTTCAGTGTGCTGAATAGATTACAACTCTCCATCTGGCCATGATTCAATGAGCCCGAGGCCTTGGCGGCGTCCTAGATCGGTCGTTATCGTGCGGACTCGGCTTCGAGAGCGGCCAAAGTCATGATGAGCTTCGGGTCAGCGTTTGCTTTGAGGGCCGTGCGTAGGCGAGACAGCTCACGCAGCGGCCCCTCCACCTGCGCGAAGGTCCGCGCGCCCTCCAGGTGGCGCAGGCGTAGTTCCTGGCCGAGGCAGAACAGGGTCTTCTCCACGCGCACGCGCGCGGCGGCCAGGTCGCGGGGCAGGGAATCGGCGATGGTCACGGCGTCGAGCGGGCTTCCGGCGCGGGGCAGGGCCTCGTCGCCGGTCATCTCCAGCGCGCGCCCGGCCGAGCCGTCCGACAGCGCGGCCAGGCGCCGGGCCTTGTCGGCGGGGATTCCGCGGCCCGCGAGGATCTTTTCCAGGATCGGCGCGGGCAGGGGGCCGAAGGGCACGGTGAAGCAGCGAGAAGAGATGGTCTTGGGCAGGCGCTCGCGTTGGGTCGCGCACAGGATCCAGATTGTCTTGGGCAGGGGTTCCTCGAGATACTTCAGCATCGAGTTCGCGGCCGCCTCATTGAGGCGCTGCGCGTCGGGGATGACGGCGACCTTCCAGCCGTCCAGCATGGACTTCATGCTCAGGTCCTTCAACAGATGGCGGACCGTGTCGACGTGCCAGATTTTTTGCTTTTCAACCTCTTTTTCTTCCAGCGTCGCCTGGTAGAGCTCATCGAGGACGGCCACGTCGGGATGGGAGCGGTTATCCACCGACAGGCAATCCGGGCAGGAGCCGCAGGAGGCCTCTCCGGTGAACGGCCTCTCGCGGCAGACCAGGGCCTTCGAGAACTCGCGGGCGGCCAGCGCCTTGCCGACCCCGTCCATGCCCGTGAACAGCATGGCCGAGGGGATCTTCTCGGTCGTCAGCAGGCCTTCGAGCGTCTTGGCGGCGCGGGGTTGGCCCAGGACCTTGTCGAGTCTCATTATGCCGCCATCAACGTCCGGATGATCTTTGAAGCTTCCGCCAAGGGCTTGAAGCGGATGGTTTTCCCCATGAACGTCTCTTCGCCGACCATGTTCTCGGAGAATACGATCGCCCCGAGCGTTTCCGGGTAGTGAGAGATGAAAGTCTTCATCGCCGGAGGGACCTCTCGGCGGGAGAGGGTCGTTTTGACCTCGATGAGAAAAGGCTTCCGGTCCTTCAAGACGACGAAATCGATTTCCTGCCCCGACTTGTTTCTCCAAAACCGGATCTCTATATTGGGCTTGAGCGCGTAGGCCAACTGCAGGAATATAAAGGATTCGTGGAGGACGCCGCGATCTCTCCTGTGTCGTATCGAGCCGAAATCCTTCAGAAGGGCATTTCTTATGCCGAGATCGTAGAAATAGATCTTCTTGGATTTCTTCAGCTCGTTGCCGAGGCTGAGGGAATAGGAGTGGACGGGGTGGCAGATATAGGTGTTTTCCAGGATGGAGAGATGCTTGTTGACCGTGGCGGCGGTCAGGCCGACCTCGCGTGATAGGCTGTTTTCGGAGACCAACGAACCTTGATTCTCAGCCAGCAGATAGATGAGATGATTGAAAGCCCGGATGTTCTCTTCCTTGATCAGGGCCTTCACGTCTTTTTGGATGTAGGTCGCCAGAAGTTCATTCAGAAGTCTGATTTTGGACGGCGCGTCGGGGACATTGACAAGTCCCGGCAAGCCGCCATAGGTCAGGTACTCCTCGTAACGGTTCGTCGCCGCGCCCGCGGGGGCCTTCTGATTGAATTCTCCCAGGCTGAGAGGCGTGATTCGCGTGACGAGCCTCCTGCCCGCGAGGCTTTCCTTGAGGTGTTTGTGGATCTCGATCGCAGACGAGCCGGAGGCGAAGATCTTGATCTTCTTGCGGCCATCGAAGACGGCTTTGAATATCTTCGAGGCGTTCTTCAGATAATGGAACTCAGCCATGAAGACGATGCCCGCTTTCTCCGTGAGCATGCGGAACACCTCGGCGTCGGTCTTGTTGAAGGCCATGAGATCCGAGGGGATCTCCAGGTCGGAGTATCGCGTGCCGAGTCCGCTCCCGCGAGCCTGCTTCTGAAGCTCTCGAAGCAGGAAGGTTTTGCCGACCTGACGCGGCCCCAGCAGGATGGAGACCTCCGGCCGCTCGATCTCCTTGACCAGATCCTCGAAGCAGCTGCGGGCTATCTTCATTTAGACTATTTTATACCACTACTATAAAAAAGTAAACAGCCTGTCAGTCACGCGGGCCAAGATCTCGCGGTGAAGGTCATCGGCCGGGCGGGTGCCGTCGAGGAGGATCGTCTTGCGGGCCGAGCGGGCCAGGCGGCGGTAGCCCGCGCGGATGCGGCGCTTGAAGGCGGCATTCTCGCGCTCCAGGCGGTCCAGGGCGCGTTTCTTATCGCGGCGGGAGAACTCGGAGTCCGGGACGTCGATGACGATGGTGAGGTCCGGCGTGAGTCCGCCCGTGGCGATGCGGTTGAGCGTGCCGGTCGTCTCCAGGCCGAGGCCGCGCGCCAGGCCCTGGTAGACGTCGGTCGAGAGGGTGTAGCGCTCGCAGATCGCGGTCTTGCCCGCCTTCAATGCCGGGAGCAGGACCTCCGCCGTGTGCTGGGCGCGGGAGGCTTCATAGAGGAAAAGCTCCGCGACGGGGGAGACCTCCAGCTTGGGGTCGAGGAGGACCTTGCGGATGGCCTCGGCCACGCCGGTGCCGCCCGGCTCGCGGGTGTGGAGCACCGGACGGCCGAGGGCGCCGAGGGCTTCGACGAGGAGGCGGGCCTGGGTGGATTTGCCCGACTTGTCGGGGCCCTCGAGGACGATGAAAAGGCCTTTTCGTCTCGGCACGCGGGAATTCTAGCAATTCGCCGCCCGCCGGGCGCGGCGGGGCTACCAGGTCGCGGGCTGGGCCGGGACCTCCTCCCAGGAGTCGCGGGAGAGGGTCACGTTCAACTGGGGCAGCTGCAGCGTGTCGTTGTAGAAGATCATCACGTTGCCGGCGCCCGACCAGCCCGACTGCACCCAGACCGCGCCGTAGACGTCCGAGTCGCCCGTCATGCTGATGGTGCCGCCCACGTACATGAAGCCGTAGAGCCCGACGTCGCTGCCCGAGGCCGAGCCCTCGCAGGTCACGCCGCAGGAGCCGATGTCGTAGGTGGCCGCGTTGGTCTTCAGCCCGGTGTCGCCGGGATATTGGTTCGTCGAGCCGGTGTCGAACTGCTGGTATTCCTTCCAGGCCGCGGCGGGGACGTGGACGGCGGCCGGGTTGTATTGGTCGGTGCCCGCGACGCTGTAGTTGCCGCGGATGATGATCGTGCCCTTGATCCCGTTCTTGCCGGTGGCGGAGAGGTTGTTGTCCCAGTACCAGATGTAGTCCGACAGCTTGCGGGTGTCGTTGTAGATATTGCCGACCGAGCAGTTCACGCACGCGGAGCCGCAGGCAATGGTGCATGAGCCGCTGGCGGGGCAGCTGCCGTCGCAGTTGAGGGTCCCGGTGGCCGAGGCCGAGGAGCGCAGGGCGGCGAAGTCGAAGATGGGCAGCTCCGGCACGTCGTAGGCGGACCACCATTCCAGGTTGTCGGTGTTGGGCGGGGTCAGGCCGTTGGTGTCTCGCGGGTTGCCGCCTGTCCCGGTGACGACCTGCTTAGAGAGCTTGCGCGGGAAGTAGCGGCCGGCGGAGGTGCCGGAGAGGGAGATATTCCCCATGGCCAGCGCGGGCCCCCAATGCACGATGTTGCTGCCGCCCATGTCGATGGTCGCGCCGGAGATCAGGCCCCCGGGGACGGCCGAGTTCGTGTAGCGCACCCGGATGGAGCGCTTCTCCTTCGACTGGCTGTCGCGACCCTCGGAGATGATGGTGACCTGGTCGGCGTTGGGGCCCGAGGTGATGCTGATGCGGTAGGCCCCGCCGGGGATATCGGTGTAGGTCGAGTCGAAATTGTAGCCGGCCAGCGAGACGCCGAGCCTCGCGTTGGCCCAGGTCGAGGTCGAGCTCTTAAGCTTCCAGTAGGCGCGGTCGGTGCCCGCCTCGGCCAGGTTGAAGGCGACGGTCGATTTCCGGTCCTTGACCGAGGAGCGGCTCTCCTCGCGCACCCACATGACCATCGCGGGCACGATGATGAGCAGGACCATCACGATGAGGACCACCCCGGCCAGGACCTGGCCGCGGCGGGAGCGGGCGTCACGGTGGAGGGTGTTCATATCAGTTCATCAGCCGGACCTTCTCGGAGGCCATGTGCAGGGCCTTGGTCCGTCCCTGGTAGATGCTCTTCTCGAGGGTCACCGAGACCGAGACGATGCTGAGGTCGTCGGAGCGCGGGAAGGTGAGGGCGAGGTACTTGAGGTTCTTGGTCAGCGTCCGGTTCTGGGTGCCGACCTGCTGGATCAGGCTGGTGCCGCTCTGGTAGTACCTGATCGTCGTGCCCTGGATCTTCGTGAAGGTCAGGCGCGAGTAGAAGGGCTGGGACGTGTTGGCTCGGTCGATGATGACGGAGGCGGTCGTGCCTTGTCTCAGATTGCGGTTGATGACGTACATCAGGGCCCGCGCCTCGCGCTGGAGCTCGGCGCGCGTGCTCGTCATGATGAAATAGCGGTTGACCTGGACCAGGATGCGCGCGCCCACCGTGGCGAGGATGCCGATGATGGCCACGACCATCAGCATCTCGGTCAAGGTATAGCCGCCGCGGCGGCCGGGTGGCTTCACCATGCGAAGTCGACCCCGGTGACGGTCTGCCCGGCCAGGACCTGGACGTTCGTCTGGCTCAGCGCGTTGATCGTCGCGGCGGCGCCGGAGACCGTCGAATAATAGGCGTAGACGCGGTAGGCGGGGGAGGTGCTTTGCCTCACCTCCACCGAGAAGGTCCCGTCCTCCATGCTCGAGGCGAGGTAGTACGGCGAGCCGGTCAGCGTCGCGGAGCTCAGCGCGGGCGGGGCCGGAGGGGAGCCGGCGAGGGTCGCCGTGGTCACGACGATCAGCGCGCCGGTGCGCAGAGGCTGTCCCCCGAGCGTGACGGCTCCGGTGATCCGGCCCAGCGCGCCGCTGACCGTGAACGTGGAGGTGAAGGCGTTTCCTCCCGAGGTGACGGTGACCGCGGTACTCGAGGGGCTGACGCTTTCCATCTCGTCGAGCGCGGGGGTGACCACGTAGAAGCCGGTCGAGATGTTCAGCGAGGTGAAGCGCCCGTCCGTCCCCGACACGGGCTGGTCGCGCGAGTAGCCGTTGAGGTCCACGACGCTGAGCGCGACGCCGGGCAGGGCGTTGACGCCGTCGCGCGTGACGAACCCCGAGACGCGTCCGCCCTGGGAGAGCAGGAAGTCCACCCCGCCGGTCACGGCCCCCAGCGTCGCCGTCACGCCGATGGACGAGGCCGACACGTAGTTGGCCGCCGAGCCCGAGCCGGAGTTCGCGGTGATGTCGATGGTGCCCGGCGTCACCGAGAGCAGATAGCGGCCGTTGGCAGTGTTCGCGTAGCGCACCGCGCCGGTCCCGCCCGGGTCCACCGGGATCGTGGGGCTGATCGCGACGCCCAGCACGTCCGTGACGCGGCCTTCGATGAAGGCGCTGCTGTTCTGGGTGTCGAGGAAGGTCGAGGTCGAGGGCAAGGACCAGATCGAGCCCGAGGCGGTGACCGTCACGGTGTCGTGCTGCAGCAGGAAGCTGCCGCTCGAGACGTACAGGGTCCAGGTCCCGGTCGCGACCTGGGTCAGCGCGAACTTCGCGATGGGCGGGGCGCCGGTCGCGTAGGCGCGAGTGGACAGCGACAGTCCGTCCGTCGCCGAGACGACCGCGCCGACGGCGGGCTTGCCGCTGATGAGGGGCAGCGCCGGGCTGGCCGAGTTGAAGACCGGATAGGCGAAGCCTCCGGTCGTGCTGGAAAAGTCCACGCGGTTGGCGCCGGAGTCGTACGCGCGGCCGTAGAGCGCGTGGTCGGCGACCGAGATCGCGGTGCTGACCGCGCGCACGAACTGCTCGCCGATGGGGCCGCCGTTGGCCGTCTGCATGCAGCTCGTCTCGCAATAGCTCGAGACGATGCCGGCGTGGTCCCAACCGAAGGCATCGAGGATGACGCCCGAGGAGTTCGTGATGTAGAGGGTCGCCGCGTGGTTGCTCGCCGCCATCTTCTTGACGGGGGGGGTGCTGACCGTGTTCCAGCTGGCGGCCAGCGGCGCGGCGGAGCAGTAGCCGTTGGCGTCGTCGGCGTACACGGCGTCGGCCGTGTAGGATGAGCCGTTGACCGTGAAGCTGCTCGTGTTGGCGATCAGGTAGTAGCCGGAGGCCGGGATCGTCGTGTTCGCGTAGTTCAGCTTGATGCCGTAGGTCCCGCCGTTGCAGGTCACATAGTTGGCGCCCGAGCAGCCGCTGATGATGTTGAGCCGGATCTGGTCCGGCGTGCTGCCGCTGCCGATCGTGATCGGGGCGCCGGTGGGGTTGAAGAGCTCGATGAACTGTGCCTCGAAGTTGTTCAGGTCGGCCTGCGCCGATGAGACCACGACCTGGCTGATGACGACCGACGGATTGTACCAGAGCGCGGGGCCGGAGAGGACGCTGCCGGAGCTCATCGGCACCAGGTCGAAGTCCTGGGTCTGGGTCTGGTTGGCCGCGATCGAGACCGAGCGATGGATCGGGAAGTAGCCGGGGACGACCGTGCCGAGGGTGAAGCTCCCGGGCGAGAGGTCGATCGAGTAGACCCCGGAGGCGCTGGCCGTGTCGCGCCAGCCCAGGTTCTCGGCGACGTTGACGACGGCGCCCGGGATGGCCGCCGCGGTGGCGGCGTTGCGCACGGTTCCCTGGAAGAGGGCGTTGGCCGTCACGGTGTCCGGGTTGGCGACGATCGTGCGCAGGGTCTGTTTCTTCCACTCGGATCCTTCGCGCCAGACCACGGTGACGGTGACGAGCTTCATGCCCGTGTCGGGCGTGCCCGGAGGAAGGATCACGATCGTGCCTGAATCCTCCCGGGCGACCTCGACCATCGTGTAGCGCTTGTAGGTGATGCCGCCTTCCAGGATGGTCTGCGGGGGGGTGTACCCCGGATCGTACTCGACGTTCGGCGTGAAGTTCGTGTCGTAGGCCGGGTTGGTGGTGATCAGGATCTGATAGTAGACCTTCTGCTGGAGGATCTGCATCTGCTCCTGAGCCAGCGTCACCGCCAGGGTCCCCGACTTGGAGACCTGGAGGGCTTTCTGGATGCCCATGAACGATCCCATCAGGCCGACGACAGCCACGGACATGACGGCGACGGCCACCATGAGTTCGGTCAGCGTCACGCCGGAGCGGTCCAGCCGCGCGTTCTGGGTTCGTGTCTGCATCATCGGCCCAGTGAGTATAGGTCGTTGCCGGCGTCAAATCAAGGAAACAGTGGGCGACATGGGGGAAAAAACCGCCCCGGAGCTTCACTTATCAGAGGAAGCTCCGGGGCGTTCGCGGGCGGCTCAGCGGCCGGTCAGGAACAGGTCGAGTGGCCGCAGTCGTGGCAGGTCGGACCCGAACAGCCCGACTCGAAGGAGACGTTCCTCGAGAAGCACTTCGGGCAATGCTCGGCGGCCGCCGTCGGCGGGGCCTCCGCCGCCTCGATCGCCTTCTCGTTGCCGGCGTCCATCCAGCCGGTCTTCTTGAGGTGGGCGCGCAGCGCGATCGCGATCGCGTGAGGGATGGAGTCCACGCGGGACGGCCCGAGGCCGATCGGGCGGTCGCCCTTGACCGAGTTGAGGTGCTTGAGCAGTTTGAGCGGGTCTCCTCCCTCCGCCAGGTACTTGGAGATCAGGATGCCGACCAGCGAGGTCAGCCCCGAGATCTCGGTGCCCAGAGGCGGGATGTTCGTGAAGACCTGGAACGGCCCCTTCTCGTCGTAGTTCAGGTGGATGTGCAGAGGGCCGTAGCCGGTGCGCATCTGGTAGTACTCCGACGAGAGGCCGAAGGCCGCCTGCGGCTCGCGGCGCTTGCTCTTCGAGGTCGCCGGGGCCAGGTTCAGCACCTGCTGGGCCTTGGAGCCGTCGCGGTAGACCGTGATGCCCTTGCAGCCCAGCTCGTAGGAGAGCAGGTAGGCGTTTCGCACGTCGTCGAGCGTCGCCTCGTTGGGCAGGTTGATCGTCTTCGACACGCCGTTGTCCGTGTGCTTCTGGAACGCGGCCTGCATGCGCACGTGCGTCTCGACCGACGCGTCGTGCGCGGTCGCGAATATCTTCTGGATGTTCTCCGGGATCTCCGGGATGCCGCTGACGCACTTGTGGTTCTCGTCGATGCGGCGCCACAGCGCGCGCTCGCCCAGCCCGAACCAGCCGTTCTTCTCCGCGACCTCTCGGAAGAGGGGGTTGGCCTCGAAGAACACGTCCTTGTCGTCCGGCTGCTTGCCGGCCTTCGTGGCCTCCAGGGCCTTCGCGTTGTAGCGCGTGTAGGCGATGGCGAAGAAGGGCTCGATGCCGCCGCCCTGCAGGCCCGCCGCGATCGCGATGGTCCCCGTCGGGGCGATGGTCGTGCGCGCGCAATGGCGCGGGTGGAGCTTTTGGCCGCGGAAGTGCTTGGAGGCGGGATCGAAGGTCGAGTCGCGCCAGTTGGGGAACACGCCCCGCTCCTCGGCGATGGCCTCGGAGGCTTCGAGGGCCGCGCCGTTGATGAAGGACATCGTCTTGTCGCCGAGCGTCAGCGCGTCCGGCTCGCCGTACGCGACGCCGCACTTGACCAGGGCCTCGGCCCAGCCCATCACGCCCAGGCCGATGCGCCGGTTGCCCTTCGCGAGCTTCTCGATCTCGGGGAGGGGATAGTCGTTGACCTCGATGACGTCCTCGAGGAAGCGGATCGCGAGGGCCACGGTCTCCTTGAGGCGCGGGTAGTCGAAGCGGCCCGAGAGGGTCTCGCCCGCGACAAAGTTCCCGAGGTTCAGCGAGCCCAGGTTGCACGGCTCCCAGGGCAGAAGCGGCTGCTCGCCGCAGGGGTTGGTGCTCTCGATCTCGCCCAGCGCCGGGGTCGTGTTGGAGCTGGAGTTGTTGATGCGGTCGAGCACCACGTAGCCCGGGTCGCCGTTCTTCCAGGCGAACTCGACCATCGCGTCGAAGACCTCCTTCGCGCGCGCCTTGCCGACGGGCTTGCCGCCGCGCGGGTTGATCAAGTCGTACTCGGCGTCCGCCTGGACGGCGCGGAAGAAGGCCTCGTCGACGCCGACGGAGACGTTGAAGTTCTCCATGACCCCGTTGGCCTGCTTCATCTTGATGAAGTCCATGATCTCGGGGTGGTCGTAGCGCAGGATGGCCATGTTGGCGCCCCGGCGCGTGCCGCCCTGCTTGATCACGTCGGTCATCGTGTCGAAGAGGCGCATGAAGGAGAGCGCGCCCGACGCGACGCCCATCGACTTCATCACCTTGTCGCCGGCCGGGCGCAGGCGTGAGAAGGAGAACCCCGTGCCGCCGCCGGACTTCTGGATCAGGGACTGCGCGGCCAGCGACTTCGTGATGCCTTCCATTGAGTCGGGCACGGGCAGCACGTAGCACGCGGAGAGCTGCTGGAGCTCTCGGCCCGCGTTCATCAGCGTCGGGGAGTTCGGCAGGAAGTCCCAGCCCGCCATCAGGCCGTAGAACTTGTCGGCCCACTCGCTGCGCAGCGCGCGCGCGGCGGCGTTCTTCTCACAGACCTCCTCGAGGTTGGCCATCAGGCGATGGAAGTTCGCCTGGCGGGCGTTGTGCTCGGCGAGCCCCTGGTGGTAGAGGATCATGCGGCCGGCCGGGGTCGAGCCCGCGGCGGGCACGGGGATGACCTGGCGCTCGACGCCCGTGAAGACGCCCCAGTCCTCGGCTTTTGGATGCAGGACCACTTCGGCGAGCGCCACGTTGCGCGCGACGCCCATCAGCCAACTCTCGACGCTCCCGGCGTCGCGCAGATATTTGTCCTTGATCACCTTCAGCTGGTTCTGCGAGAGGCGGATCTTCGTCGGCGTCGAAGTTCGCTTGGTCATGATTCTCCTTGGAAATTTTTCGCGCGTCGTGAACGAGACAGTCAGTCTACCAACCCGAAGTCGGATTCGTCTAGACCCAGAAGGTCCCGGTTTGGACCTAGGCCAGCGGGGGACGCGCGAGGAACTCCGCGCCGACGCGCCGCGCGTATTCCTCGACGGCGGCGAGGTCCGCGCCGGAGCCCTGCACGCCGGTCACGCGCGTGCGCAGACCGGCTTTCACCGCGCGCTCGATGAAGCCCTTCGCCGCTTCGAATCCTTTTTCGCGGTACTTGCCGGCGGGGCGGTGCATCGTCAGCCACTGCTCGGGGTTCATCGTGTTGAGGCTCACCGAGACCATGTCCAGGCATCCTTTGAGCTCCGGGATGATGTCGCGTCCCGCGATCAGGTCTCCGAGGCCCACGGTATTGAGCCGCAGTTCGAGCCCGGGACAGTTCTTCCGGGCGAAGGCCGCGAGATCCAGCATCTCGGTCAGGCGCATCGTCGGCTCGCCGAAGCCGCAGAAGACGAGCTGTTTGTACTTCCTCGGCTTCGCCATCCATTCCTTCAGTCCGGATCGGAGCTCGTCGAGGGAGGGTTCGGTCTTCTTCAGTCCGAGGTCCTGCCCCTCGAAGGCGTAGTCCCAATCCTGCTTGACGCAGAAGCCGCAGGAGACGGGACAGCGGTTGGTCAGGTTCACGTAGAGACCGTCGCCGTGTTCGTAGTAGATCATGGTCTATCGGAGCTTCTTTCCCTAATATAGCGAATTATCACGGTTGATTCCCGACGGGGTTTTTGTTATGATGCTCATCTACTTCCAGAGGAGTCCTATGTACGCGATCATCGAGACAGGCGGAAAGCAGGTTTGGGTCGTGCCCGGCGAGACCGTGAAGGTCGAGAAGCTGGAGGCCGAGAAGGGGGCCTCGCTCACCTTCAACGCCCTCTGGGCCGTCGGCGACGCGAAGGAAGGCCAGGAACCGGCGTGCAGCCGAACGGCCAAGGTCACGGCGACTGTCGTCCGGCAGGGCCGCGGACCCAAGATCATCGTCTTCAAGAAGCGCACGAAGAAGGCTTACAAGAAGAAGATCGGCCATCGTCAGTGGCTGACCGAGATCAAGATCGAAGGAATCTCCCTCAACTGATATGGCACACACAAAAGCCCAAGGCTCCTCCTCCAACGGACGCGACTCCCATGGCCAGCGTCTCGGCACCAAGCGCTACGGCGGCCAGATCGTGAAGGCCGGGATGGTCCTCGTCCGCCAGCGCGGCACGAAGATCCTGCCGGGCCTCAACGTCGGCCGCGGCAAGGACGACACTCTGTTCGCGAAGATCAACGGCGTCGTGACCTTCGAGTGGGCCAAGAAGGACAAGAAGCAGGCGTCCGTCTATCCCGTCGCGGCCTCCGCGAAGTAGCCTGACCGAGCATAAGCGAGGAAATGGTCGCATCCATCGCCTTGGGAGGCGACCATGAATTTCGTCGATAAGGTCCGCGTCTTCGTCTCCGCCGGCAACGGCGGCGACGGCTCCCTGTCTTTCCGCCACCTCAAGTTCCTTGAGTTCGGCGGCCCCAATGGCGCCGACGGCGGCAAGGGCGGCGACGTCTGGTTCGAGGCGTCCAGCCGCCTGACCACGCTGATGGACCTCCACTTCCGGCCGCACGTCGAGGCCGAGCGAGGCAGCCACGGCAAGGGCTCCAACAAGAAGGGCGACAGCGGCTCGGATGTCGTCGTCTTCGTGCCCGCCGGCACGGTGATCTACAAGGACGGCGTGCTGGCGGCCGACCTGCATAAGGACAAGCAGCGCTTTCGAGCGGCCGAAGGCGGGCGCGGCGGGCGCGGCAACGCCTCCTTCAAGACCCATGCGAACACCGCCCCGCGCCTGGCGGAGAAGGGCGCTCCGGGCGAGAAGGCGACCTACGACCTGGAGCTCAAACTGCTGGCCGACGTCGGCCTGGTGGGGTTCCCCAATGCCGGCAAGTCGAGCCTGCTCGCGCGCGTGACCAGCGCCCGGCCCAAGATCGCGGACTATCCGTTCACCACGCTCGCGCCGAACCTGGGAGTGGCCTGCCACAAGCACGTCGGCTTCGTTCTGGCCGACATCCCGGGGCTTATCGAAGGCGCCTCCGAGGGCAAGGGCCTGGGCGACCAGTTCCTGCGCCACGTCGAGCGCACGCGCGTGCTGATCCATCTCGTCGATCCCGCCGGCTACATGGGCGAGGATCCCCTGAAGGGCGTGAAGACCATCGAGGCGGAGCTGAAGGGCTTCAGCCCGCGCCTGGCGGCCAAGCCGAGGATCCTCGTCGTCAATAAGATGGACCTGCCGGAGGGGGCGTCGGTCTTCAAGGCGTTCAAGAAGAAGTATCGCGACCGCGTGCTGGGCGCCTCCATGGCCACGGGCGAGGGCGTCCAGGAGGTCCTCGACCGCGTGATCGCGGAACTCGCCAAGCACGACGGCCCCGTCCGCTTTTCGGACAAGGCCCCGGGCGAGACCCTGCACAAGGTCGAGCAGGGCTTCTCGGTGGAGAACATGGGCGGCGGCGTCTATTCCCTGCGCGGCCGCTACGTCGAGCGCGCCTCGGCCATGCTGGACGTGAGCCTGCCCGAGGCGATCAACCGCTACCAGCACACCCTCAAGCGCATCGGCGTGGACAAAGCGCTCAAGAAGGCCGGCATCGCGGCCGGCGACCGCGTGCGCTGCGGCGGGTTCGAGTTCGAATGGACCGATGCCCCGCTCAAAAAGCTGTCCATCCGGCGCGGAGACAAGCGCACGCGCATCGGAGTCGGCAAGAAGTGAGCTCCCTCAAGGAGTACGAGGCGCGCCTGATGGACCCGAAGGACGTTTCGGGCGCCTACCGCTTCTGTCAGGACCTGGCCGATCGGCATTACGAGAACTTTCCCGTCGCCTCGCGGCTGCTGCCGCGCCGCCTGCGCAAGCACGTCGCCGCTCTCTACGCCTTCGCGCGCATCGCCGACGACTTCTCCGATGAAACGGAATACGAGGGCGTGCGGCGCGAGCGCCTCGAGGAGTGGCGCCGCCAGCTTGCCGAGACCGGCGAGAAGCCCCCGGAGCACCCCGTCTTCCTCGCGCTCAGCGCGACTCTCAAGGAGCTGGACCTTCCCAAACAGCCCTTCGACGACCTTCTCTCCGCCTTCCTCCAGGACACCGAGAAGAAGCGTTATGAGACCTTCGCCGAGGTGTTGGACTACTGCCGCCGCTCGGCCAACCCGGTCGGGCGCATCGTCTTGATGATCCACGGATATCGCGACGAGGAGCTTTTCCGCTACTCGGACGCGATCTGCACCGCCCTCCAACTGGCCAACTTCTGGCAGGACGTCTCCGTGGACCTCAAGAAGGACCGCGTCTACATCCCGGAGGAGGACTTCAAGGCCTACGGCTACTTCGAGGCCGACCTGCGCATGGGAGTCTGCAACGAGCGCTTCAAGGCCCTGATGAAGTTCGAGCTCGCCCGCACGCGCTCCCTCTTCGATCAGGGCAAGCCCCTGCCCGGGCGCTTGCGCTGGCCCCTCTCGCTCGAGATCCGGCTCACCTGGCTCGGAGGCATGCAGATCCTCAAGCTGATCCATAAGCTCGATTTCGACACCCTGCGCACGCGTCCCGCGCTCACGAAGCGGGATTGGATCCCGCTGGTCGCGCGCGCTCTCGTCGGAGCGTGACCGTGCCGGCGCCCCGGGCCGAGAAGAAGTCCAACTTCTTCCTGGGCTTCCTGCTGCTGCCGCGGACCAAGCGCGAGGCCCTGTCCGCCGTCTACGCCTACTGCCGCCTCATCGACGACATCGTGGACACGCCCGACATCCCTAAAGGCGAGGCGCGCGGCATGCTCGATTTCTGGCGCGCCGAGGTCGAGGGCCTCTACGCGGGCCGTTCGACCCATCCGATCTCTCAGGCGTTGATCCGCCCTATCGCGGACTTCAACATCCCCAAGGAGCCTTTTCTCGAGATGATCAGGGGCTGCGCCATGGACCTGGAAGGCACTCGCTACGAGACCATCGCGGACCTGGAAAGCTACATGCGCGGCGTGGCCTCATCGGTCGGAGTCATGTGCGTGCACATCTTCGGCTGGGACTACACTCCGCGCGAGCGCATGATGGAGTTCGCGACGGACTTCGGCTACGCCTTCCAGCTCACCAACATCATCCGCGACGTCGGGGCCGACTTGGAATTGGGCCGCGTCTACCTGCCCCTGGCCGACCTGCGCGAGGCCGGCTGCTCCGTCGAGAAGTTGATCTCCCGCGACCATGCCCCGGCCTTCGACCTCGTCATGCGGCGGCAATACGAGCGGGCCAAGGACTATTACGCCCGCGCCCGGCGGCTCGTGGACTCCCGTGACCGGCCGCGCCTTCTGCCGACCGAGATCATGGCCCACGTCTACGAGGGCCTGCTCGACGAGATCGCGCGCGGGGGCTTCCGCGTCCTCTTCCAAAAAACGACCTTATCGGTTCCGCGGAAGTGCGTACTGGCCCTGCGGGCCTGGTTCTACTGCCATGGCCTCTGAGAAGACCGACGTTCTCGTCCTCGGCGGGGGCTTCGCGGGTCTGTCCTGCGCCGTCGCCCTGGCGGAGAAGGGCCGCCGGGTCCTCGTGCTTGAGAAAAAATCCCACCTGGGCGGCCGGGCCTATTCCTTCGAGGAGAACGGCCTCGACGTCGACAACGGCCAGCATCTCTTCATGGGCTGCTATCGCTCGACGCGAAACTTTCTTAAGATGATCGGGACGCAGGACAAGCTCGCTGTTTATGATGACGTCGCGGTGGACTACGCCGAGCCGGGCGGCAAGCACGACCGCCTCAGGTGCCCGTCGTGGCTGCCCGCCCCGCTCCACCTGGCCGCGGGCCTGCTGGGCCTCAGGGGCGTTTCCCTCGGCGAAAAGAGGGCGCTGTTCGCTTTCGACCTGGCCCTCAAGGCCATGAAGTCGGGCCCGGTGCCGGAAGCCGTGGAGAAGATGACGGTCCGGCAGTGGCTTTCGTCGCTGGGCATCTCCCGGAACTTCCAGACGCGCTTCTTCGACCCCGCCGCCATCGGCATCCTCAACGACAAGCCCGAGGTCGCCTCGGCCGCGGGCCTCGTCCAGGCCCTGCGCGAGATGTTCTTCACCGGCCGGGACTCCTCGCGCTTCGCGCTGGCCAAGACCGGGCTCTCCGGTCTCTACGCCGGCGCGGCCCGCGACTACATCGAGGCGCGCGGCGGCCGCGCGATCTCCAGCGCCAAGGCCGCCGGCCTCATCGAGGAAGGAGGCCGCGTGCGCGGCGTCGTCACCGACATGGACTCCCGCTTCACGGCCGATCACGTCGTCTCGACCCTGCCGCCATGGGATCTTAAAAAACTGTCTCTTCCCGCCGTCCTGCGCGGCTCGTGGGAGACGTTGGCCCCCGCGCCCATCGTCGGCGCGACCCTCCGTGTCGACCGCCCGGTCATGACCGAACGGTTCATCGGGCTGCTGAACACCGAGACGCATTGGGTCTTCAATAAGACCATGATCCACGGCTTGAAAGAGGAGGGTCAAACTTTGGCGGTGGTGATCTCCGGAGCCCATGCCCAGATCGGCCAGTCTCCCGAGAAGATAGTATCTTCGATGATTCGAGACCTCTCGTCCTGCCTCCCCGAGTTCCCCAAGGCCAAGGTCTTGGCCTCCAAGGTCGTCAAGGAACCCTTCGCCACGCTCTCGCCCGTTCCCGGCGCGGAGGCCAAGCGTCCCGAGCCCGGCAGCGGCATGCCCGGCTTCTCCTTCGCCGGAGACTGGACCCGCACGGGGTTGCCGGCCACCATCGAGAGCGCCTGCCTGTCGGGGGAGCTCGCCGCCCGCGCGATTCTCGGTTCATGAGGATGTTTTGTTGCGAAGGATCGAAGAGCCGATGAAAGAATTCGAGCCCGATTGCTGCGCGAAGGGCGCGCCGAAAGGCGGGCAGCGCTGCGTCTTGGACTTCAAGCGCTGGGCGGATTCTCTCGGGATTCCTCTCAAGTCCGCGGAGCGGCTGTCGGACTGCTGGCGCCCCGGCAGATACATCCCCGGCAACGTCATCTTCTATCAGGGCCATCAGCCGCTGGGCATCTACTTCGTGCGGACCGGGAGCGTGAAGCTCGTGCGCGCCGAGGGCACGGGCCGTCAGAGAATTATTCGCGTCATCCAGGCCCCGAGCGTGCTGGGCGAGCGCTCCCTGATCGCCGATCTGCCGTATGCGGCCGCCGGCATCGCGCTGGAAGACTCGTGCGTCTGCTTCATCGAGACCGCGCGCTTCCAGAAGCTCTGGGACGCCGACCCGGCGCTGTCGCGGTTCTTCGCGCGTCTGCTGGCATCCAAGCTCGGCGATGCGGACGAGGCCGGCACGGACCTGGCCTTGCGCACGATCCGCGAGCGCGTGGCCAAGTTCATCATCACCCTCGAAGGGGCGTCGAAGGCTCCTGGAGCCGCCGTCTCCCTGGGCATGTCCCGCCAAGAGTTGGCCGAATTCATGGGCACCTCTCCCGAGGCCATCTGCCGGACATTCTCCGAACTGGCCGCCAAGGGACTCATCTCGACTCAAGGGCGGCTGGTCCGCATCCTCGACCGCGCCCGCCTGCATGCCGCCGCCGGATTGACTTTTATCAATCGCTCGGCTGCCGTCTGTCATCGCCGTTTGCCGGGGGCGTGAACTAATATGTGTCGACGGTTTGGTTCCAGCACTGATTCCGGCCGATGAATTATGAATAGGATCGCATGGCTTCCCCCAGGAGCGCCAAGCTTTCCCTCAATTCAGTATTTCGCACCTTGGTTTTCAGGTTCCTCCGGTCGCGCCGGAGATCGGCCACGGTTTCGTAACGCAGTCAAGCCGCAGCGCCACATCATTCAAAATCGAACGAGGAGTGACTACATGAAAGCAAGCAGACTCATGACCAGGGCCCTGGTTGTCCTGGCGTTGGGATGGATGATCGTGCCGGCGCCCGAGGCTCATGCTATCACCGCTTGGGCCCGCAAGTATGGGATGAGCTGCACGGGCTGTCACACGGCCGGCTATAAGCTCAATGGGACCGGACAGAAGTTCCTGCGCGCGGGACACAAGATGGGCGAGAGCGACATGAAGGGCGCGAACATGTCCGACTACCTGTCCTTCACGGGGAAGCTGCGCTCGACGGCGAAGTACACGAAGACGGAGCAGGGCGCGAACCGGCTCGACAAGAAGGAGCCGAAGAACGGCTTCCAGGCTCATGCCCTCAGCATCTACACCGGCGGCCCCCTCGACAAGGGCTTCTCCTACTTCGGTGAGTTCTATCTCTCGGAAAACGAGGCGAAGAGCGAGAGCGTCTCCAACCTCAACAGCGAGGCGACAGTCTCGGACCAGGGCAACTGGGCGCGCGGCAAGCTGGCGGAGATGTACCTCCAGTACCACAAGAACTTCAACGAGGACTTCTTCGTGAGCGCGCGCATGGGGCGAATCATGTCGTCGCTGATTCACTTCCACGGCGGCGGCGCCCGCTTGGAGTACAGCCGGCCTCTCTCGTACACCACCACGGTGGGGAACAACCCCTACCGGACCTTCAACCGGCAGTACGGCTGGTCGGCGGCGTCGGGCTACAAGGACCTCTACGCGGAATTCGGCCTCGTCAACGGCACCGGCAAGAACGAGAACGCCGTGGAGGTCGAGACGGATTCCAAGAAAGACTTTTACGGAACCTTGGACTACCGGTTCGACGCGAACGGCAGCATGCTCGGCGCCTACCTCTACAAGGGCTACTACCCGCTGCACTGGTTCGGCAAAGCCGCAGGCGGAGATCGTTTCTACCAGTACGGTCTGATGGGAAACTACACCGCCAAGTTCGACAAGGTCGGCGGCGCGCTCATCGGGTCCATGCTGTGGGGCAACGACCGCTATGTTCCCACCGGGAAGGTCGCGGAGATGAACCACCGCTCGATGACCTACTACGTCGAGACCCAGGGCCACTTCATGGACGGGGACATCGCCCCGTACGCGAAGTGGGAGTACTTCGACGCGGACACGGCCCAGCCCGACAACGAGAAGTTCGGGCCGGCCATCGGTCTGCACGTCAAACCCTTCGACCACGGCCGCTTCGTCCTGGAGTATTCCCGCTATCTCCAGCGCACCAGCAATAAAAATGATGCCACCAGCCATGACTTGACGCTGGAACTGCAGTTCATGTTCTAAGCTGTCGCGACTGAGGACAGGCCGGGGCGAGCCTCGCGCTCGCCCCGGCCTCTTTTAGCGCAGTCTCAGGTCGGCTTCGCCCAGAGCGCCCGTCAGCAGGAGCGGCGTCTGTCTGCGGCCCTCGCGTGCGGCCGCGTCTGCGACTTGCCCGCGCGCATAGCGGGAGAGCCCCTTGATCGTCACGGCCCCGCTCGCGTCGACGGCGGCGCCGTTGAGGCCCCTCAGCAGGAAGTAGGTCAGCGCCCCATGGCCTTCTTCCGGCGCCAGGCCGAGGGGCTCAGCGTCCTGGGCGGCGACGAGGGCGATGACGTCGCCCAGGTCGCGCGCGCCGAGGTCGATGCGCGCCGCGGGGGTCTTCGCCTTCGCAGCGGCGGCCGAGCGCGGGCCCGCTCCCGAGAAGCCCGTGTCGAGCACGGCGATAGCCGCGCGGGCCTTCAGCGCGTTGAGTTTCTCATACAGGCGCGAGAGCGGGTAGCCCGTCGCCTCGAGCTGGCCGGCGTCGCCGTCCCAGGGAAGAAGAAAGGGTCTCCCCGAGGCGTCGGCGGCGCCGCAGCCCGCGAAATAGAAGAAGACGCGGCTGTTCTCAACGACGTTGTTGGGCAGCCAGCGCTCGAGGTACTTGCCCAGGCCCGCGCGTCCGGCGGCTTCGTCCGTCAGTAACACGATATTGCGGCTCGGCCAGCCGAGGGCGATCAGGTGGCGACGCACGGCGGCGGCGTCTTCGAGCGCGAAGCGCGCCTCGGGGCCGTCCATGGATCGCGGGACGGCGACGATCAGCGCGAGATCATCGGCCCGCTCGCTGGTCTTGTACGCCGGCGCGTCGACGTCTGAGACAGCGAACGTCGAAGGAGCGACGGCGGCCCCGGCGGACGACTGCTTGGCCTCGGCGGCCTTAAGTAGGGCGACGATCTCGGCGCGGTCGGGGCCTTGGGCCAGAAGGATGTCTCGCCGCTCCGCCTGCGCGCCGCGAGAGAGCAGGAACTTCGTCATCTCCTTATTGCCGCCGAGCGAGGCGAGGGTCAGAGCGCCCGTCCCGTTACGGCGGAGATTGATATCGGCGCCGCGGTCGAGCAGGAGCCCGGCGATTTCGAGGCGGCGGCGCTCGACGGCGATCATGAGCGGCGTTTGGCCGGCGATGCCGAACCGGGCGTTGAGGTCCTGGCCCTGGTCGATCCGGGCTGCAACGGCGACGGCGTCACCACGTTTGATGGCGCGCGTGATGGGCGCCGCCGAGCATCCGAGCAGCGGTGCGAGGAGGGCCAACGCCGCTGATATTCGGAGATTCTTCATGAGGCTATTTAACCTTATTGTAAAACGAACGGACGGCCTCGTCGCGTTTGTGCACTCGAGCCGGCTGGCGCGGAGGCTCCCGCCGCCGGACCACAGCTGCACAGAGTCTTCTTGGAGTACAATACGCTGCAGATAGCATGGCGACAGAACCGCAGCAGTCCAATTTATCTCTCAAGAACCGCCAACCGGCGCTGTGGGCGGACGATCCCGGCGCCGAGAACCATGAATATCTCTCTCGGCAGCTGCTCACCTACATAGGGAACAAGCGCTCCCTTCTCGGTCAGATCGGCACGGCGGTCGAGCGCGTTAAGCGCAGGCTTGGGAAGACCCGACTTCGCGTGTTCGATGCGTTCAGCGGCTCCGGCGTCGTCTCCCGCTTTCTGAAGGCTCATGCCTCGTCGATCGTCAGCAACGACATGGAGGACTACGCGGCGGTCACGGCGCGTTGCTACCTAAGCAACAGGAGCGGCGTTGATTTAGCGGCGCTCTCCGAAACTGTCGCCGACCTGAACAGCAGGGTTCTCGGCGACGAGTTGCCCTTCGGCTTCATCGAAGAATTGTATTCACCGCGAGATGAAAAGAACATCACCAAAGACGACCGCGTGTTTTACACCAAGAGCAACGCCCGGCGCTTGGACAATTACCGCCGGCTCATCGATGCCGCGCCTCGCGGCATGAGAGATCTGCTGATGGGCCCGCTCCTGAGCAGGGCGTCCGTCCATGCCAATACCGCCGGGGTCTTCAAGGGTTTCTATAAGAATCGGGATACCCAAATCGGCCAGTTCG
>MGUL01000092.1:25472-32353 GCA_001800005.1 Elusimicrobia bacterium RBG_16_66_12 | reverse complement strand
CGGATCACTGGCGAAGTCCGTCTAGACCTGCCTGTCCTGAGCAGCTTCGAGGGCGACAGCGAAGTCCTCCAAGAAGACGCCAATGCCGCCGCGGCCCATCTGCGAGGACTCGACCTCGCGTATATCGACCCCCCATACAACCAGCATCCGTACGGTTCCAACTACTTCATGCTGAACCTGCTCGTGCGCTACGAGCGGCCGCGCGAGGTGAGTCGCGTCTCCGGGATTCCCACGGATTGGCGACGCTCCGGCTACAACGTGCGCGCGAAATCGCTTCCCTTGCTGAGATCGCTGCTTCAGGCTGTCGATGCGCCGTTCCTGATGGTGTCATTCAACAACGAGGGCTTCATCTCGCCGAACGAAATGCGCGCGATGCTAAAAGAACTCGGCACGGTGGAAGTCCTTGAAACGCAATATAATGCCTTCCGAGGCTGCAGGAACTTGGATAACCGGTCGATCCATGTGACCGAGCAGCTGTTCTTGGTCGAGCGGAGGTAGCCGCCGCTGCCGCACGTCATGCGGCGAATAGATATAATCACGCCAGCCCCAGTCCAAGGAGAGACGAGTGATCAAGTCCGATAAGTGGATCCGCGAGATGAGCAAGAAGCACAAGATGATCGACCCGTTCGTCGAGCATCTCGACGGCCACGGCAAGATCTCCTACGGGCTCTCCTCCTACGGCTACGACATCCGCGTGGCCGACGAGTATAAGGTGTTCACGAACGTACACGGCACGGTCGTCGACCCGAAGAAGTTCGACGAGAAGGCGTTCGTCGACTTCAAGGCGGCGCAGTGCGTGGTCCCGCCGAACTCGTTCGCGCTGGCGCGCTCGCTCGAGAAGTTCAAGATCCCCCGCGAGGTCCTGGCGATCTGCCTGGGCAAGTCCACCTACGCGCGCTGCGGCATCATCATCAACGTCACACCGTTGGAGCCGGGCTGGGAGGGCTACCTGACCATCGAGATCTCCAACACCACGCCCCTGCCGGCCAAGATCTACTCCAACGAGGGCATCGCCCAGCTCCTGTTCTTCGGGGGCGACCAGCTCTGCGAGACCTCCTACTCGGACCGCCGCGGCAAGTACATGGACCAGGTCGGCGTGGTCCTGCCGCGCATCCTCCCCCATAAGTGAGCCTGCTCCTCCTGGTCCTGCTGGCCGGCCCCGTCGCGTCGGCGGACGTCACGGGCGGCCATGCGGAGCCGGCCGGAGCCGAGGCTCCCGCTGCGGCCGATTCGCGTCGCGCCCTGCTGGAGGAGATGTGGCAGCGCCGCATCCTGCCGCCGGATCAGAAGATATGGAGCCCGGATGACTACGAACTCTTAGAGCGCATCCGCCGCTCCGAGGGCGACGCGCTGGCGCTGCTGAGGCGTCGGGCAGGCGGCTCCCGGCCCTGGACGGCCAAGCCCCGCGGCGGAGCCTTGTCGGGCGCGCCCCGGCTGACCAAAGAAGGCTACGAGAAGTACCTGTTCCTGCTGACCCAGGACGCCATCGTCTACTTCGAGTCCAAGGGCGCCGACGCCAAGACGGCCTTCAAGCTCAAGGACTGGGACGGGAAGGCCCTCTTCGACGCCCGCGGCTCCGTCACCGAGGCCGGCGCGGCGGTCTATCGCCGGGCCAAGCTCAACCTGGAGGTGTTCTGGAAGGGCCCGGACGGAGCCGTCTTCGGGACCCGCCGCCCGCCGAAAGATCCTTGAGCCTCCGTCGGGAATTTGCTATCTTTCCCATCATGCCTCAGAAGAGCTATATGCACAGCCCCATCCAGGCGGCCAAAGAGCGCCGCTGGCACCACATCGATGCGAAGGGACTTGTCCTTGGCCGCATCGCGACCAAGGCCGCCGATCTCCTCCGCGGAAAGACCAAGCCGACCTACACCGACTACGTCGATTGCGGCGATTTCGTCGTCGTGACGAACGCGAAGCACGTCAAGCTGACCGGCAACAAGCTGGAGCAGAAGACCTACTTCTCCCATTCCGGCTACGCGGGCGGCGCGAAGGTGACGCCGATGAAGCGGCAGATGGAGCGCGACCCCCGCAAGATCGTCATGCTCGCCGTGCGCCGCATGCTGCCGAAGAACCGCCTCGCGCGCAAGCAGTTGGTCCGTCTCAAGATCTACGTCGCGGACACGCATCCGCACGGCATCCTCACTCCGAAGGCCAAGTAAACAACCATGGGTAAGAACGAAGCGATCCGGGCGACGGGCCGCCGCAAGAACGCCATCGCGCAGGTCCGCATCCTGCCGAAGGGCGAAGGCAAGATCTTCGTCAACAAGAAGTCCGTCGAGGCGTACTTCAACGGCCTGCCCCATCAGATCCGCGACGTGCGGTCTCCTCTCGAGCTCATCGAGGGCTCCAAGGGCAGCGATTACGTCATCAAGGTCATCGGCGGCGGCATCTCCGGCCAGGCCGGGGCGGCCCGCCACGCCATCGCCCGCGCTCTCGTCAAGGTCGACGAGAAGAACAAGAAGACTCTCAAGGCAGCCGGCTTCCTGACGCGCGACCCCCGCATGGTCGAGCGCAAGAAGAGCGGTCAGCCGAAGGCGCGCAAGCGCTTCCAGTACTCGAAGCGCTGATCGGGCCGTCTCCTTGGAGACGATCAAGATCCGCGGACTGGCCCGTCTCGCCTCGGCGATCTTCGCCGGGTGGGGCGGGCTGGTCGCTTTCAAGGGCCTCTGGGACCTCTTCTACGGCGAGCCCGAGGCGAACCTTTACGCCCCGGCCAAGTGGGATTTCATCACCCAGGAGCAGTGGCTGCGCTACGCGGGTTTCGAGCTCGCCTACGGGGCGGCCTGTCTGGGCTTGGCCTGGTACGCCCTGCGCTGGGGCCGGCGCCTGCCCGAGACGGTCGAGCGCGAGCGCCGCGCGCCCGAGTTCACCCTTTTCGACTAGCCCATGGTGAGGGTGGGCTGCGCCGGCTTCCCCGTCGGACGGGACCGCTACTGGGGGACCCTCTCCTTCGTCGAGGCCAAGACCGGCGAGCGGATGCCCCGCCCCGGCACCCTGGCGGAGTGGAAGGCCGGCGCGCCCCTGGGCGCTGAATTCTCGCTCCAGGCCTGCCGCCTGATCACCCACGGCCCCGACGACCGGGGCTACCCCGCGGCGGGCAGGAAGCTGGTTCGGACCCGCCAGTTCCAATGCGGCGCCTTCCGGGACAGCCTGGAGGTCCGCGAGGCCTGGCTGGCCACGAAGAACGCCGCCGCGGCCCTTGGAGCTCGGCTCGTCGTCTTCGAGACCCCCAACTCCTTCCAGCCCGGGCCGGACCGCCTGCGGGACATGTACCGCTTCTTCAAGGACATTCCCCGCGGGCGCTTCAGCCTCGTCTGGCAGCCCCGCGGGTCGTCGTGGGGGGGGAAGATGGCCGAGAGGGTCCGCGAGGACCTGGGCCTGGCCGCCGCCTTCGACCCTCTGAAGGAGCCGCCTCCCAAGCGCGGGGCATTCCTCTATTTGAGGCCACTAGGGCCTCGAGTGGGGGTCTTATCTGTGGACGATTTGGACACAATCAAGCGCTCCGTCGATGATCGTCCGGCCTATCTCGTCTTCTCCCATCGCGACGCCTTCCGTGACGCCGAGCGCCTCGTCGAGCGGGGCCGCCGGTGAGCCTCTGGTCCGGACTGCGGGTGCGCTGGCAGGCGTTTAAGACGCGGCGCAAGATGAACCGTCAGTTCGGCCGCCGCGAGGACCCGTTCTCCTACGGCCGCTTTCCGTACGAGAAGGCCCGCCTGGAGGCGATGCAGGCCGCTCTCGGCGGCCGCCATTGGGGACGCGTCTTGGAAGCGGGCTGCGCGGAGGGGCACTTCACCGAGCGCCTCGTCCGTCTGGCCGACCGGGTGACGGCCCTCGACATCTCCAGCGTGGCCCTGGCGCGCGCGCGGCGGCGTGTTCCCTCCGCCGAATTCCAGGAGGCCGACCTGCTGTCGTGGTCCCCGCCTCCGGGGGCCCTCTACGACGCGGTCGTGCTGGGCGACGTGCTGTACTACCTCGATCGCCCCGGGGTGGCCGCCGAGTTCGATGCGCTCTTCGCGCGCGTCGCCTCCTGGCTGAAGCCCGGGGGCCGTCTCCTGCTGGCCCACGGCTTCGGCGGAGGCGCGGAGTTGGCCCACCGCCGCCGGTTCCGCGAGCGTTTCGAGGCGGCGGGGCTGGCGCTGGTCCGCGAGGCGCCGGTCGAAGGCGCCGAACTGGGCGGAGTGCGTTGCCTGCTCTCCGTGCTCGAGGCCCGCTGACGAGTCATAGCCCCAATCCTCGGATAAGCCGCCACGCGTGTGAGGACCGGATCGACTGGAGCTGTCCTTAAAAATAGCGGGCTCGGCTGAAGTTATCCACCGTTTTATGCCGGCATAATTCTGTGGATAACTGCAGTCGTCCCGGCGCCCAGGGCTCATTGGGATATTTTTCACCCGATGGGTGAAAAGTTGTCCGTCGCAGACGCCTGCTTATCCGAGGATGAGGGCATAGACGGCTCCTTGACGGCCATTGATTAATATGGTAATATGGCTATGTCATTATGCATAGAACAACCATCATGCTGCCGGAACCACTGCACGAACGCGCCTTGCGCCGCGCCCAAGAGAAAGGGGTGTCCCTCGGCCAGTTCATCCGTGACAGCCTGACCGCGGCGCTTCTCGGAGAAAGCGTCGGCTTGGGAGGCGACAGCCTGTTGCGGGACAAGGCCGTCTACCGCGGTGCCGCGCCGAAAGACACGGCCGAGGAGCATGACCGCTATCTTTACGGCGAGACCGAGTGATCTTCATCGACACGGGTGCCTTCCTGGCGCGCTACGTCGCGGAGGATCGGCTTCACGCGGTTGCCGTCGCCGGATGGGACAGGCTCGGCCAGGAGCGCGCCGCGGCCTTCACCAGCAACCTGGTCCTCTCGGAGACCTTCACGCTTCTCGCGCGCCGGGCGGGCTATGCGTTCGCGGCCGAGCGGGCGCGGCATATCCTCGACTCGGGGGCGCTCACGATCCTGCGGCCCGGCGAGCGCCAGGATCGCGAGGCGCTGATGTTGTTCGAGAAATTCGCCGACCAGGGCGTCAGCTTCACCGATTGCGTTTCCTTCGCTCTGATGAGGCATCATCATATCAAGCGCGCCTTTGCCTTCGACCGTCATTTCACGCTGGCCGGATTCGATCCATGGCCGGACCCCCGCTGATGAGAGGCGGCAAATTTCGTAGACTGACTTCGATGCGCAAGAACACGCTCGACCCCCTGCGCGGCCAGGCGGAGACCCTCGTCGCGGCCGCCGACGCGGCCGCGAGCTGGTTTCGCGACCACTCGCCCGCGTTCCTCTCGGCCGCGCGCACGGCGCGGCTGCGCTCGAGGGGCTGGCGACAGGCGTCGGTCGCGGCCGCCCGGACCTTGAGCGGGCCGGTCAAGGCGGACATCAGCGAGTTCTCGTTCTCCCTGCGCGAAGCCGTGGAGCAGACGGCCGCCGCGGTCAGCGAGGCCGCTCGTTTGGGATTGTCCCACGATGAGGGTCTCGCCGCCGCCGCCGCCGCCCTGAAACTCGCGGCGCGATCCCTCTTGCGCGCCGCCTCCGTCGCGGGCGCGGCCCGCGCCGAGGCTCTGCTGGAGGCCAAGCGCCATGGCTCCGAGGTGGAGCGCCTGCGGCGCGCCGTCAGGGCCGAATCGAACGATTCTCCGCTCTTCGTCGAATCCATCAAACGCGGCGAGGTCGCCGATCTGCTGAGCTCGGCCGCCGAGGCCGTGCAGCAGGCGTGCGACGCTCTCGCCGGGAGCCTGTCCGAATGATTCTCCGTCGTCTTCGCCTCATCC
Source organism: Elusimicrobia bacterium RBG_16_66_12 (assembly GCA_001800005.1). Lineage (GTDB taxonomy): Bacteria > Elusimicrobiota > Elusimicrobia > UBA1565 > UBA9628 > GWA2-66-18. Next base: position 26,588 of record MGUL01000092.1, on the reverse strand, counting down.
TCCTGCTGGCGCTGGCCGCCGTTCCATCCGCGGCGCGCGCCGCCGACGCCCCGGCCCACATCCGCATCCGCGTCTACCACACCAACGACATCCACGGCTGGATCATGCCCCGCCCCGACAAGCTTCAGCCCGAACGTCTCGTCGGGGGGGCGGCGGCCTTGGCCTCGTTCATCGGCAAAGAGACGGGGCCCAAGCTGGTGCTCGACGCGGGCGACTGGTGGCAGGGCACGCCGGAGGGCTCGCTGTCCAAGGGCGAGGCCGTGGCGGAGGTCTTCAACGCGATCGGCTATGATGCTCTCGTGGTTGGAAACCACGAGTACGACTCGGGCTCCGCGGACCTCATCGCGCTCATCGGCAAGATGAAGGCGCCCGTACTCTCGGCCAACACCTACACGGCCGACGGCCAGCGTGCGTCTTGGGTGAAGTCCTGGATCATCAAGGAGGTCGCCGGCGTCAAGGTTGGCATCTTCGGCCTGACGACCACGAACATGCCCCGGCTCGCCTTTCCCAAAAACATCGAGGGCCTCAAGTTCCGCCGCGAGGTGGACGAGGGCAAGGAGGCCGTTCGCGCGCTGAAGAGGGCCGGCGCCGAAGTGGTCATCGCGGTCACCCACATCGGCCTGGAGGAAGAGGGCAAGGTCCGGTTCGAGGGCGACCAGACCCTGGCTCGGGAGGTCGGCGGCATCGACCTCGTCGTGGGCGGCCACTCCCATACGACGCTGATGCGTCCTCTGCGCGACGCTTCGAACGGCACGATGATCGTCCAGGCCGGCTGTTACTTGGTTCGCGCCGGGCGCGCGACGCTGACCATCGATCCCCAGACCCACAAGGTCCTGTCCTCGGAGGACGAGCTCGTCGAGCTCCGAGCCGAGCGGGTCGGTTCGGACGCCCAGGTCCAGGCCATCGTGGCCAAGCACACCGAGGCGGTGGGGAAGATCTTTGAGACCGTCATCGCCACCGTGACCGCGGCGATGAGCCGGGAGACGGACGGGGAGTCGGGCCTCGGGTCCTGGATGGCGGACTGCTACAAGGACTGGGCCGGCGCCGACGCCGCCTTCCAGAACGGCGGCGGCATCCGCGCGGACGTCCCGGCGGGGCCGATGACCCTGCGCACTG
>MGUL01000092.1:8083-25285 GCA_001800005.1 Elusimicrobia bacterium RBG_16_66_12 | reverse complement strand
AGACCTACGCCGTCGCGGCCCTCGATTTCATCGTGATGGGCGGCGACGGGTTCAATGCGTTCTCCTCAGCCGACTCCCACGAGCCGACGGGGGTCCTGGCTCGCGAAGTCCTGCGTCAGTGCGCCGAGAAGCAGAAGACGGTCGTGGCACCCCCCGCGGGCCGGATGAAGCGCAAGGAGGACTGACATGGTGCTCAAGGACGTCCGCGCGAAAGTCGAGAAGACCTGGACCACCGCCAAGAAGATCCTGGCCGCCATGAGCGTCTGGGGGCTCGTTTTCAGCCTCGTCACCATCGCGCGGCTGGGCGTCGCTTTCGACTACGACGACACTTTGGTCCATTCTCAAGAATCTTTCGCCAAGGCCGCCCGCTCCGTCCAGCAGCTGCGCAGCCCCGAGTACTGGAAGGTCGTCAACAGTTCTTACGACTTGGAGACCCCGAAGGTCCTGCCTTACGGCCTGGCATGCCTCTTGCGCGCCTTCGGCTTCCGCATTCTGATCCTGGCCGACCGCCAGGCGACGGGCGGCGACGCCCTCAAGAAGGAGTGGCGTCATCTGGCGCCCAAGGGCTTCGCCTTCGTCGGCGCGCCCGAGAACAAGCACCTGCACCTCCAGGACGGACGCTTCGTCCTCTTCTTCGGAGACAGCGACCGGGACATGCTCGAGGCCAAGAACGCGGGAGTGCCGGCCGTCCGCGTCAGGCGCGGCGGCAAGTCCGTCGCCGCCGACGAATACAACCCCGGCAGGCTGGGCGAGCAGGTCCTGCCCCTCTCTCAATTCTAGCCGGCTTGGCTGTTGACTTGGCGGGGGTCTCTAGGTAGAATACGCGCGGAGAGGCCTCCTGAGAGGCGCCCGTGGACAGAATGTCCACAATCGACCGTGGGAATGACACCATGACATCGCCTCTGCGCCGTCCTCTCATCGCCGGAAACTGGAAGATGAACCTCACGCTGGGCCAGTCCGTGGAGCTGGCCCGCGCCGTCAATGACGGCGCCGCGGCCGCATCGGGCGAGACCGCCGTCTGCGTGCCCTTCACCGCCATCGCCGCGGTGGCCGAGGTCCTCAAGGGCTCCGCCGTGCGCCTAGGCGCCCAGGACTGCCATTGGGAAGCCTCGGGAGCCTTCACCGGCGAGATCTCGACGGCGATGCTGGTCGACGCCGGCTGTCGGATGGTCATCATCGGCCATTCCGAGCGGCGCAAGCTCTTCGGCGAGACAGACGAGGCCGTCAACAAGAAGCTCGCGGCGGCGCTGAAGGCGGGGCTGACCCCGATCGTCTGCATCGGCGAGACGCTGGAGGAGCGCGAGAGCCAGAAGACCTGGCGCGTGCTGGAGACCCAGCTGGCCGGCGGCCTCGCGGGCTTCGCCCCGGCCGACCTGTCCAAGGCCGTCATCGCCTATGAGCCGGTCTGGGCCATCGGCACCGGCAAGACGGCCGCTCCTGCTCAGGCCCAGGAGGCGCATCTCTTCGTGCGCGGCCAGCTCGAGAAGCTGTACGGCAAGCCCTTCGCGGGCGGCGTGCGCGTCCTCTACGGCGGCTCGGTTACGGCCGACAACGTGGACACGCTGATGTCCCAGCCCGACGTGGACGGGGCCCTGGTCGGAGGGGCCAGCCTCAAGAAGGACTCCTTTCTGCGCATCATGGGGTTCAAAACCGCGTGAGCGCTCCCGCCCTCGCCGAGGGGCTCGCCGCCGAGATCGAGAAGCGCCTGAGGCGCTCGAAGTTCGACATTCCCGTCGGCGTCTCCAACCGCCACTGCCATCTGACGCAAGAGCATTTCAAGATACTGTTCGGCCGCGCGGCGGAGCCGAAGAAAGTGAAGAACATCAAGCAGCCCGGCTTCTGGGCGGCCGAGGAGTCTATCTCGGTCAAAGGCCCGAAAGGAACCATCAGCAAGGTCCGCCTCGTCGCGCCGTACCGCTCCCACACTCAGATCGAGATCGCCGTCACCGACGCCATCGGCATCGGGATCATTCCTCCGGTCCGCGAGTCGGGAGACATCAAGGGCTCTGCGGGGGCCGTGCTCGTCGGGCCGGCGGGGGAAGTGACGATCAAAGAAGGCGTGGTTATCGCCCAACGGCATCTTCACTTCAGCCCGGCGGAAGCCAAGAGCCTGGGGGTTGCCTCAGGCGAGATCGTTAGGGTCCGCGCGGGCAACGGCAAAGGACGGTCGACTGTTTTCGAAGACGTTGTGGTAAGAGTGTCGGCCAATTATAGCCTTGAGTTTCATGTCGACACGGACGAAGCCAACGCCGCCGGGATCAAGACCGGCGACATCGTGCACATCGCGTAAGGAGAACAGAACAATGAACGCCCTCGGAATGATCGAGACCCGCGGCCTCGTCGCCTGCGTGGAAGCCGCCGACGCCGCCGTGAAGGCCGCCGACGTGCGCATCGTCGGCTACGAGAAGGTCGGCACCGGCCTGGTGACGGTGCTGTTCCGCGGCGAGGTCGCCGCGTGCAAGGCCGCGTGCGACTCGGGCGCGGCGGCCGCGCAGAAGGTCGGCGAGCTGATCGCCGTGCATGTGATCCCGCAGCCGCACCCTGACCTCGAGGGCAAGATGCCGATCTCGCTGCCCGAGCATCTGTCCCGCAAGAAGTAAGGAGGACGTTTATGAAAGTGAATCAAGCGAAGCGGAGCGGAGCTTGATTTTCGCCCGCGTGACGGGCACCGTCGTCTGCACACTCAAGGACGAGAAGCTGATCGGGTCCAAGCTGATGCTGGTTCAGCCCGTGGACCTGGCCGGCTCCCCGAAGGGCAGCCCCCTCGTCGCCGTCGACTCCGTCGGCGCCGGCGAGGGGGAACTCGTCCTGCTCGTGCAGGGTTCGAGTGCCAGGCAGACCAGCCGCACCGAAGGCCGACCGGTGGACGCCGTGATCTTCGCGATCGTGGACACCGTCGAGCAGTCCGGCAAGACCGCCTTCAAGAAATCGACCGACAAGAACGAGCGAGGATAGGACATGCAGAGCGAGGAGATCGCCCGCGTCGTCGCGGAAGTCCTCAAGCGTCTCGAGAGGGAGGATCTGGGCCGCGTCCTAACGGCGGACGGAGGCGGCACTCCCTCGCCTTATGGCTCGATCGGCGGCGTTTCTCCTTTCCCGTCGGGTTGCGGGGGAGTGGTCTACCCGACGGTGGACGCGGCGGTGCAGTCCGCCGCGCGCGCCCAGGTCGTCTTCTCGGATCAGGGGCTGGAGTTGCGCCGCAAGGTGATCCGCGCCCTGCGCCGGGTCTCGATCGCCAACGCCGAGCGCCTGGCCAAGATGGCCGTCGAAGAGACCAGGATGGGGCGCTGGGAGGACAAGGTCCAGAAGAACATCGTCTGCGCGACCAAGACCCCCGGCGTCGAGGACCTGGTCAGCAAGGCGTACACCGGCGATCTCGGCCTGACTTTGGTCGAATACGCTCCCTATGGCGTGGTCGCCGCCGTCACTCCGTCGACCAATCCAGCCGCCACGATCATCAACAATTCCATCTCCATCCTCTCGGCCGGCAATTCGGTGGTCTTCGCGCCGCATCCGGCGGCTTTCAAGACCTGCGTCGAGATGATGAGCCTGCTCTGCGAGGCCGCGATGCAGGCGGGCGCCCCGCGCGGCCTGATCGCGACCTTCGACAAGCCCTCTCAAGAAAACACCAAGAACTTGCTGGCGCACCCGGACCCGCGCGTGAACATCGTCACCGGCGGTCCGGCCATCGTGAAGGTGGCGATGACCGCCGGCAAGGCCTGTAAGACGATCGCCGCCGGTCCGGGCAACCCGCCCGCCGTCGTCGACGAGACCGCGGTCTTCCCGAAGTGCGCCTCGGACATCATCTTCGGAGCCTCCTTCGACAACGGCGTGCTGTGCACGGCTGAGAAGGAGACCATCGTGGTCGAGGCTGCCAAAGATCGGTTTCTCTCGGCCATGCGTGCGGACCCGCGCGCCTATGAACTCAACGCCTCTCAGATGGATCAGTTGACCAAGCTGGTCATCAAAGAGGGTGGCAAGGGATGTAAAGATCCCGTCCTCAACCGCGACTACATCGGCCGGGATGCTTCGGTCATCGCCAAGGGAATCGGCCTGACCGTCCCCGACTCAGTCCGGCTGCTCTGGTCGTTGGTGGGGAACGATCACCCCTTCGTCTGGACGGAGCAACTGATGCCCGTGATGCCCGTGACGGTCGTCCGGGACGTCGAGGCGGCCGTCGCCCTGGCCCAGCAGGCCGAGGGCGGGCACCGGCACACGGCCTCCATGCACTCGACGAATGTGGCCAATTTGACCACAATGGGGCGGCGCATGCAGTGCTCGATCTACGTCAAGAACGCCCCCACCATCTACGGCCTCGGCCTGGGCGAAGGGTACGCCACGATGTCCATCGGCACGCCCACCGGGGACGGACTGACCAAGACCAGCCATTTCGCGCGCCCGCTGCACTGCGCGCTCGTCGGATACTTCCGCATCGCCTAACAGGGGAATGAACATGCTCGCCAACCTCGCCGTCGGACTGCTGGAGTCGTCCTCGATCGCCAAGGGCATCGAGGCGGCCGACGCCATGTGCAAGATGGCCTCGGTGAAGCTCGCCAAGACGGCGACCATCGCCCGCGGGAAGTATCTGATCCTGATCACCGGCCCGGTCGGCGAGGTGGAGTCATCTCTCCGTGCCGGCAAGGAGATGCTGGGCAAGGCGTTGGTGGATGAGGTCCTCATCCGCAACGTGGCCACCCAGGTCGTCGAGTCCCTGGACAAGCGCCGCCCGGTCGACCATCTGGGCGCCGTGGGCATCGTGGAGACCAAGGAGGCGATCGCGACCGTGTTGGCCGCCGACGCCGCGGCCAAGGCCGCCTCGGTCCATGTGCTGGAGGTCAAGATGGTGGTCGGGGGCGGCAAGGGCTACTTCACCGTCTGCGGAGAGGTCGGCGACGTGCGCACCGCGGTGGCCGCGGCCGTGCGGGCTCTCCGGGCCGACCAGATCGTCAGCCACGTCGTGATCCCTCAGGCCGATCCCCAGTTGGTCGGGAGCATCGGGAAATGATCCTCCGCGCCGTCGCCCTGCTCCTGATCGCCGCGGCCCATACCGCGGCCTTCTCCGAGACCGGCAACATCCGGTTGGAGCCCAGCGGCCGCGAATACAAGACCCTCGCCAAGGCCCTCGACGCGGCGGTCCCGGGCGACACGCTCGTCATCCGCAAGCCGGCGGGCATGGTGGGCCTGGTCATCAGGAAGGAGGCGCGAGGCATCGTCGTCCAGGGCGTCGTCCCGGGAAGCCCCGCCGCGGCCGCGGGCATCCGGACCGACGCCGTCCTCCAGGAAGTGGACGGGTCCGACGTCTCCAGCCTGCAGGTCGACGAGGTGGTCGGGCGCGTGCGCGGCCCCGTCGGGACCCGCGTGACCCTGAAGATCCTTTCGACCGACGGCTCCACGCCGCGCCTGCTCACCATCTACCGCGGCGACGCGCGTCACGTCATCAGCGACGACGCCGACAAGTTCGAGGTCGCGCGCGAGGAGCAGGACCACGAGACGGCCTTCCGCCGCGCCCTGCCGCTGGCCGAGGGCGGCCTGGTCACCGCGCAGTCCTACCTCGGCTTCGCCTACTACAACGGCCTGGGCACGAGGAAGGACTTCAAGCGTGCCTTCCAGTGGAGCGAGCGCGCCGCCGGCGCCGGGAACGTGGAAGCTCAGCGGTTGCTCGGCTACATCTATGGGACGGGGGCCGGAGCGCCCAAGGACCCGGTCCTTGCCTTCTCGTGGATGCGCAAGGCCTCCGAAAAGGGAGACGCCATCGCCATGGCGAACCTCGCGTCCTACTACGAGAACGGAATCGGGACCGCCAAGGACCTCGCGGCGGCCAAAGAATGGGCTGGGAAAGCGCTCGCCGGCGCGATGGACCAGCAGTCGCGGAAGTTCGCTGAGGCCGCCATCGCGCGTTTGAGCGGCACGACCGTCGCTGCCGACAAGGTCGCCGCGCCGACCCCGGCCCCCGCGCCCGTTCCCGCGCCTGTCGCCGCGCCGCGCTCGGACATCGACGAGCTCCCCGCGCAGCGTGCCGCCCGGCCGCACGCCGTCGCGGTGGTCATCGGAGTGGAGCGCTACCGCGAGTCCCTGCCCAAGGCCGATTTCGCCGCCGCCGACGCGAAATTGGCGGCCGAGTACTTCAAGCGCGTGATGGGGGTCTCCGAGGAGAACATGGTCCTGCTCGTCGACGACCGCGCCACGAAGAGCGACTTCGAGAAATACCTGGAGCAGTGGCTGCCCAACCATGTCGAGGCCGACGCCGAGGTCTTCATCTACTTCTCCGGCCACGGCGCGCCCGACCCGGCCAAGGGCGACGCCTACCTGGTCCCCTTCGACGGCGACCCGACCTACATCAAGCAGACCGGCTACTCGCTCAAGCGGCTGTACGCCCAGCTGGGCAAGCTCCCGGCCAAGAGCGTGACGGTCGCGATGGATTCGTGCTTCTCCGGCGCGGGCGGCCGCTCGGTGCTGGCCAAGGGTGCGCGTCCTCTCGTGACGCTGAAGGCCGACGCCCCGCCCGCGCGCGTGACGGTCATCGCGGCCGCGGCGGGCGACCAGATCTCGAACAGCTGGCCGGAGATGGGGCACGGCCTCTTCACCTACTATTTTCTCAAGGGCCTCAAGGAGAAGGACGGCGACCTGCGCGCGGCCTACGATTATCTCAAGCCCGAGGTGACGCGCGCGGCCCGGCGCAGCTACAACTCCGACCAGGAGCCGCAGTGGAGGCAGGGACAATGAGGATCGTCATCGGCTCCGACCACGGCGGCTTCGCGGCCAAGGCCTTCATCAAGAAGACCATCCAGGCCCTCGGCCACGAGGCGGTCGACTTCGGCTGCCATTCAACCGAGGCGGTGGACTATCCCGACGTGGCCCAGCTCGTGGCCGAGGCGGTCGTGCGCCGCGAGTTCGACAAGGGCGTGCTGATCGACGGCTTCGGCGGCGCCGTTTGCATGGCGGCCAACAAGGTCGTCGGCTGCCGCGCGGTCGCGGCCTACGACTCGGTCTCCGCGCGCATGGCGGCCCAGCACGACGACGCCAACGTCCTCTGCATCGGCGGCAAGTCGCACGGCGAGCTGATCCACGCCGAGATCCTAATGGTCTTCTTCTCCACGCCCTTCGAGGGCGGCCGACACGAGGGGCGGCTTTCCAAGGTCCACGCGATCGAGAGGAAGTACTCGCGATGAGAAGGATGCTTCCCGCCTTCTCGCTGCTCATCCCGTTCTTTGCCGTCGGCTGCGCGAACGTCCCCGTCCGCTACGATCCAAAAACACCGCCGGCGGCGCGCCTCGTCGAGGCGGGCCTGCCCAAGCTCCTATTGGAGGATGTCGGCGATCAGTCGGGCATGGGGGAAATGCACGGTCCCATCCCAGCCGCTGTCTCTGTTGCATGGACGCAGGTGCTCCAGGACGCGCTGACGACCGAGTTGACGCGCCTGGGCTGGCCGATGACCCAGAGCAAGAACTTCGCGCAGGCGCGCCTGAAGGCGACCTTGGTCAAGACCGAGGCGGAGTGGAACGCAGGATTCGGCGTGCGGGTGACCGGCAAGATGAGGATCTCCCTGCTTCTCAAGGATCCTTCCGGGCGCGAGGTCTGGGAGGGAGAGCTTCGCGGCACCGGCCTCGGTACCGCCGGAGGCGGCGGCGTCCCCGATAACGGCATCAGGGAATCTTGGAACGCGGCGCTGGCCGAAGCCTTGTCGCGCCTCGGGACTCTTCTCGAGTCCGAGCGCCCCTGGCTCCAGATTGGGAAGGTCCCCGCTGCTGTGCCGGTCGCGCTCGCGCCTGTCGCCGCGCGTGCGCCAGCCGTGCCGACCAGCGACGTCGATGTCTTGCCCGCCGTCGCCGCTCTGAGGCCGCGCTCCTTCGCGGTCGTGATCGGCATCGAGCGCTACCGCGAGAAGCTGCCGAACGCGGACTTCGCGGCGGGCGACGCCAAGCTGACGGCCGAGTACCTGAAGCGGGTCCTCGGCATGCCGGGCGAGAACATCGCCTTGCTGACGGACGACCATGCGGCCAAGGGCGACTTCGAGAAGTATCTGGAGCGCTGGCTGCCCAACCGCGTCCACGCCGGCGACGAGGTCTTCATCTACTACTCCGGCCACGGCGCGCCGAATCCGGCCAAGGGCGACGCCTACATGGTCCCCTACGACGGCGACCCGACCTATATCGAGCAGACCGGCTACTCGGTCAAGCGGCTCTACGACCAGCTGGCCAAGCTCCCCGCCAAGCAGGTCTACGTCGCGATGGACTCCTGCTTCTCCGGCGCGGGCGGCCGCTCGGTGATCGCTCAGGGCGCGCGGCCGCTGGTGAGCCTCGTCCAGAACGAGCTGCCCGCCAACATCACCGTGCTGGCGGCTTCCGCGGGTGACCAGATCTCGAACAGCTACCAGGAAAAGGGCCACGGACTGTTCACCTATTTCCTACTCAAGGGTCTAAGGGAGAAAGGTCCCGACATGAGGGCCGTCTACGATTATCTCAAACCGGAAGTTTCCCGTGTGGCGCGCGAGCAGTACAACGCCGACCAGGATCCGCAGTGGAGGCAGGGAAGGTGAAGCTTGCCCGCGTGATCGGCCGCGTGTTCTGCTCCCGCCAGGAGGCGGCGCTCGACGGCAAGACCATGCTGCTCATCCAGCCCCTACGCTGGGAGGACGAGATGCCGGTCGGCGACCCCATCGTCGCGGCCGACGCGGTCGGCGCAGGCTCGTCGGAAAAAGTCTTCTGGGTCGCCTCGCGCGACGCGGCCGTCGCCTTCAAGGACGCCCCGCCGGTGGACGCGGCGGTCGTCGGCATCGTCGAAGGCCATCAGGCCAAGGATTTTCGGAGCAAGACGCGATGAAGTTATCCACCGATTTGCCGGCATATTTTTGTGAATAACTCAGGTGGGGGTGCGGCTTAGATGTTCATCGGCGAGGTCATCGGCAACGTCTGGGGCACGCGCAAGCACAAGTCGCTGTGCGACCGGCGCCTGCTGCTGGTGCGCCCCATCGATCCTTTGACGGAGAAGCCGCTCGGCGACGCGCAGATGGCCGTCGAGTACGGCACGGGCGCCGGGCCCGGCTCGATCGTGCTGGTGATGGACGAGGGCGGCTCGGCGCGCAGCGTTCTGAAGGATGAGGCCGCCCCGATCCGGACCGTGATCGTGGGCGTGGTGGATTCGGTGAGTTCGGGCGGGAAGGTGCATCGGTATGAATGAAGCTCAATTGCGGACCGTCGTCGAAGAGGTCGTCAAGGCGCTCGCCGCCAAGGGCTTCCTCAGGGCCGGTAAATGCGAGTGCGAGAGCGGCCCCAAGGCCCTCAAGGGCGAGGTGAAGACATCCATCGGTTCTGCGGGGAAGGTCTTTTCCAATGCGGCCGATTGGGGAGGCAGGCCCCAGTCCACGGGGCAGTTCTCGGCCTTGCCGCCCAAGCCGTCCCAAGACGAGGCTGATGAGGACGCGCACGTCGACGCGCAGGTCATCCAAGCCTGCGGCGCTTCGCGCGTCTCGGTCTGCAAGCCGACGAAGCAAGGCACGGACGCCGCGCGCTACGTCGATCACACTTTACTCAAGCCAAACGCCACCCAGGACGAGATCGCCAAGCTCTGCGAGGAGGCCAAGGCCTTCTGCTTCGCCTCGGTCTGCGTGAACCCGTCTTACGTGGCGTTGGCCGCCCAGTACCTGCGCGGTTCGGGGGTCAAGGTCTGCACGGTGGTGGGCTTTCCGCTCGGCTCGACGACGCCGACGGTCAAGGCCATCGAGGCGCGCGACGCGATCGCCAACGGCGCCGACGAGATCGACATGGTCATCAATATCGGGGCGCTGAAGTCCGGCAACGACGCCGTCGTCTACGACGACATCAAGGCCGTGCGCGAGGCCACCCGCGGGAAGATATTGAAGGTCATCCTCGAGACCTCGCTCCTGTCTAATGAGGAAAAGATCCGGGCCTGCGTGCTGGCCAAGAAGGCCGGCGGCGATTTCGTGAAGACCTCGACCGGCTTCGGCGGGGGCGGCGCCACGGTCGAGGACATCCGGCTGATGCGGGGGGCGGTGGGCCCGCTGATGGGCGTGAAGGCCTCGGGCGGCATCCGCGACGCAAAGGGCGCGGCGGACATGATCGCGGCGGGGGCCACGCGCCTGGGCACCTCGGCCAGCGTGGCCATCGTGACCGACGCCAAAGCCGACGGGAAGGGGTATTAGTCATGGCGAAAGAGAAGCCGGCCAAATACAAGATCACCATCGACCTGCAGTGCGGCGTCTGCGGGGCGATCATGCACACGCGCAAGGACGAGCCGCTGCCTAAGTTCTGCGCCGGCTGCGGCGCGGGCCTCGACAAGTTCTGCCTGACCTGCCACAAGCGCGTCGAGATGTTCTTCGAGGAGTGGTGGCCCGAGGACGACGAGTGCGTGCGGACCTACAGCACCGCGCGCCGCTGCACGCGCTGCAATGCCGTGCTGGACGTGACCGCCGAGGAACGCGGGATGACGGACGAGGAATCAAAGTAAGGAGGACGCATGTCCGAGAGCAAGGAAGCGCTGGGATTGGTGGAGACGAAGGGCTTCACCGGGATGGTCGAGGCCTCCGACGCGATGGCCAAATCGGCGAAAGTCCGGATGGTCGGCTACGAGAAGGTCGGCGACGGGCTGGTGACCACCCTCTGCCGGGGCGAGGTCGGCGCCGTGCGCGCGGCGGTGGACGCGGGGGCGGCCGCGGCCCAGAAGGTGGGACAGCTCGTCGCGGTCCACGTCATCCCTCGCCCTCATGACGATCTGGAAAAGTACCTCGACCGAATCGCGATCAAGCTCTGAGGCCGCGTCGTGCTGACCCGGGACGATCTGGTCGACATCATCGTCACCGGCCTGTCGAAAGGCAGGCCGGCGGCGGCGTTTTCTCCGGGCCCGAAGGGCCGCCGCTTCCTTTCCGAATACGAAATAAAAAAGCTGTTGACGCCCGGGGGGAAACGGCTTACAATCCCAATGAATTCCATCATCAGCCCGTTGGCGCTCGATGGGCTGACGCTGCAGGGAATAGAGATCGTTCGGGAGTGAGCCATTCACATGCCTATCGACATCACAAAACTGCTTTCCAAGATGGTGGAGCACGACATCTCCGACATCCACTTCAAGGCGGATTCGGCGCCGGCCCTGCGCGTGCGCGGAGCGATGATCCTGGCGACCAACCTCCCGGCGCTCACGGCCGACGATGTCAAGACCGTCGCCTACCAGCTGATGAGCAAGGAGCAGGCCGCGGAGTTTGAGAGGGAGATGGAGCTGGATCTGGCCTACAGCCTGGCGGGCGTGGCGCGCTTCCGCATCAACGTCTATCGGCAGAAGGGGACGCTGGGGTTGACCCTGCGCGTGGTTCCGATGAAGCTTCGCACCTTCGCGGAGTTGAAGCTCCCCGTGGACCCCCTCACCAAGCTCGGCGCGGAGAGCCGCGGCCTCATCCTCTTCTCCGGCATCACGGGCGCGGGCAAGACCACGACCCTCAACAGCTTCCTCCACTTCATCAACGAGAACCACCAGCGCCGCATCATCACCATCGAAGATCCCATCGAGTTCTACCACACCGACCATAAGAGCACCATCGTCCAGCGCGAGGTCGGCCTGGACACCAGGTCCTTCGCGCACGCCCTCAAGCACATCCTGCGCCAGGACCCCGACGTCGTCGTCATCGGCGAGATGCGGGACCTAGAGACGATGCAGGCCGCCATCTCCGCGGCCGAGACCGGCCACCTGGTCCTCTCCACCGTCCACACCATCGACGCCACGCAGACCGTGGACCGCGTCGTCGACGCCCATCCCCAGCACCAGCACTCCCAGGTCCGCCAGCAGCTGGCGAACTGCCTGAAGGGCGTGGTCGGCCAGCGCCTGGTCCTCGCCAAGGACGGCAAGGGGCGCCTGCCCGCCACGGAGGTGCTCATCGGCAACAGCCTCGTGCGCCGGCACCTACTGGAGGGCAAGACCACGGAACTGCGCAAGGTCCTCGAGGACGGCGCCTACTACGGCATGCACACGTTCGACCAGGACCTCCTGCGCCTGTACGGCGAGGGGCTCATCGACGAGAAGGTCGTCCTTGAGGAAGCTTCGAATCCGGAGGACGTGGCTCTGCGCCTGAAGGGGCTCAGCGGCGCGACTTGACGATGGCGGACGAACCTAAGAGCCGGCCTGACGACATCCAGGGAATCCTTTCCGACCTGGACGACATCCTTTCCGACCTCGGGTCGGCGGCTGGTCCCGCGCCGGCCAACCCGCCGAAGCCGACCGCGCCATCGGGCGCGGAAGTGCCGCCTCCACTCGCCGTCGAAAAGCGGCCGACCGCGCCATCGGGCGCGGAAGTGCCGCCTCCACTCGCCGTCGAAAAGCGGCTGACCGAGCCGCCCAAGCCGGCCGCTGTCCCGCCTCCGGCGGATATTCCGGCGGGCACGCCGAAAGACCAGATCCGCCGCGTGGCCTACATCCACACCGCTTCCTGCGTCGAGGCGAAGGACAGCTTCGCCGCTTTCTTGTCCTCGGCCGCGCGGACCATCTCCAAGAAGCCGCTGTTCCTGCGCGAGGTGCTGAGCCTGGAGGTCGCCAACGCGAGCGATCCCAACGCGGTCCTCGAGAAGGCCCGCCAGGCCAAAGCCGTGGCCGTGCTCGCGGTCACGGATGGCTGGTCTCAAGCGAAGTCGGATGAACTCTCCGAGGCCTGCGCCCGCGCGGGAGTTCTGTTCCGCGGCGTGCCTCCCGGCGACGTTCAGAAAAAAGCGACCGCGGTGGACGTGATCGTGGACATGATGCTGCTGCCTGGAGAGTCCTGATGGAGAGATGGGAGATCCGCGCCACGCCGACCCCGGGCGATCCTGAGCGGCATTTACTGCTGCTGCAGGGCAGCCCTGCGGACGTTGCCGCGCTGCTCAAGAAGTTCGGAGCCCTGCTCGGGCGTCCGACGCCGTTCTCATCCGAGGGCTTCAATCTAAGCCTGGTCCTGCACCGCATGAAGCCGGCGTCCAGAACGAAGCTCGAGACCTGGCTCAAGCAGGTCTCTCCGCCGCCTGCGCCCACCTCGCCGCCCGCGACGATGCCGTCCGTGCCTGAAATCCCCGCGCTCAAGCCCGCGGCGACGCCCTTCGTGCTCGAACCCGCGGCGCCGTCCGGCATTCCGGCCGCCGCGCCCCCCATCACCCTGTCGGCCCCGGCTCCGGCTGAGACCCCGACCCCTGTCATCCCGTTGGCGCCGCCGCCGCCCGCCGCGCCCCCGCCCGCTCCTGTCGCGGGGCCGGCTCCCGTCGTCCAGCTCACGCCGCCGCCCGCCCCCGAGACCGCGCCGGCCTCAGTGCCGCCGCCCCTCTCGATGTCTTCCTTGCCCGTGGTCATCCCCCTGCGCGAGGATTGGACCTTCGAGACGCTCCTGGTGGGCGCCTACAACCGGTTCGCTCACGCCGCGGCCATGTCCGTCGTCTCTTCGCCCGGCTCCATGTACAATCCCCTCTTCCTGTACGGCGTCCCCGGGACGGGGAAGTCCCATCTTCTCGGAGCCATCGGCACGGCCCTCTCCAAGGGGCTCGGCGACGCCGTCATCCTGCACACCTCGGGAGCGAGGCTCTCGCGCGCGGTCAACGCCGCCGCTCTCGCCAAGACGATGGGGGAGATCGACAAGAAGGTCGCGGACTCCAAGGTCCTGCTCGTCGACGACGTCCACCTGCTGGGGATCTCGGACTCGAACAAGGACGCGCTGGCCAAGATCTTCAAGAGTTTCTTCGACCGGAAGCTCCAGGTCGTCATCACTTCGCTCTTCCCGCCCAAGTCCCTGGGCGCTTTGGAGGATGCGCTCAAGTTCTCTTTCTCGAAAGGCTGGTCCGTGGACCTGAAGGTCCCGAGCCCCGCCGTGCAGAAGGAGCTCATCACCGCGGCCTCGGATCGCGTCGGCGCGGGGCTCGCCTCGGAGGAGATCTCGCTCCTCCACGAGAAGCTGTCCGCGTGGGGCTACCAGGATCTGGGCCTGTGGCTGCGGCGCGTGGCCATCTTCAGGAAGAAGCGCGTGGAGGCTTCGCTGCCCTCGGCGCTCGCGGACCTTCTGCCGTTGATCTATGAACCTCTCTTGGGAGGGGCGGCCGAGGCGCTCAAGGAGGTGCCGGCCGTCAAGTTCG
The DNA here is from genome assembly GCA_001800005.1 of Elusimicrobia bacterium RBG_16_66_12. Classification (GTDB taxonomy): domain Bacteria; phylum Elusimicrobiota; class Elusimicrobia; order UBA1565; family UBA9628; genus GWA2-66-18. The sequence goes on along the minus strand of MGUL01000092.1, from coordinate 11,195 downwards.
TCGCCCCCGTCCTCAGCGGGTCGGCCGAGCCCTTGGCCGTCATCGCCCCCAAGGGCAAGGAAGGCGTGGGCCCCTACGCCGCGTCGTTCTTCTACGAGGTGGGGGGCAAGAACGGCTTCGCGCAGGCCTACCGTCACGCGCTCTGGGAGAGCTACGACCCGAACCAGCCCTTCGGCGTTCCGTTCCTCATCGGCGAGATGTGCCACCGGGCGGGCGTCACGCGCGCCATCGTGGTGGGCCCGCCCCCCGACTCTCCGTTGGGCCCGCGCTCCGCGGAGTTCTCCCACGCCGCGCGGCGCATCCTGGAGAGCCTGGGCGTGCGCCTGGGCTGGGTCCCTTACGCCGGACTCCAGATACCGGCTCATTTCATCAACGCCCATCTGGATTTCGCGCCGGACCCGCCCAGGGCATGAACCCCTCATGGTCATGAGCTCCTCCGCGGCCGGCCTGCCGGCGGCCGCCGCGGTGCTGACGACGCTCACGGCCGCGGCCGTCTGGTGGGTTTTCGTCTTCCGCCGCCAGCTGCCGATGGAGCGCCGCCTCCGCGAGAAGGAGGGGGAGCTGGAGGCCGCGCGGGATCTGGCCGCGCGCCTGATGGATGCTCAGGCCCTGGCCAGCCGCCCCGCCCAGGCCTTGGCCGAGGCCGCGGGACGCATCCTGGACGCCCTGCGCCTCTCGCATCCGGACCTGGCGATGGCCGTCGTCGCCCGGCGTCCCGACGGCGGCGGGGCCATCCTCGCCCATCGCGGCGGGGCGTGGGCGCGCGTGCCTTTGTCGTCGCTGCGCTTCGACTCGTTCCTGTTGGGGCGAGGCTCGTCGGAAGGCGAGTCCGTCTGGGAGCTGGGTCCGGGTCCGGTCGCAGACGACCCTCTCGGCAAGGTCCTCTCGGACCTGGGCTACACGGCGGCCGCCGTGCACGGCTGGCGGATCGAGGAAAGCGCCGGGGCCCTGGTCGCGGCGCAGTGCGGACCCGGGCCGTCCTTGTCCGGCGCGCGCGCCGACCTCGTGATGGCCACGGCGGCCTTGCGCGCGACCGCGGCGCTGACCGAGGGCATCCTCCGGCTCCTCGAGACCCGCGAGCGCCTCCAGGGCGGGCTTTCCGCGGCGATGGAGGAACTGACCCAGACCCATGACCGCCTGATCCGCAAGTCGAAGGAGGTCAAGACGCTCCACGACGTGGCCTCGGCCCTCTCGCAGGCGGGACGGCACTCCTCGTCTTTGGGCGCGATCGTCGCGATCGTCGCGAAGGCCCTGGAGGCCGACCTGGTCGCCTTCATGGTCCTCGACGAGACGAGCGGCGAGCTGGTCACCCAGCCGGGAGCCTACGGCGTGGAGGGGGAGGACCTGCTCTACCGCATCTCCCTCAAAGACGAGGGATCCTCCTCCGTGAGGGTCTTCAAGACGCGCAAGCCGTTCGTCACCGGCGACGCGCAGAACGACCCGGGCGCGATCGCCAGCTACGCCAAGCTGTGGAGCATCCATTCCCTGATGGCCGTGCCCCTCGTCGTGGAGGACCACGTGCTGGGCGTCATGCGCGTGGGCAGCCGGCGCAAGAATGTCTTCGCGGAGGAGCAACTCGCCCTGGTCCGCGCGGTCGCCGAAGAAGCCGCCATCCTCGTGGAAACCGCGATGCTCAACCGCCGACTTTCAGAAACCGCGGAACAATTAGCCACCCTCAACCGTATGAAAGATGAGTTCGTTTCGACCGTCAGTCATGAGTTCAAGACCCCGCTGACCACCATCACGGGTTTCCTGAGCGTGATGCTCGACGGCGAGACCGGACCCGTCACGGAACAACAAGTGAAATTCCTTCAGATCGCGAAGTCAGCCGCCAAGCGCCTGGCCGGGCTCGTCTCGGACCTGCTCGACCTCTCGCGCCTGGAGAGCGGGGCGCGCATGGACCTGCGCCCGCTGAACCTGGCGGAACTGGTGACGCAGAGCGTCGAGAACCACCAGCCTCTGGCCGCCGAGGGGGACAAGACCATCGTCTGGAGCCCCGACCCCTCTTTGCCCGCGGCCGTGGCCGACGAGCGCTGGCTGGGCCTGGTCGTCGACAACCTGGTCTCCAACGCCCTGAAGTTCACGCGTCCCCGCGGGCGCGTCCGTCTCGAGACGCAGGACAAGGGCGAGTTCCTGATGGTCTCGGTCTCCGACGACGGCATCGGGATACCTCCCGAGGACCGCGAAAAGGTCTTCGAGCGCTTCCACCGCGCCTCCAACCGCGCCGAGGTCAACGCGCCGGGGACGGGGCTGGGCCTGGCCATCGCCCGCGAGGTGATCGCCAAGCACGGCGGCAAGATCTGGCTCGATTCCGATCTGGGCAAGGGCACGACCTTCCATTTCGTGGTCCCGGCCGCCCGCGACGAGGCGGCCGCCTGATGAGGCGCGTGTTGGGCGCGCTCGCGCTGTCCTTCGGGATCGGCGGATGTTCGTGGGGCCGGCTGTCCGCCGGCGCCACCTCGGAGGGAGAGGCCGTCCGCGTCGCCGCGCTCGAGCCCCGCGCCGCGCGCCGTCAGGCGCTCGAGGCGGCGCTGCCGCTCTTCTTCGCGGGCTCCGCGCTCCGGGAGAAATCCGCCGCGCTCGAGGAGAAGGTCTTCGCCAGGCCCGAGCGCTTCACGGGCCGCGAGAGACTTGCCGGTCGTGGAGAGTCGGTCATAGAGGTTCGGCTCGACGCGCTCGCCGCGGCTCTCGACGCCTCGGGCCTGCTGCGCCCGCCCGGCTTCGCCGACGCGGAGAGCCGGGTCCTGCTGGCCGTCTCCGAGCCGGACGGGGGCTATGGGATCGGCCCCGTCGCCGATTCGCTGCGCCGGGCCCTGATCACGCGCGGAGTCGCCGCGGCCGACGCTCGCGACCCCTTGAACCCGGCGCCGTTCAAAGCCAAGACGGCCTCCGAGGCGGTCGTCGAGGCCGCGGCCGGCGGCGTGGACTGGCTCCTGCTGGCGCGCATCGCCGCGTCGGTGGAGCCGGACGCGCAGGCCGGCGCCTGGCGCGCGGCCGCGCGCCTAGAGGCCGAACTCTACGCGACGAAGGGCTCGACTCTGCCCGTTTCGATCCTGGCCCAGGCCTCGGCCGTGGACGTCTCCTCCGCTTCGGCGCGCGGCCGGGCCCTTGA
>MGUL01000092.1:5953-8038 GCA_001800005.1 Elusimicrobia bacterium RBG_16_66_12 | reverse complement strand
GGAGAAAGGGCGTTCCGGCCGCAGCGAGTACTCGGTCCTGTCCTTGCCCCCGCGAGACGCGAAGAGGATCCGCGCTCTCATCGAGGCCCTGCGCGATGTCGCGGGAGTCGAATCCGCCTGCCTGCGCGCTTGGCGCGGACCCGAGGACGCCGCCGTGGTGAAGGTCTTCGCCGCGGGCCTGAGCGTCGAGGAGCTCGCCGCGCGCCTGCTCCGCCGGGACCCCTCGCTTCGCCTGGCCGGAGTGGAGCCCGGGGAACGGCGGATCACGATCGAAACCGCGATGGAGTGGGGGGACTGATGCTGTCCCGCGTCCAGAGCCTGGGCTTGCGCGGCGTGGAGGGCTTCCCCGTGCTGGTGGAGCTCGATTTGGCCGGAGGCCTGCCCTCCTTCGCCACCGTGGGCCTGCCGGACTCCACGGTGCGCGAGGCGCGCGAGCGCGTGACCTCCGCGGTGCGCAACTCCGGCTTCAAATTCCCCTCGCGCCGCATCACCGTCAACCTCTCCCCGGCGCGGCCGCGCAAGGAGGGCAGCCACTACGACCTTCCCATCGCGCTTGCCGTGCTCGCCGCTTCGGGCCAGGTCCCCGAGGGGGATTGGGCGAAGCGCTGGTGCTTCGTGGGCGAGCTGTCCCTGGACGGGCGCGTGCGCCCCGTGCCCGGGGTGTTGGCCATGGCCGAGAGCGCCCGCGCCGAGGGCTACACCGCCATCGTCGTGCCCTCCGATAATGCCGCAGAGGCCGCCTCAGCGGGCCTTCCGGCGCTGCCGGTCGACGATCTGCGCGAGGCGGCCCGCCTGCTGGGCGGAGAGTCTCCCCGGGTCCGCGCGGCCGCCGCGGCGGGACCCGTGCCGCAGCGGGAGGCTCTCTTGTGCGACCTGTCCGAGGTCCGGGGCCAGCCTCTGGCCAAGCGGGCCTTGGAGATCGCCGCGGCCGGCGGACATAATCTCCTGCTGATCGGGCCTCCGGGGACGGGCAAATCCATGATCGCCCGCCGCTTGCCCGGTCTGCTTCCGCCCCTGTCGGAAGCGGAGACCGTCGAGGTCACCAAGGTCCAGTCCGCCTGCGGACGGCCGCCCTCCGGGGGGCTGGTCCGAACGCGCCCCTTCCGCGCGCCGCACCATGCCTGCTCGGCCGCGGCCCTGGTCGGCGGCGGGCCGGCCGCACGCCCGGGAGAGGCCTGCCTGGCCCACGGGGGGGTGCTGTTCCTCGACGAGCTCCCGGAGTTCTCCCGGCCTTCCTTAGAAGCTCTACGACAGCCTCTGGAGGACCGCTTCGTGCGCGTGGCGCGCGCCCGGGAGAGCCTGGAGTACCCTTCGCGGTTCATGCTGGTGGCCGCGGCCAACCCCTGCCCCTGCGGTTATCTGGGCCACCCGCGGAAAGCCTGCTCGTGCCCGCCGCGGGCCGTCGAAAGATACTTGGGACGGCTCTCCGGGCCGCTCCTGGATCGCATCGACCTGCAGATCGAGATGGGGCCCGTGGATTTCGCGGATTGGGCATCGAACGCAAAAGCCCCCGCGTCCGACCGCGGCTCGTCGGCCGCCGTGCGCAAGCGCGGCATCGCGGCGAGAACGCGGCAAGCGCAGCGCTGGGGAGAAGGAGCGGCGGCCGTGAACGCCTTGGTCGAGCCCGCCGTTTTGCGCCGCGAAGCGGGCGCGACCCCCGCGGCCTTCAAGGCGTTGGAAGCGGCGCAGCGCATGACGGCGCTCTCGGCGCGCGCGTTGGACAAAGTCCTGCGCGTCGCCCGCACGATCGCCGATCTCGCCGGCAGCGCTGAAGTCGGCGCGTCCCATGTCGCCGAGGCCGTGCAGTTCCGCGCCCTCGACAAGCTCCGGTCGTATCTCGCTCAGCAACGGTAGGGGAACAACGATGAAAAAGATGATTGCCTTCGTCCTGGTCGTCGCGGGGGTGTGGTGGTACGCCAGCAAACGCTTCGATTTCAAGGACACGCTGCTTGTCGCGAAGAAGTACCAGTCGTCCTCCTGGGCTCCGGGCGCCGTCTACTCCGTCGGCCTGGTGTATTACCAGCGCGGCGATCATGAGATGTCCAAGCAGGCCTTCACCCAGCTGTTGGCCGATTATCCGACGGG
>MGUL01000092.1:5381-5870 GCA_001800005.1 Elusimicrobia bacterium RBG_16_66_12 | reverse complement strand
GAGGAGTACCCCGCTCATTCCGGCATGCAGATCGCGCAGAAGCGCCTGGAGCTCCTGCAGAACAAATGAAGCCCGCCGGCCTGCCGTCGTTCTCCCGTCTCGTCGGCGACGCGCTGGCCGCCCGCGGCCTGGGCCTGCGGGCGTTCTGCCGCCGGGCGGATATGGATCCGTCTTACTTCTCCAAGGTCCTCGCGGGCAAGCGCAGCCCGCCCTCCGACGAGGAGACCCTGCGGCGCCTGGCCGAGGTGCTGGGGCTGCCCCCGGTGTCGGTCATCGTCGCCGCCGGCCGCATCCCGACGGATTGGAACGCCCTGTGGTCCGACCCTGAACTCTTGGGCCGCGTGCATGCGCTCGCGGCGCGCGCCGTGAGCCCGCGCCCCGCGCGCAGAGCCCCTGCCGCGCCCGCCTCCGCGCCCGCCGCGCCGCCCGCGGGAGGGCTCGCTGAGGAACTCCTTTGACCTGGACGCCGCGCCGCGAGTGGGCGGTGCG
>MGUL01000092.1:4023-5372 GCA_001800005.1 Elusimicrobia bacterium RBG_16_66_12 | reverse complement strand
AATTCCATTGCCTTCGCCGCACCTGCCAGGCTCCGCGCTCTTCTGGACGGACTGGGCCCCGAGGGTCTTTCGGCTTCCGGCGACGTCGAGTGGTCTCGAGCCGCCGGGCTGGCCGTCGAGGTCGCCTCGCGCTGGCGCCGCCAGGCCCTGTCCTGCGACGCCGAGGGCGAGATCCGGCGCGCGGCGTCATTGGGCGGGAGGATCCTCGTCCACGGCGAGCCCGGCTACCCCGCCCTGCTGGCGGCCGCGGCGGACGCGCCCTTGACGCTCTCCATCCAGGGGCGCCTCGACGACATCCCGGGCGTGGCCGTGGTGGGCTCACGCGTGCCGACCGCCTACGGCCGGCGCGTCGCCAAGAGCCTGGCGGGGGCCGCGGCGCGGCGCGGGGCGGCGGTGGTCAGCGGTTTGGCCCGCGGCGTCGACGCGGTCGCGCATGAGGCGGCCCTGGACGCCGGAGGCGCGACCTGGGCCGTCCTCGGATCGGGCCTGGGCGATGTCTATCCGCCCGAGAACCGCGACCTCGCCCGCCGCATCGCCGACGATGGCGGCTGCGTACTCAGCGAGTATCCCTGCGCCACGGCGCCGGCTCCGGGACTGTTCCCGCGCCGCAACCGGATCGTGGCCGCCCTCTGCTGGGCCACGGTCGTGGTGGAGGGGCGAGCCGCCTCCGGGTCGCTCCTCACGGCCAAGAACGCCCTGGAGTACGGCCGCGAGGTCTTGGCGGTGCCCGGTCCCATCGACTCCCCGCTGAGCGAGGCTCCGCACCGCCTGATCCGGGAGGGCGCTCGCCCGGTCTTCTCCGTCGAAGAGATCATGGCGGCCATCCCTCCCGGTCTCAACCTCCGCCCGGCCGCCATGCGCCCGGCTCGCGCGGCCCCGGCCTTGGATGGAGATGAGACCCGTATTTTGGACGTTTTAGGGGGGGAATCTCTTTCCTTAGAGGAACTGGGCGGGAAGACGGGACTTGACATGAGCCGCCTTTCCCTTATAATGTTCGGTCTGGAAATAAAAGACCTCGTCACTTCGGCCCCGGGACAACGATATGGCAAAAAAGATCACTGAGAAGGCCCCTAAGGTCGCCAAGGCCGCGAAGGCGCCCAAGGCGGTGAAGACGTCCACGACTCCGGCCAAGGAGCCCAAGAACGTCCGCAAGGGGCCCAGCCTCCTGGTCGTCGAGTCTCCCGCCAAGGAGCGGACCATCTCCCGTTTCCTCAAAGGCGACTTTGTCGTCAAATCCTCCTTCGGACATGTCCGCGACCTCCCCGTGCGCAAGATCGGCGTGAACGTGGACGATGATTTCGCGCCCCAGTACGTCGTCCTGCCGCGGGCGAAGAAGATCCTGAAAGAGT
>MGUL01000092.1:0-3933 GCA_001800005.1 Elusimicrobia bacterium RBG_16_66_12 | reverse complement strand
TGCTCAAGCTCAAGCCCGAGCAGGTCCGCCGCATCACCTTCCACGAGATCACCCCGGGCGCCATCCGCGACGCCATCGCCGCGCCCCGCGCCATCGACGAGAACCTGGTCCACGCCCAGCAGGCCCGGCGCATCATCGACCGGCTCGTCGGCTACAAGCTGTCCCCCCTGCTGTGGGCCAAGATACAGAGCGGCCTCTCGGCCGGACGCGTCCAATCGGTCGCGGTCCGACTGCTCGCCGAGCGCGAGCGCGAGATCAAGGAATTCGCCTCCGAGGGCTATTGGACCCTGACCGCGAACCTGGAGAAGACGGGACAGTCGCCGTTCTTCGACGCCAAGCTCTCCCTGTGGAAGGGCGAGAAGGTCGAGACCACCCGCAGCTACGACCTTTTCTCCGAGCAGTACAGGGTCAAGGCCACCACCCTCCACGGCGCCGAGGACGTGGACAAGGTCTGCATCGCGCTCAAGGACGGGACCTTCAAGGTCGTCAAGGTCGAGAAGAAAGAGGTGCGCCGCCGCCCGCCGCCCCCGTTCTCCACCTCGACGCTTCAACAGGCTGCTTCTCAGAAAATGGGCTTCGCGGCCGAGCGCACCATGCGTGTGGCCCAGTCCCTCTACGAAGGCGTCGATCTGGGCGGCAAGGATCCGGTCGGCCTGATCACCTACATGCGCACGGACTCATTCTCCATCGCCAAGACGGCGGCCGTGGAGTGCGCGGATTACGTCTCGGAGACGTTCGGGGCGTCCTTCCGTCCGGCCGAGCCGCCGACCTATCAGACCAAATCCCGCGGCGCCCAGGAGGCTCACGAGGCCATCCGCCCGACGAGCGTTCTGCGCACCCCCGACGAGGTCCGCAAGTTCCTCAACCCCGACCAGATCCGCCTCTACGACCTGGTCTGGAAGCGCTTCGTGGCCTCTCAGATGGTCGAGGCCGTCTACGACACCGCCTCCGCCGACGTCGAGAACGACGGCGCGGTCTTCCACTGCACGGGCCGCACCCTGAAGTTCGAGGGCTTCCTGCGCGTCTACCGCGACGCCCCCAAGGTCGAAGGCGAGGAGGCCGACGACGAGCCCGAGGAGGAGGAGGGAAGCCGCCTTCCCCTGTTGGTCGAGGGCGACATCCTTAAGCTCAATGAGCTCAAGCCCGAGGAGCACCGCACCAGCCCTCCTCCGCACTACAACGAGGCGAGCCTCATCCGCGCGATGGAGAAGCACGGCATCGGCCGCCCCTCCACTTACGCCCCGACCATCAAGACCGTGGTGGACCGCGGCTACGTGCGGCGCAACATGAAGGACCGCAAGCTGATCCCGACGGAACTCGGCGTCCTCGTCACCGAGAAGCTCAAGGGGCACTTCCCCGAGGTGGTCAGCCTCACCTACACCGCCGAGGTCGAGGCCCAGCTCGACAAGATCGCCGAAGGCCGGACGGGTTGGACCGGCGTCGTGCGGGAGTTCTACGCCCCCTTCATCAAGGCGTTGGATGCGGCCAGCACGGAGATGGAGGCCTCGCGCATCGAGCCGAAGATGTCCGACGAGCTGTGCCCGCTCTGCGCGTCGCCGATGCTCATCCGCGAGAGCCGCTTCGGCAAGTACCTGTCCTGCTCGACTTTCCCCAAGTGTAAGGGCAAGATCCAGCTGACGCCCGAAGGCCAGAAGGTCGTGCTGGAGAAGACGGGCGAGAAGTGCGACCTCTGCGGCAAGGACATGGTCATCCGTACCGGCCGCAAGGGCCGCTTCCTGGCCTGCTCGGGCTACCCGGAGTGCAAGAACACCTTCTCGCTCGACGCCGACGGCAAGAAGATCGAGGGCTCGCGCCCTTTGCAGACCACTCGTCCCTGCAACAAATGCGGCAAGCACATGTGGCTGAGGGTCGGCAAACGCGGGTTCTTTTTGACGTGTCCGGGTTATCCGAAGTGCCGCAACCTCAAGCCGGTCTCCAAGGATGAGGGCGAGAAGCTCAAAATCGAGGGGGAGTCCCTGCGGGCGGCGCTGGTCGCCTCTCGCCAGGCGGCCGGCGTCGCACCTCCGGCGGCCTGAGTCCCGCTGGCCATGCGCCTCCAGGTCGAGCGCTTCCTGACGCGCCTGCGCGCGGCGAAGAACTGCTCGCCGCACACCCTGCGCGCCTATCGAGCCGATCTGGAAGGCTTTCGGACCAAGTTCCCGGGCCTGGAGGCCTCGGACATCGACCGCTCCCACATCCGCCGCCACCTGGCCGAACTGCAGTCGGGGACGTCAGCCCGGGCGACCGTGCTGCGCAAGGCCTCCGCGCTGCGCTCCTTCGTGCTCTTCCTTCGCCGCGAGGGGGGGCTCTCACGGGACCCCTTCCTGGGCGTGCCGCTTCCCAAGCGGACGCGCTGCCTGCCGAAGTTCCTGACCGAGGCCGAGATGAGCGAGATCCTCGCGGCCCCGGCCTCCGCCGGCGCCGGCTCGGAGCGCGACCGGGCCCTCATCGAGCTCCTGTACTCCTCGGGACTGCGCCGGGCGGAGGTCTCGACTTTGAACGTCGGCGACGCGGACTTCCTGTCCGGAACCGTGAGGGTCTTCGGCAAAGGCTCCAAGGAAAGGATCGTCCCCGTCGGGGAGAGCGCTTTGAAGTGCCTGCGGGCCTATCTGAGATCGCGAGGCGGGCCGTCGGACGGCGAACCTCTGTTCACCAATCTCCGTGGAGCACGGATCTCTCAGGATGGGGTGATGTTTTTAGTGCGCCGCTGGATCAAGAAGTCCTCTCTCCTTAAGAAAGTCACACCCCACGTTTTTCGACATAGCTTCGCGACTCACCTTCTCAACCATGGTTGTGATATACGAGTGGTCCAAGAGATGTTGGGTCATGCCAGTCTGCGCACGACTCAAATCTATACACACGTCTCGCTCGACCGCCTGCGCGACGTCTACAAGGGCGCCCACCCGAGGGGCCGGTGAAGGACAAGATCGAACTGCTGATGGAGGAGACGGGCTGCGACCGCGGCGAGGCCGAGCTCGCCCTGGAGATGTGCGGCTACGAGGTCGAGGAGGCGGTGCGCCAGATCCCGCGCCTGTTGCGCGACATCTGCGCTCTGAAAGGCAAATTCCTCCTTGCCGCCAAGAACCAGCACGGCCTGGTCCTGGCCATCCTTAACCTCAAGACGCGCAAGGTCCTCCGGGCCCGGGCCGTCATGTCCTTCGACCCCGCCGTCTGCTCCGTTTCCTTGGAGGAGGACTGGTTCGCCTTCGAGAAACACCTCTACGGCTGCCGCCTCCGGGACGGCAGCCTTCCGACCGAGAGCCTGGAAGTCGAGCAGCACCTGACGGCGCATTTCCGCGCCGCATCCCCGGAGACCTTCGACTTCCTGCGCGGGGCGAGCTCCGAGGCCGCCGCCGAGGAACTCTCCCCGCCCCTGCGCGCGCTGTTCCGCGACCCGGGTTTGAGCCTGCGCGTGAGAAAGGATATCCTCGACCTCGGGCAGTTCCAGTCCCTGCGCAAGGCTCCGGCGCCGACGGCGCGCCGCGACAAGCCCGCGCCGCGCGCAGCGCTCGCCGAGGACCTGCTGGTGCTGAAGATCGCGCTCGAGGAGGATCCCGACGGCGTGCCGGCCTCGGAGCTTCACGCGGGGGACATGGTCCAGGCCCGGATCGTCGACGGTCGGGACATCGCCAAATACTTGGCCCGCCTCTTCGGGGGGCTCACCGCCTCGGGGCCGGTGCCCATCGAAGCGCCCGTCGAGGCCATCTAGTCCGGCCCCGACGGAGTCCTGGTCCGAGCGCGTTTCGCGGTCGGCGTGGCGGGCGACGAGGTCGTCGCCTCGGACCGTCGGCTCAAGGCCTCCCGCGGGGCCGAGCAAGGCCGCGGCGACGGTTCGTGGTGGAGACGCTTTTTCAAATAGTTAAGGTAAGCGGGGTCAGGCCTTTAATTTATTTAATGAGCGACGCTCATTAAATAAATTAAAGGCCTGACCCC
>MGUL01000091.1:31452-41091 GCA_001800005.1 Elusimicrobia bacterium RBG_16_66_12 | reverse complement strand
CTGGCGATGATCGACCGTGCGTGCGCCACTGCCGCCTCGGCCGTCTCCGACCGGCACAGCTCCCATCCCAGTCGAAAGCCCGACATCTCATCCTCAAGGCCCTGGTCCGCGGCGGCTGACGGCGCGGCCCCGGATGCGAGCCTGCCGAATCGAGTCGCTGACCGCGTAGACCCGGACATTAAGGACTCCATCCGCGACGTGATCCTGTTCCCCACCCTCAAGCGCGAATAGCCGCCGCGCATCGGCGGCGCTCGCCCGCAGTTCACATTCATGGCCGGAAGCCCAGCGGCTTAGGCGGACCGGACGGCGGCTCGATCAGGCGGCGGATAGCATCGAACACGATTCGGAACTGGACGTCGTACTTCTTCTCCAGGGAGTCGAGCTTCGCCCGCAATGCCCGGTGCCCACCCAGAATCTCCTGGAAACGGACGAACGCCCGCATGATTTGGATGTTCACATGGACAGCGCGCTCTCCATGAAGGACGCTCGAGAGCATCGCCGCGCCTTCCTGGGTGAACACAAAGGGCAGGGAACCCCCAAGATGTTTCCAGGAAGGTATCGCATTCTGCGATACCAGCAATCGCGCCTCGGCGACGGTCACCCCCCCGAATTGTTCCGTGCCCGTCGTTGGCGGTATCAGAACTTGGGCTCGGGCTGGAATCCGAATCTTGTTGGGGTAGAAAGGCTCTCCACCTCACGGTGAAAATGATAGCCTAGCCCGAGATGAAGCTCCGAATCCTGGCCGCGCCTCTCCTCCTCGCCGGCTGCAGCGGCAACGCGACGATCGTGGCGCCCCTCGCCGACCGTCCTCTTCCCGTGTCCGCCTGTCTGGTCATGGGCGACTATTCGCCCTCGACGGCGGGCTACGTCTTCGCGACCCGTGACGAGTTCCTCGACTCCTCGGGGACCCAGTTCCGCTCCATCAAAGAGGTGGGCTCGGTGGGAGCCACCCGCACCTGCGACTTGGTCGTCAAGATCAGCCAGCCGGGCACGTTCTCGGTTCGCGTCGACCTGCTCTCGCCGCTCGGTGAGGCGGCCCTCTTCGGCGCGAGCGCGAGCGGTTACGGTGCGGCGCGCAAACTCCGGCACGCCGTCGCGGCCGCCGTCGCCGAAGGCACCGAGCTGCACTCCCGAATCCTCGCGATGAAGGGCGCCGCCCCATCTCCCACTCCGCGCCGGACCGCAGCCGCGCCCGCGCGCTCGACCTCGCGCCAGCCCTGGCCCGACCTCTCCTCGCCTATCAAGACCGACGGCGGCGAGCGTGACGCGGCCGTCATCGTGGGCGCCGAGAACTACGCCTTCGTCGCCAAGGTCCCGGGCGCGCGCAAGAACGCGGAGGACTGGCAGGCGTATCTGACCGGCGGCCTGAAGGTCCCGTCCCACCGCGTCGCCCTTCTGCGCGACAACGAGGCCACGCTCGAGAAGATCCGCAAATACGCCGCCGCCGCGGCCTCCCAGGTCGAGCCGGGCGGCACGCTTTGGTTCGTCTTCATCGGCCACGGCGCGCCGTCGAAGGACGGCAAGGACGGGCTGCTGGTCGGCATCGACGCCCAGCAAGACGCCGACGGCCTCTTCGCCCGCAGCCTCGCGCGCGGCGAGCTGCTCGACTCCCTGAACAAGGGCCGCCAAGCGCGCTCGCTGGTCCTCATCGACGCCTGCTTCAGCGGCCGTTCTTCGTCCGGTGAGACGCTCGTCGCCGGCCTCCAGCCCCTGGTCGCCCTGCGCGAACCGCAGGGCAAGCCCGATCCGCGCATGATCCTCCTCACCGCCGGCCGCTCCGATCAGTTCGCTGGCCCGCTTCCCAAGTCCTCCAAGCTCCGTCCCGCCTTCAGCTACTTGGCGCTCGGCGCCTTGCGAGGCTGGGCCGCGGACGAGGAGGGGAAGGTCACCGCCGACGGCTTGGTCGAGTTCTCGCGCCGCGCCTTAGCCCTGGACAAGGGCCGCACACAGACCCCCGAGCTCTCCGGCGAAGGCTCCGTGATCCTCTCATCTGGCCGCGAGAGAGCGCCCGATCTGGCCGCCATCGACCGAGACGCCGATGAGTCCGCGCCCGCCCCGGAGCCCTCGTCCTTCGACCAAGAGCCGTCCGAGCCCTCCCCGGAACCCGTCTCCAAGCGCCGTCGCGCGACCCCGACGAAATAGCGCACCAGGGATCGGAATGACCGCGATAGCGACCGACCTGCCTACGCCTTCTTGCGCTTGCGTCCCCTCCTGGTCTTCTTCTCCGTGTCGGGCGGTCTTTTGCGCTCGGCCTCAAGCGTCTTGGCCGACGTCCGCAAATCGTCCAGATATCCCGCCTCGGCTGCCGCTTCCGCCTCGAACCGCCGCCGTTCGGTGAAAGCGTCGTATTGCGCATTCGCCCAAGAGAGCGCCTCCTCGTGAGTCACCGTGCCCGCGTCCGACAACACCGGCAATTCCGTGTCCCGAAGGAACTTGTCGAGGAATGCGGTCCAATCCCGCATCTTGATGTCCTGGCGGCGCTGGGCGCGGAACTCGGCCTGATCCAGAAACATGACCACGATCCGGTTGAGCGTGTCGATTTCCTTTTTGGTCAAATAATTCTTCGCGGTCGTCGCGTCACGCTTGAGGACCCGGCTGCCGCTCCAGGCCGTAAGGCCCATGTTGGCCTTGTCCGCATCGGCGCGCCGCCTGACAATTTCCGCGGCCGTCATGCCGGCGGCAGCATGGTGCATCTTATTCTGCATAGTGGCGAAGAAGACCTGTGTTTCCTGTTGCCCCTCCACATAGTCGGCGGCAAGCGCGAAAATCTCCCGGATGCGCTGGTAGGCGCGGGCCTCGCTGGCGCGGATCTCGCGAATGCGGGCAAGCAGTTCGTCGAAGTAGTCGGCCAGCCGGTCGCTGCCTTTAAGACGCTCGTCATCCAGCGTGAATCCTTTGATGAGATATTCCCGAAGGCGCTCGGTCGCCCACTGCCGGAACTGCACTCCCCGGGACGACCGCACCCGGTAGCCGACGGCCAAGATCATGTCAAGGTTGTAAAATCTGATCTGGCGGCGGATGGCTCGGCCGCCCTCCTGGCGAACTTGTAAGAGTTCCTTACAAGTTGCCGCCTCTGCGAGTTCGCCGTCCCCGTAAATCTCCCCGATGTGGATGGTTATATTCTGCGGCGTCGTCTGGAAGAGTTCAGCCATGTGCGCCTGGGACAGCCAGACTGTGTCGCGCGCCAGGCGGACTTGGATTCGACTCTTGCCGTCCTCCGCCTGATAAATCAGTATTTCGGACTTGCCGTCCGGCTTGTTTTCTTGATCCATAAACCCAGGGAATTCTACCGAATTCAAACTGAGCGCGGGCAGGGCCGCGCCGCGAGAATCAGTCACGGCCCGTGACTGATTTCCCCGTTCTGACATCGCCCGTGTCAGAATTACGCAAGACACCGGCTGGAGAAAAAGCACCCACTACGCAAAAGCCCCTCGCTTTGCAGCGAAGGGCTTCTGTACCTCAAATTCTGCCGAACCAGGATTCGAACCCTATCCAGACCGCTCCCCGCTGAACGCCGGACCGTTTTAGTGATAACATGACGCTCCAATGAGCCTCGAACTCTTCATCGCCCTCCGCTATCTCAAGGCCAAGCGCAAAGGCCTCTTCGCCGTCGTCACCACCTCGATCGGCGTGGCGGGCGTGACCGTGGGCGTGGCGGCCCTCATCACCACGCTGTCGGTGATGAACGGCTTCCAGGCCGACATCCAGCGCAAGATCATCGGCGCCCAGGCCCACATCACCGTCTACGGGGCGGGCTCCAAGACGGAGCTGGCCCGCATCGAGGACGCGGCCAGGGCCGAGGCCGCCGTCGCGGCGACCGCCCCCTTCGTGCTGGGCCAGGCCATCCTGACCAGCCGCGACCGCTCGCTGGGCGTGCTGCTCAAGGGCCTCGACCCCGCCCGCGAGTTCGCGGTCAACGACCTGGCTCAGAAGCTGGTGGAAGGAAGCTGGGACGGCATCAAGGCCGGGAAAACCCCCGGCATCATCCTGGGCGTGGAACTCGCCGACCGGATGGGGGCGGAGGTGGGCGGCGAGGTCGTGCTGGTCTCCCCCAAGAGCGTGGCCACCCCGCTCGGGCCCCTCCCTAAGATGCAGCGCTTCAAGGTGGCCGGCCTGCTCAAGACCGGCTACTACGAGTACGACAGCGGAACCGCCTGGACGGAGATCGGTGCCGCGGGTAGGTTCCTGGGCGTCGAGGGCGGGGCGACCGGAGTCGGCCTGCGCCTGAAGGACCTGGGCCGCGCCGACGCCGTCGCCAAGCGCCTGCGCGGCGCGCTGGGATTCAGCAAGACGGTGCGCACCTACGCGCAGATGAACCAGACCCTGTTCGCCGCCTTGAAGCTCGAGAAGACCGTGATGTTCATCATCCTGACGCTGATCACTTTGGTGGCCTCGCTCAACATCGCGTCGACCCAGATCCTGCGCTCGGTCGAGAAGACCCGCGACATCGGCCTGCTGAAGGCCATGGGGGCCACGGCCCGCATGATCCAGCGCATCTTCCTCGTCGAGGGCCTGCTGATCGGCGGCGCCGGCATGACCGCCGGCATGGCCCTGGGCTTCCTCCTCTGCTGGGCGATCGCGACCTTCCCCATCGTGGAACTGCCCGCCGACATCTACTACCTGTCGCGCGTGCCGGTGGACGTGCGGGCCTGGGACGTGGCCGCGGTCACGGTGATGGGCCTGGTCCTGACTCTGCTCGCCACGGTCTTTCCCGCCGTGCGCGCCTCCAAGGCCGACCCCGTGGAGGCCATCCACTATGGCTGAGCCCGCGATCCTGGCGCGCGGCGTGCGCAAGACCTACGGGCGCGGCCCCGCGGCCGTGCAGGTCCTGCGCGGCGTGGACATGCGCGTCGAGCCGGGCGAGTTCGTCGCCGTCCTCGGCCCCAGCGGCTCGGGCAAGTCCACCTTGCTCAACATGCTGGGCCTGATGGACCGCCCGGACGAAGGGGAGCTGTCCCTGTGCGGCCGCCCCGCCGCGGGCCTGGGCGATGACGCCCGGGCGTTCTTTCGCAACGAGAAGATGGGCTTCGTCTTCCAGTTCGACTCGCTCCTGCCCGAGTTCACCATCCTCGAGAACGTGCTGATGCCCGCGCGCATCACCCGCGCTCAGGGCCTGACCGCGGAGCCCCTCGCGAAGGCCGTGGCTCATGCGACCTCCCTGCTCGACTCGCTGGGCCTGGGCGCTTTGGGCCGCCGCTTCCCCGCGCAGACCTCCGGCGGCGAGCGCCAGCGCGCGGCCATCGCGCGCGCGCTGGTCAACTCCCCCGCCCTGATCCTGGCCGACGAGCCGACCGGCAACCTCGACCGCGAGAACGGCGAGCGCGTCTTCGCCGACTTCAAGCGCCTGACCCGCGAGCAGGGCGCGGCCGTCATCCTCGTCACCCACGACGAGCCGGCCGCCAAGGCCGCCGACCGCACGCTGCGCATGGACGACGGCGTCCTGCGCTGAGGGACGCCGACCGCTGAAACGGCCATTGGGGGCCTTGACTTTGGGGCACCGCTCGTGTATACTCAAAGTAGATACGGCAGGAGGAGTAATGACCACGACCGTCCAAAAATGGGGCAACAGCCTCGCTCTGAGAATCCCCAGCTCCGTCGCCAAGGATGTTCACCTTCATCGCGGCTCCGAGGTCGACGTCGCCATCGTGGAAGGCGCCCTGGTCGTCAAGCCTAAGGGTCGCAGAAAGCTTTCCCTTAATCGGCTCCTAAGGGGGGTCACCAAGGCGAATCTCCATAAGGAATCTGATTGGGGCCGGCCCCAAGGGAAGGAAATCTGGTGAGTTCGCGCTCTTACTGTCCCAAGCGCGGGGATGTTGTTTGGCTCTCCTTCGTCCCGCAGGCCGGCCACGAACAGGCTGGTCGCCGGCCCGCGCTTGCACTATCTCCCGAGAGCTACAACAGGAAAGTCGGTCTCGCCATCTTCTGCCCGATCACGAGCAAGGTAAAAGGCTTTCCGTTTGAAGTGGCGCTACCGGCGGGGCCAAAAGTCTCCGGGGTCATTCTGTCCGATCAGGTCAAGAGCCTTGATTGGTCGGCTCGCAACGCGGAATTTTGCTGCAGGGTATCCGAGGGAACGCTTACGGAAGTCATAGAAACGCTCGGGGTACTGCTAGGCGCGTAGACGTTGAAGCTGGACTCCCCCGCCCGGGGTTTGGTATGTTCGAGTCTCCCATGAAGATCTACATCGACGGCAAGTTCTACGACAAGGCCGACGCCAAGGTCTCCGTCTTCGACCACGGCGTCCTCTACGGCGACGGGATATTCGAAGGCATCCGCGCCTACAACGGCCGCGTCTTCCGCCTCGACGACCACCTCCAGCGCCTGCAGGAGTCGGCCAACGCCGTCCTGCTGAAGCTGCCGATGACGATCAAGGAGATTTCGGCCGCCGTGCTCGAGACGCTCCGCCTCAACGGCCTCAAGGACGCCTACATCCGCCTGGTCGTCACCCGCGGCGTGGGCGACCTGGGCCTGGACATGCGCAAGTGCAGGCAGGGGGCGACGATCTTCATCATCGCCGACAAGATCGAGCTGTACCCGGAGGAGTTCTACGAGAAGGGGCTGACTTTGGTCACTTCGACCATCCGCCAGAAGGGCCTGGACCAGGTGACTCCCGCCGTGAAGTCCCTCAACTACCTCGCCAACATCCTGGCCCGCGCCGAGGCCACGGCCGCCGGCGCCCAGGAGGCGATCCTGCTCAACGCGACGGGGCACGTCTCCGAGTGCTCGGGCGACAACCTCTTCTTCATCAAGGACGGCAAGATCTTCACCCCGCCGTCGTCGGCCGGCATCCTCTCCGGCGTGACCCGCCAGGTCGTCATGGAGCTGGCCGAGAGCAAGCTGGGCATCAAGGTCATCGAGCGCAACTTCCCGCGCTACGACCTGTACACCGCCGACGAGGTCTTCCTGACCGGCACCGGCGCCGAGGTCATCGCGGGCGTCAAGATCGACGGCCGCGTGATCGGCTCCGGCGTCGCGGGCCCGCTGACCAGGAAGCTGGTCAAGGTCTTCCGCGAGTACGCCAACTCGTCGGGCACGCCAGTCTACGAGACCGTCAAGACGAAGTGAAGCTGCTGTCCTGGAACGTCAACGGCGCGCGCGCCGTCTGGCGCAAGGGCGTGCTGCAGGAATGGCTGAAGAGGCAGAAGGCCGACGTGTACTGCCTGCAGGAGACGAAGGCCCAGCCCGACCAGGTCGATCCGGAGCTCTTGAACCCCTTCGGCTGCCATGGAGAGTGGCATTGGGGAGAGAAGAAGGGCTACTCCGGCGTGGCGACCATCTCCAAAGCCGCCCCGGCCAAGATCGAACGCGGGTTTGGGATCCCCGAGTTCGACAATGAGGGGCGCGTCCTCATCACCAAGCACGGCGACATCACACTGTTCAACGTCTACTTCCCGAACGGCAAGAAAGACGCCGTCCGCCTGAGGTTCAAGATGGATTTCTATCATTCTTTCCTCAAGGTCTTGGAAAGATATCGCGAGCAGGGCGACGACAAGATCGTCATCTGCGGCGACGTGAACACCGCGCATGAGGAGATCGACCTCGCCCGCCCGAAGGAGAATAGCGGGATCTCCGGCTTCCTCCCCGCGGAGCGCGCGTGGATCGACAAGCTGCTGGCCGCGGGCTTCATCGACACCTTCCGCGAGTTCGAGAAGGACCCGGACCACTACACCTGGTGGGACCAGCAGTCCCGCGCGCGCGAGCGCAACGTCGGCTGGCGCATCGATTATTTCTTCATCTCCCGGAACCTGAGGCCGCGCCTCAAGGCGGCCTTCATCCAGACTGAGGTCCTGGGCTCCGATCACTGCCCGGTCGGCATCGAGCTCGCATGAGCGCCAAGCGGAAGTTCATCATGGGCGTCGCCGGGGGCTCCGGCTCGGGCAAGACGACCTTCGCGCGCGCGGTTCTCGAGCAGAGCCGGGCGGCCGGGATCACCGGGCAGATGTTCTCGCTGGACAACTACTACCGCCCGCTGGGGCACCTCAGCTTGGAGGAACGCAAGGCCTACAACTTCGACCATCCCCACGCGATCGACTTCGAGCTGGCGCTCGAGCAGCTCCGCAGCCTGCGCGCGGGTTCGGCGATCGACCAGCCGATCTACGACTTCAAGGCCCACACCCGCAAGCACGAGTCCAAGCGCCTGGAACCCGCCCAGATCATCGTCGTGGAGGGGCTCTACGCGCTCTACCACAAGGAGTTCCTGGCCCTCTACGACTACAAGATCTTCGTCTCGACGGGCATCGCCACCGCGGCCCTGCGCCGCATCTCGCGAGACATCACCGAGCGCGGCCGCGACGTGGAGGGGGCCAAGCACCAGATCCTGACGACGGTCCTGCCGATGTACGAGACCTACGTCAAGCCGACCCAGCGCAACGCCCACTTCTCCATCAACTGGGAGGGCGAGGAGATCCCCGGCAAGTCCACCGAGGGCCTGATCCGCATGGTGCGCGACTTTTTCCGATGAACGAAGTAGGTAAAATGAGGCCACGTTCGATTCAAAGCCGCCTCACCCGACCGTCTTAACCCGCCTTCTCCCCCCACGCAAGAGCCCCCACCTCGCGGCGGGGGCGGGAAAGTCGGGCTAAGCTGGTCGGGTGAGGCGGCTTTGAGTGCGATGCGGCCTAGAAACTCCTACTTCGTGCTGCTCTGACCAACTGAGCTGCAGGGGCGGCCTGTATTTTACTGACTTTTTTCAACGAACGGGGGGGACGCCTTTGTGGCTGAAGCGTGGCCAAGGAGGGGGCCGGGGACTCTTGAGAGGTTTGGGATTTAGATGGAGCCGCTTGGGAGAGCGGATTACTCTATTCGTCCGAGTATTTCGCCGGTGTCGGCGTCGATCAACACATGCTTCTCCTTGGTGTTGATACGCCAGATTGTTTTCCCGCGCAATTTTTGAAATTTCTCGAATATGACGGCGTCCCATCTGTGGCCGATCCGGGCGTCGGTCACCATCATGAGTTCCAGAAAGACCGCGACCGCAAGGCCGGATGTCAGACCATTCTTCATTCCTATGGCGATAGCCTCGTCGCTGTCGATGCCCATCTTGGTGATGCAGACGGGCGGGGCGTTCCCGGTCCTCGCCGTGTTCGGGGTGTTGCCGCTGAAGTTGTTGAAGTTGACCGTGAAGTTCCGGCTATCCGTCGACGGGGAATAGAACTCAAAGTCCCATTTGACGTATTTCTCGCGGCCCATGTCATCGTACTGGAAATCGGCCAGCAGATTCGCGAGGCAGGCATCGGGCTGCCACTGCTTCCGGGCCACCCCCACAGCCGTGACCACGAGCGACTTGCCCCCGGCGCCCAGGCGGGGCGAGGGGTTGACGCCCGCGGAGCCGTCCTCCTGGGGATGCTGAGCTGCTTTCGCGAGCGCTGCCAATTTCTCTTCTCCGCCGACCCCTCGCGCACAGTAAGCTTGGACTTCGAAAGACTTCAAGCCGGAGGACTGCGCCTTCGAGAGAAAACGTTGGGAGCAAGATTCGATGAACGCGCGTTGATGGCGACGGAGCACGTCATCGGAGCTCAATCCGCTCCGGCATCCTTGGGTCCAGGATCCTCGGTTGAGGCGCCAGGACGTCGAGAAGTCATCGTGGAATGCACGCACGCACGCCGCTTGCGCATCGGGGGCCCCAACGGGCGGGGACGC
>MGUL01000091.1:31120-31428 GCA_001800005.1 Elusimicrobia bacterium RBG_16_66_12 | reverse complement strand
GGGGCGCCCGCGGCATCATCGATCACATCGAGAAGCTTGCCCACCCCGCGGCGCAAGACCTGCACCTCGGCAAGCCATCGCTCGTGATGGTCAAGACAACCGCGGTGCTTCTCGGAGCCTATGAGTATCTTGGCGCAGTCGCGGGTGGCCTGTTCGCCTTCCACCTTGAGCTCCTGTCTGCGTCGAGACAACACCTCGCGCTCAGCGATTAGAATCTGTTTGACGCGGGGGGGCAGCGTCTCTGGAATCTCCGGCAACGACGGCAATCCAGCGTGGGCCAGAGTCGCGGCGAGAAGAATCACTGCGAA
>MGUL01000091.1:14090-31089 GCA_001800005.1 Elusimicrobia bacterium RBG_16_66_12 | reverse complement strand
AACCCTCTCACCCCCTCAGCTTAGTCTCTTTCCTTGGTGAGTGCAAGAGGGTCTCATTCGGTATCAAGTGGTGACTCGGGCTTATAAGTGAGCTTCTTGAGCGACACCGCCGGCCTCAGGAAATACAGCAGCAGCCGCTGAAGCGCCGCCCGGTCCCCATCCTCAGCATCCGGCGGAAGACCCTCTTACGCAGGATTTCAAGTAGCTGGGTCAGATCCACCACCGACGGCCGGGGCACGGGATAGAAACGCAGGACTCCCCCCTCGAAGCCGAAGCAGCCGTCCGACAGCGCCGCGTGCACATGAACATGCAGGTTCACGCTGGAGCCGAAACACTGGATCGCGTGGAACTGAGCTGGAGCCGCGCCCTGGGGTGCTCTTGATTTCTTGCGGAGGAAGTCGGTCAAAGTCCGCGCGAACACCTCGGCGATCGCCCCGATCAGCCGTGGATCGCGGTGGATGAAATACCTGAGGCGCTTGGGGAGCACGAACACCCATTGGCGGTAGGGGACATCAGGAAGTAGGTCTTCAAGTGCGTGGCCACTTTCCAGCACCGCACGCTTGGCGTCGCACGACGGGCACGCCATGCGCCGCTTGCAGGAGAACGGAACGAAGCGGCTCCCCCCGCAGTCCTTGCACCGGAACCGCGCCGCCGCGTCGCGCGGGCGGTAGCCCGCCCGGACAGCGGCTTCCACCCAAGATATACGCGGTCAGGGGTGGGATTGTTCCGCATGGAACTTTTTCGGGGGGCAGATCGTATATGCGGATATGGCCGAGGATCCCCTTGACAAAGTGTAGCCATATGGTTACACTATAAACGTCCGGGCCACCGCCGAGTTCCACGAATGGGCGGCCTCGCTCTCGGAACGCCTCCGCGCGCTCGTCAACGACCGGCTCGACCGCGTCCGGCATGACGATCACTTCGGAGACGCCAAGTGCCTGGGTGGCGGCCTTTTCGAACTGCGGTGGAAGAACGGCTTGCGGGCCTATTTCGCCTACGCGGTCGACACACAGGGCCGCACGATCCTGCTTCTGCTGGGAGGTGATAAAGATGGCCAAAGCCGCGACATCCGAAAAGCGAGGGACATCCTGGCTCGGGAGGCCCTTTGAGCTGCGTCCCGGATCGACGGCGCGGGATTACGACCCGAGCACGGAGCTTCGCGACCCGAAGTTCATCAAGAAGGCGGTCTTGCAGGCGATCTCCGTCGGCGACGAAGAGGCCGTGGTCGCCATCCTGCGCGCCCACCTCCGGGTCTTGAACCGCTCGAAAGCCGCGGAACGGATGAACGTCTCGCGGCAAGCGGTCCATCGGCTCATCGCCGGCTCCAGGAAGCCCTCCCTTCCGATGCTGGGAGCGTTCATGCGGCTGCTCCGAGTCGAGTCGGCCGCCGCATAGCGTGCGATGACGCGCAGAAGCTCCGCTTCCACGCGCCGTTAGGACGCGTACTTAAGGCGCCGCGGGCTCCAGCGCTTCCGGGAAGATCTCGCCGTAGTTCTTCACGGCCTTCAGCGTGATCCCGTTCCTGACCTCGGCCGGGATGTCCTCGATGTCCTTGAGGTTGGCGAACGGGAAGATCACCATCGTGTAGCCCATGCGGTGGGCGGCCATCACCTTCTGCTTCAGGCCGCCGATCGGCAGGATGTCGCCGCGCATCGTGATCTCGCCGGTCATCGCCAGTCCGGCCCGGACGGGACGCCCCGTCAGCGCGCTGACGATCGCGGTCACCATCAGGCCGCCGGCCGAGGGGCCGTCCACCTTGCCGGCCGGGGTGATGTTGATGTCGAGGTCGATTTTCGTGAAGTCGAAGTCCGCCAGGCCGAGCGCGGCCGCGTGCTGCTTGACGTACTTGTAGGCGTTCTTGGCCGAGTCCTCGATGTCGTCGCCGAACTGCTTGCGCAGCTTCAGCTGGCCCGAGCCGGGTTCGCGGGAGACCTCGACGTTGAGCGTACTGCCTCCATAGGCGTTGACCGCCAGCCCGGTCGCCACGCCGACGCCGTTCTGCGCCGTCTCGCGGGGAGAGAAGCGCGGCACGCCGAGGTACTTCTCGACGGCGTCCTCGTCCACCAGGCCCGGGGCCTTCTCGCCGCGCGTCTCGGTCCAGGCCGAGATCTTGCGCAGCACGGCCTCGATCTTCTCGCGGAGGCTGCGCACGCCGGCCTCCATCGTGTAGCCCTCGATGATGCGGCGGATCGCGCCCTTCGTCAGGGAGGCCTCCGCGGGCTTGAGGCCGGTCACGTCCAGCTTCTGCGGGATGATGTGCTTCTCGGCGATGGCGAGCTTCTCGAGCGTGGTGTAGCCGTCGAACTCGATGATCTCCATGCGGTCGCGCAGGGGCTCCGGGATGTTGGAGAGCTCGTTGGAGGTGACCACGAACAGCACCTCGGAGAGGTCGTAGGGCACGTCCAGATAGCGGTCGCGGAAGGTGTTGTTCTGGGCCGGGTCGAGGATCTCGAGCAGGGCCGCGGTCGGGTCGCCCTGGTTGCCGTTGCGGCCGATCTTGTCGACCTCGTCGAGCAGCATGAGAGGATTGACCACCCCGGCCGCCTTCATCTGGCGCATGATCTCGCCGGGCATCGAGCCGAGGTAGGTCCGGCCGTGGCCGCGCAGGGCCGTCTCGTCATGGACGCCGCCCATGGAGAGGCGCACGAACCTGCGACCGAGGGCCTGGGCGATGGCGCCGGCGATCGAGGTCTTGCCGACTCCCGGGGGCCCCGTGAAGGCGAGGATCGCGCCTTTCTTGGAGCCGGTCTTCTTGCGCAGGGCCAGGAACTCCAGCACGCGCTCCTTGACCTTCTCCAGGCCCGCGTGATCGCGGTCCAGGATGGCCTTCGCGCGGGCGATGTCGAAATTGTCCTCCGTGCGCTGGCCCCACGGCACGTCGGTGAGCCACTCGATGTAGCCGCGCAGCTTCTGCGCCTCGGGGTCCTTCGGGTTCATCTTCGACAGCTTGTCGAACTCCTTGCGCGCGATCTCGCGGATCGCCTCCGGCATGCCGATGGCCTGCATCTTGGCCTTCAACCCCTCGGGCGTGTCGATGTTGCCCTTCTTCCCCTCCTCGGCCTGGTCGGAGGCCTTGGCCGACTTCTCCTTGAAGTGGCCCATCATCTCGAGGACGACGGTCTGCAGGCGGGATTCGATGGAAGGCGACGCGAGCAGGCGCTGCTTAACCTCGTCGGAGAAGGGGAGCTCCTGCGCCAGCAGGTTGGTCAGGCGATGCGCGTTCGTCTCCGCGAGCGCGTCGCGCACGACGTCCGCGTCGATCTCCGGGTCGAGGGAGGCGAACTGGTCCAGGATGTGGACCGCGACGGAGGAGAGCTCCTTGAGGCGCTCCGGGCTGCTCGCGGTGGTGTCGGGGTAGGAGACCTTCGCGGCCGGGATGCCGCCCTCCTCCTTCGCGTAGCCGGTGATCTTGACGGGGCGGATGGGCTCCATGACGACGGTGAACTTGCCGTCTTCCGTGGAGGGCAGCGAGACGCGCATCAGCGTGCCCATCGTGTTGTGACCCTGGTCCGTGCCGCGGCCGACGGTGGCCGCGATCATATAGCCGCCGCGCAGGGCGGCGCCGACGACGGCCACCGCGTCGGAGGTGTCGACGGCCAGGCGGATCTTGCGCACGCCGGGGAAGAAGGCGCGAGTCATCGCCAGGACGGGCGCCTGCGCCGGCGCGGGCGCCGGGACGAGACCGGTGCGCTTGGCCAGGGCGTTGGAACCGTCGCCCGACGCGCCGCCTCGCGAGCCCGCGCCGTCGAAGTGCCGGGAGCCGCCTCCCGGGGATGGAAGCGGCGCCATGTCGCGGGAGGCGTTCTTCAGGGAATCCTGGACCGAGACGGCAGCGTCCGAGGCGCGCGCGCTGCCGGCGGACAGCGGGACCGCGCTCGGCATCGGTGTCGGTATCGGAAGAGCGGGGAGCGTGACGGCGGAAAGCGGAGCCGCGTCCGGCATGGGAAGAGCTGAGGGCGCGCTGACGGAAAGCGCGGGCGCCCGCAGGGGGACCGCGACCGCGCCGGAGACGCCGGCGGCGGAGACCGCGGCGGGCACGACCCTCGCGACGGTCTGGGCCCAAGCGGCGGACCCCGGAAGGGTGGCTGCGAAGGCGGCCAGCGTCAAGCGAGCGAGGATGGTCTTAGTCATGAACCCAGTATAGAAGGAGGCTGGGAACCTCCGCGGGGGCCTTACGGCCCTTCCCGGCCTGGAAATGGCCCTAGCGGAGAAACGTTCGGAAGGCCTACTCGGTTTGGGCCCTGCGGTCCAGACGCGCCGCCAGCCTTGTCGGAGGCCTGGAGTCCTGCTACACTGGCGATGACCATGAACCTCATCCTCCCGGCCCTTCATCTCATCGCTCTCCACGCCGCCGCGGCGGACGCCGCCAAGACCGCCCCCGCGCCGCAGAAGACGGTCGTGCGCTACTCGCTGCCGCCGGCCATCCACTTCGTCCGCGAGGAGCAGTGGCTCGAGTTCAAGAGGCGGCACGACGCCGCCTACGCCAAGGACGTCGAGGATGCCCGCCGGATGAACGCGGCGGTCCGAGCCCCGTCGCCCGTCTACACGCAGCCGAAGCCGGCGCTCCCGCCCCCCTCGGGCGAGCCCGGGCGGGCCGAGGTCACGGAGTTCAAGGACACCTTCGTGTCGGTGGTCTCCGGCTTCCTCTCCGGGAAGTCCCGCTCCGGCGGGGGAGCCTTCCTCGTCAAGGATGAGCAGACCGGGGAGACCCTCCGCCTCAAACGGCAGCAGTTCCTGGCCGACGGCCTCCGCTACCATTCCCCGACCGACGTCTCCGGCTGCGTCCGCTTCGTGACGCTCGACGAGCCGAAGAGGACCGTGGACCTCGATTTCGAGCTCACCAAGGATTGGGACTGGAGCGTCGCCAAGATCTTCGTGCACTCGATCAACGGACGAGAGCGCTACGCCTATGACGCCGACAACCGGCGCGTCTCCGTGCGCCCCGAGGAGGCGCCCGCGGCCGTGCCGAAACCCAAGGCGCCGGCCAACCTGACCGCCGACATCCGTCTCACCGACGCCGAAGAGGACGCCGATGGGCGCGCGGGGATCTCCGTCACCGTATCGAACGCCGGGCCCGGAGACGCCTACGCCGTGCGCCTGAGGCTCGACGTGCGCGCCTCGGCGCCGGGGGTCTCCCTGCCCGCGGAAGTCGCCTTCGGCGACATCCCCAAGAAGGGCTCGGCGACCAAGCTCGTCTTGTTCTCCGTCGCGGAAGGCTCCCCGGGAGGGAGGCTCCAGGCCCTGGCGTCGGTGACCGAGGGCAACGGCTTCGACACGGAACCGATCCTGCTGGACTTCGAGGCGTCCGCCCCGAAGAGGCCGGCGCTGGAGTTGGGAGCCGCAGCCCTGGAAGGCGGCGCCCTCAAGCCGGGAGAGACCGCCCGCCTGTCGGTCTCCGTGCGCAACGCGGGCAGCGCGCGCGCCGTCCAGGCGAGCGCGGCGCTGAGGCTGGGCGGCCAGGACCTCTTCATGGCCGGAGAGCCTTCCGCGGAGCTCGGAGACATCGCCCCCGGCGAGTCGAAGGAGGCCGTCTTCGAGTTCTTCGTCAACAAGCGCGCCGCGCCGGGATCGGCCCTCCCCGTCTCGCTCTCCGCCTCCGACGCGAAAGGCCGCTACGGCTTCGCCGAAGTCCCCCTTCCCGTGAAGATGGGGCAGGCGGCGGGTCCCCTGCGCGAGCTCGTCCTGAAGGGCCGCCCAGCCGCTCCGGAGGCCGTCGACGTGGACCAGCCCCCGCCCGCCCGCACGCCGCCGGACCCGCGGGCTTTCGCCGTGGTCGTCGGCCTGGAGAAGTATCGGGACGTCAAGGGCGTCGAGTACGCGGCCCGCGACGCCCAGACGGTCTACTCCTACCTGACCGAGTCCATGGGCTTTAAACCGGAGAACGTCGTCCTCCTCAAGGACGAACGCGCCGGCCGCTCGGACCTCTCCACCTACCTCGGTCCCTGGCTGGCCGACCGCGCCTCCGGCGGCGGAAGCCGGGTGTTCATCTACTACTCGGGGCACGGCGCCGTCGATCCGAAGTCCGGCGAGACCCATCTGGTCCCGTATGACGGCGACCCCGCCTATCCCGAGACGAAGGGCTTCCCCCTTAAGGACCTCTACGCCTCCTTGGGCCGCTTGTCCGGCGCGGAGGTCCTCGTCGCCCTCGACTCCTGCTTCTCCGGGTCGGGCGGGCGCTCGGTGCTCCAGCCCGGCATCCGCCCTCTCGTCGCGGTCAAGTCGGCTCCCGTTCCGGAGAACGTCGTGGTCCTCTCCGCGTCGGGGGGCGACCAGGTCAGCGCCTCGCACCCGCGAGCGCGGCACGGCCTGATGACCTATTTCCTCCTGCGCGGCCTGGGCGGGGAGGCCGCCGGCCGCGACGGGAAGGTCACGACCCTCTCCCTTTATCGCTACCTCGCGCCGGCCGTCGAGGCCGAGGCGCGCCGCCAGCATGTCGAGCAGAGGCCCCGCTTGGAGCCGCCTGCGGAATCCCTCGGCGGCCGCGGCGCGCGCGTCTGGCTGATCCGCAAGCCGCGCTGATCAGGCGGGGTGGGAGACGGCGACGGCCAGGCGGCTGACGCCGCCGCCCAGGACGGCCTCGACACGGTCGCCCGGAGCCAGCGGAGAGACGCCCGCCGGAGTCCCGGTGTAGACGATGTCCCCCGGCCCCATCCCGTAGACCGTCTCCAAATGCCCGAGGATCTTCTCCACGGAGAAGATCATCTCGACGCTCGAGCCCTTCTGCCGGACCCGGCCGTTGACCGAAACCGAGAACTCGACGGGGAACTTCGCCGGCACGAACGGGCCCAGGGCCGCGAAGCCGGGACGGCCCTTGGCCGAGGTCCAGGGCAGACCCTTGGCCTTGTCGCGTTCCTGGATGTCGCGCGCGGTGAAGTCCACGCCGACGGCCATCAGCAGGCTCTCGTCCTTCGCGCGGGCCACGACCAGCTCCACCTCGTGGTCGACGCGCCGGGAATCGGCCGGGAGGAACAGCGTCCCCCCGGAGAGGAGAACCGCGGAGGCGGGCTTCAGGAAGACGGTGGGAGACGCCGGCGGCACGACGCCCATCTCCCTGGCGTGCTCCGCGTAGTTGCTGCCGATGCACCAGATCGTGCCGAGCGGAAGGTCCATTCCGGGGAGCCTCATCACGCTATCGTATAATATAGGCCTTTCGGGGAAATGCCGTTGGAGCTTCTGCCTGCGCAGCGTTGGGTCCTGCGACTCTTTTGGGTGGAAAGACCGTTGAATTAGAATCTCAGCAGAAGGTGTCGGAGGAGTCAGTTCCTCTCCAGGGCCCTCAATCGCCCCCCGTCCGGAGAAACCTATGTCCCCCCTGAGTTTATTCATGAGGCGGGTTTAGACGGAATGCACGCTTGAAATTCATATTACAGTACGGGCTTCCGCTTGCGGTGGTGTCGCTTTTCGCGACGATGTCGGCAAATCCCGTCCTCGCCTCTGATTGGCGCCCGGCTGATTATCGCATCATCACGGATTCTAATCCCATACAGCGGCGCTTCATGGCCGAGTCCGGGGAATCCTTTCTTTTCTATCAGTGGATGCGTGTTCGCTCTTACCGGGACGGCGACAACGAGGTCGTCCTTATCGGCCGAGATCGGGATTCGATCCTGTTCCCCCGCAATGAGCCATACCAATCGCTTCAAGGCCCCGCTGATTTTCCCGCACAGCTCACGATGCGGTTGGAGATCATCCCCAAGACCGCACCCGGCGCGGGCGCGTCCATCGAGGACGCGGCAAAGCGAGCGCAGGCCGCATGGTCTGCGGCGGGGATACGCGTCGGTAGGGAATCTGTCTCAGATACCTGGCCACCGGGCTCTTTCATCCTGCGCGCCGCGCCACCAGCGAGCGAGATCGTGCACTATACCCAGACGAAGGATCACTGGGTGGTCTGGACCGCAGTGGATCCGAATGTCGTTGGATTGCGCGCGGAGTATGATCTGCTGCGTCGAAGCCTCTCTGAATTCCTGGAAGAGAAGAGCCGGGAAGACGGGCTCCGCGAGGCTCTCCCTAAGCCACGCATCCGCAAACTCCCCAAGGACGGCTACGATAATTATAAGGAGTTCGAAGGCCAGGCGGGTCTGCGCTCATAGCTCCTAAGTTAATTCTGGAACCTCAATAGAATGCGCCAAATCGGCTTCCGAGGCGAGAATCGCCACCCCGTCGGAGATTGCGGGGGTTCTGTGTCGCGCCGGACGAAGAGTCTGAGCCAGCCGGGATTCCTGCCAGTCGGGGTCAAAAACGAGAATAGATGCGTTATATTACGCCATTTGGAATTAACTTAGGAGCTATGGAACTCAATCCCCCTAAAGGGGGGATTGACCTAGGTCAACATCTGTCCCCCGTGAGCGTGATAGAATGCGCCTATGAACGATTGCAAAAACGCCAAACTGAAGGCCTGGGTCGACGAGATGGCCGCGCTCTGCCAGCCGGACGCGATCATCTGGGTGGACGGCTCCGACGCGGAGAAGAAGGTCTTGGAGAGCCGCGCCGTCGCGCGCGGCTTTTTCATCCCGCTGGACCAGCAGCGCTATCCCGGTTCCTTCTACAGCCGCTCCAACCCCAACGATGTGGCGCGCACCGAGCATCTGACCTACATCTGCGCCAAGAGCCCCGAGGACGTGGGCCCGACCAACAACTGGATGTCCCCGGAGGACGGCTACGCGAAGGCCGGCTCCCTCTTCAAGGGCTCCATGAAAGGCCGGAACATGTACGTCGTGCCCTTCTCGATGGGCCCGGTCGGCTCGCCTTTCTCGAAGATCGGCGTGGAGCTGACCGACTCCGTCTACGTCGTCTTGAACATGCGCATCATGACCCGCGTCGGCCGGAAGGTCCTCGACCAACTGGGGACCGACGGCGAGTTCACGAAATGCCTGCACTCCAAGGCGGACCTCGACGTCAAGCACCGCATGATCCTACACTTCCCGGAGGACAACACGATCTGGTCGGTGGGCTCGGCCTACGGCGGCAACGCCTTGCTCGGCAAGAAATGCCTGGCCCTGCGCATCGCCTCCTGGCAGGCGCGCAAGGAGAGCTGGCTGGCCGAGCACATGCTGATCCTGGGCGTCGAGCACCCGGACGGCAAGGTCGAGTACGTGACGGCCGCCTTCCCCTCGGCCTGCGGCAAGACGAACCTGGCCATGCTGATCCCTCCCGAGGGACTGAAGGCCAAGGGCTACAAGATCTGGACCGTCGGCGACGACATCGCCTGGCTGCGCGTCGGCTCCGACGGCCGCCTGTGGGCCTGCAACCCCGAAGCCGGCTTCTTCGGCGTGGCCCCGGGCACCAACTCCAAGACCAACCCGAACGCGATGACCACGATGAGGAAGAACACCATCTTCACGAACGTGCTCCTCGGCGACGACCTCTCCGTGTGGTGGGAGGACGGCGACGGCGCGCCGCCCGCCTTAGGGACCTCCTGGGAGGCGAAGGTCTGGAGGCCGGGCCTGAAGGACGAGAACGGCAAGCCCGTCCTCGCCGCGCACCCGAACAGCCGCTTCACCGCCCCGGCCGGGCAGTGCCCGACAATCTCCCCGCGCTGGGAGGACCCGCAAGGCGTTCCGATCTCGGCCGTGATCTTCGGCGGGCGCCGAGAGCGCCTGGCCCCGTTGGTCTTCGAATCGCTCGACTGGAACCACGGCGTCTACGTGGGCGCGACCGTCGCCTCCGAGCGCACGGCCGCGGCTGTCGGCGCCGTCGGAGAGGTCCGGCGCGACCCGATGGCGATGCTCCCGTTCTGCGGCTACAACATGGGAGACTACTTCGGACACTGGATCGACATGGGGACCAAGATCCCCCGCCCGCCGAAGATCTTCCACGTCAACTGGTTCCGCAAGGACGAGAACGGCAAGTTCATGTGGCCCGGCTACGGCGAGAACCTCCGCGTGCTGGAGTGGATCCTGGCTAGAGCCCGCGGCGAGGGCAAGGCCCGCAAGACCGCCATCGGCTGGCTGCCGACCAAGGACGCCCTCGACCTGACCGGGCTGGACCTGCCCGGCGCGACGCTGGACAAACTCCTCGAGGTCAAGAACGACGAGTGGACCCTTGAGCTCGACGGCGTGAAGGCCTTCTTCATGAAGTTCGGCTCGCACATGCCGGTTGAGATGTGGCGTCAGTTCGAGGGCCTCAAAGAGCGCCTGATGGGCAAAGTCGCGGCCTGATGCACGACGCCGAGATCGTCCGCTTCCTCGCCCAACTCCTTCTCATCATCTTCTCCGCGAAGATATTCGGAGAGATCGCGGAGCGCCTGGGCCAGCCCGCGGTCCTGGGCGAGCTGGTGGGCGGGGTGATCCTGGGCACGGGCCTGATCTCCTTCTTCAAGCCCAGCGACCCCATCCTCGGGCTGATGAGCGAGGTCGGCGTCATCCTGCTGCTCTTCGAGACCGGCATCCACAGCGACCTGGGCCAACTCCTGAAGGCGGGGCCGACCTCCCTGGCCGTCGCCACGGTCGGGGTGGTCGCGCCCTTCGCCCTGGGCTGGGGCCTGATGACGGCCCTGGGTCATCCGGGCATGGAGGCCGTGTTCGTAGGGGCGGCGCTGACCGCCACCAGCGTCGGCATCACGGCCCGCGTGCTCTCCGACATGGGCAAGCTCTCCGCCCCCGAGGCGCAGATCATCATTGGGGCGGCCGTGATCGATGACGTGATGGGCATCGTGATCCTCGCCGCCGTGCAGGGCATCGCGCTCTCCGGCTCCCTGCAGTGGCTGGCCGTGGGCAAGACGATTCTCCTCTCGACCGGGTTCCTGGCGGCGGCGTTCTGGCTCGGGCCGCATCTGTCGCACGCCCTGGTAAAGGTCGTCCATCGCATGCGCGTGCGCGGCGGCCTGGTGGGGGCGGCGGTGTGCTTCGCCTTCGCCCTGTCCCTGGCGGCGCACGCCCTGGGCACGGCGATGATCGTGGGCGCCTTCACCGCGGGCCTTCTGCTGGCGCGCACCGACAAGAAGGAGGACATCGACGAGACGGTCCGCCCCGTGGTGGACATCTTCGCCCCCGTCTTCTTCGTGATGGTGGGCGCCAAGGTCGACCTCGCCAGCTTCAACCCCTTCATCGCCGAGAACCGGGCCATGCTGGACCTGGCCGCGCTCCTGATCGTAGCGGCCATC
Source organism: Elusimicrobia bacterium RBG_16_66_12 (assembly GCA_001800005.1). Lineage (GTDB taxonomy): Bacteria > Elusimicrobiota > Elusimicrobia > UBA1565 > UBA9628 > GWA2-66-18. The sequence continues at coordinate 19,991 of MGUL01000091.1, read as the reverse complement.
GTCGGCAAGGTCGTCAGCGCCCTCGCGGTGCGGGAGAGGGGGGTCGACCGCTGGAGCGTCGGCTTCGGCATGATCCCGCGCGGCGAGGTCGGCCTCATCTTCGCGCAGATCGGACTGACGGCCGGGATCGTCACGCCCGCGCTCTACGCGGCCGTGGTGGCGATGGTCATCGTGACCACCTTCATCGCCCCGCCGCTGCTCAAGAAGTCGCTAGCCTGAACGCCCCGGCGCCTCAACGCGGATCATGGACCTCGCCGATGAAGAGAATCGTCCCGCTGCGGACCTCCTCGATCACGAACAGGAAAGGACGGTTCGCGACAAAGCGAAAAGGCTCATCGCGCCGCATCGACGCCCCCCGGACGCCCATCAACACCGAGGTGACGGCAGCGGCTTCGGTCCCCTCCTCGTCCACCGCGACGAAGGTCTTCTGCACGACCTTGCTGATGTAAAGCTCTTCCCGGACGTCCCCGGGCTTCGACATCTTCGAAAAGTCCGCGCGGACCCGGTCGAAGGGAAGGTTCATCCCGAGCTGGCCCAGCGGTGCCTTCATCTCGTAAGTCTCCGCGAAGGTGAACCTCGGGATCGCGACCAGGCCCTGGCGCGGCATCAACAGCTCACTGCGCAGGCTCCGCCACACCGGGGCGTCCAGATTCTCGCGGAAAGAGGCCATTGAGGAATCCGCGGCGGGCAGGACCGCGATCATCGCCAAGCGCCCGCCCTTATATGGCAGGCGCACCGCCTGCCAGCCGGGTGCCTCGGCATACGCGAAGCTCTCGTGAACCGACATCAGCTCCACGGGGAATGGCTTCCCCTTTGTCGGATGGAACGTCTCGGGGAACGGGCCTCCGCTGCTCCTACGCCCCCTCTTCACCGATCCCGCCTTCTCCTTCGGGAAGGCCGTGACCCAACTCCCCTTAAAATACACCGCGTTGAGAAGCACCGCCCGGTCGTCCTCGGCGAGCTCGCCGAGGATCGCGGGGATCTTCCCGTTCGTCGCCTTCCGGGCCCAAGCGTTGATCTCGGCGACGGCCTCCGGACCGAACTTCCGCACGAACACGTCCGCCGCGAAACTCTCCCGCACCGTCTGGATGAAGAGGGGCAGAAGGGCATAGCCCTCCTTGAGGAAAAGCGCGTTGGCGACTTTTAAGGTCGCGGGGCCGTTCGCGGCCTCGAGTGACTTCCGGCGCTCTTTCTCGTCGGACTCGAACGCGGGCCCGGCGCCCAGCACGCGAGCCATCTCCGCGCGCGTCTGCCCCGCCGCCCCGACGTAGGCCATGCCCAGGGCCTGGCGCAGGCTGTAGGGCGAGGTCATCACGTTGGCGCCGCCGGCGACGCGGCGATGCAGGGCCAGCGCGAAGACGTCCGCATCGGAGGCCGCGGGGGCCTGGGCGGCGGCGGGCAGGACGCAAAGCAGGGCGACGGCCACGGCAGTCGTTCTGTTCATCGTGGTGAGACCCCATTCCGATGGGAATGTTCCGGCAGGTTCATGCGCAGGCGAGCGTCTTGTCAAGCGTCTCCTTGAGCTCGCCGGCGACGGCGGCGTCCTTGATGCCGCCCAGGTTGATGCGCACGTTCTCCCCCGCGCACAGCGCCGCGGAGCGCATCAGGTGCATCGCGCAGTTGATGTCCGAGGCGACGGCCTGCCCCGCCAGAGGCGCCGCCTCCTTCGCAATGGCGAGAGCTTCGGCCGCGAGTTGGGCCGTGCGCAGCGGCACCCGCGCGGCGTGGACCAGGGCTTCTTGCATCCGCGCCAGGCGGGCCGGATCATCCTTGGGAAGGGACATGGCGGACATGAACTTGTCGAAGGCGGCCGCGTCGTCGGCGGCCAGGGCCTCGAAACGCCCGCGCCTCTCGCCCAGGCCCAGCAGAGCCCGGCCCAGTGGGCCGCGCTTGGCCTCGTCGAGCTTCTTGGACTTGAGCGTGATGCCGAGCGCCATCTCGCCCAGGCCGCAGGCCATCGCCGCCACGACCGCGGCCGCGGAACCACCGCCCGGCGTCGCGTCGGTGCTGGCCAGGGCGCCGGCCACGATGCTCCCCGCCTTCTTCCAGTCCGGAGGAGCGCCCAGGGCGCCAACGGCCTCCAGGCGGTTCTCTAATATTTGAACCTTGGAGTCGAAGTTCTCCAGACGCAGCGACTCCAGCGCGAAATCGAGCAGGGCCTCGCGCGGCAATAGGCCGACGATCTCGGTCGTCTTGACCTTGGCGCCGTGCTCGGCCGCCAGGCGGCCGGTCTCATCGATGACCTTCTTCATCGAGGTCGTCTTGTAGTCCGTCAGAACGGTCGAGATCTGGACTTGGCGTCTCGCCTCGAGGGCGATCTCCTTGCCGCGGACGGCGGGAAGGCCGCCCCCGGAGGCGCGGACGCGCCTGGCGATGTCCTTGCCGGCCGCCATGTCCGCGGTGTCGAGGTTGAGGTTGAAGTTCACGATCTGCTGCCGGGCCCCCACCGCCACGGCTCCCGCCGTGGGATGGATCCTGTTCGGACCAAAATCGGGCGTGCGGGTCTCGTCTTTGCCGATGACATCTCTCAATACCTCGAACTGACCCTTGCGCACGTTCGCCAGATCCTTACGTTCCGGCTTTTTCGCCGCGTGGTCGTAAAGATAGACCGGGATAGAGAGCTCCGTGCCGATGCGCGCGCCGAGCTTCTCGGCGAGCTTCACACATTCGGCGATGGTCACGTCTTTGACTGGGATGAAGGGGATCACATCGACGGCACCCATGCGCGGATGAGCGCCTTTGTGGGTGTTCAGGTCGATGAGTTCGATGGATCTTTTAGCGACACGGAAGCACGCCTCCACGCATGCCTCCGGCTCGCCGACGAACGACAGCACGCAGCGGTTGTGATCGACGTCCGTTTCCACGTCAAGAATGGTCACGCCCGCCGACTTGGCGGCGTCGACCACCAGTGCCACCTTCGCCTTGTCGCGGCCTTCCGAGAAATTGGGGACGCATTCGACGAGCTTCATGTTCCTCTCCTTGTCAGGTCGAGAAACCCTGACGCGCCTATCCTAACTTACTCCGGAACCAATGCCGGTCACGAAGACCAACTCCACCCGACCAACGGTGACCCTCTTACGAGAAAATGCAGTATTTAGAATCACTTTTTTTAATTTTCCTCCAACGCTGGAGGAAAATAGTTTTTTCTCTTGCATTTTCAATCACATTCCCGCAATGAGCTCGCCATTCCTCAACTCAGCTGGAACAATAAGCGCCATCTTTTGAGATTCCGGTAATCCCGGGCCAGGTGATCGGGCTTGGAGGCCACGAGGTCCTTCCACTCGGCGAAGCCGGTGCCGACGGCGATGGTCTTGAAGCCCGCCTTCTTGCCGGCGGCCACGTCCAGCGGCGTATCGCCGATCACATAGACATCATCGGGACGGAACGGCTCGCGGGCCAGCTTTCGGGCACGAACGACGGCCTTCCTCAACAAGGCAGGACGGTGGAACGAATCCGAGCCATACCCCCCGAACAGAAAATAGACGTTGAAGCCGGAGGGCTCCAGCTTGATGCGCGCGCCCTTCTCCATGTTTCCGGTGCCGAGACCCAGGAGGATGTTTTTATCTCGACTGAGATGTTTGAGCAGCGTCCTCAGCCCCGGCGGGATGTGATAATCCCCGCACCGGATCGAAGACCGGACATAATACGGGAGATGCTTGAGATACTCCTGATGGAGGCGCTCGACGGCCGCGCGCGTGGGCTTCCTGCCCGTCGCCTTCCGGTAGGCCTGGCCGAAGTTGTACAGGTCCGTGCGGCCGGCCAGGGTCAGTTCGGAGCAGGCCTTCTTATGGCCGTAGAGGACATGCGCCGCGCGGTTGAGGGCCTTGCGTCCCGAGCCTCCCGCGCGGATGAGGGTGCCGTCGATGTCGAAGAGGAGGACTTTCACGAGAGCGAAGCGACGACCTCCCCCCTTTTCATGGTCCAGCGCGTCCGCGGAGCGCCGAAGTAATAGGCGATCTCGCGCCAGTCCTCGGCGTCGTGGCAGACGAGGTCGGCAGCCTTGCCCGGCTCGAGCGTGCCGTGGGTCTTGCCCAGCCCGGCCGCGTGCGCGCCGTTCACCGTGGCGGCGACCATCGCCTCGCCGGGCGTCATCTTCATCTGCGTGCAGGCGATGGACATGATCGCGCGCATGTCCCAGCAGGGGCAGGTCCCGGGATTGAAATCCGTGGCCAGGGCCACGGCCGCCCCCGCGTCGAGCAGGCGACGCGCGGGCGGATAAGGCTTGCCGAGGAAGTAGTTGGAGCCGGGCACCAGACATGCCACGGTGCGAGACGCCGCCAGAACCGAGACATCATCCTCGTTCGCGTGGTCGAGATGATCGACGGAGACCGCATGAAGCTTCACCGCGGAGGACAGACTCCCCATGCGGGTCAGCTGCTCGGAGTGGACCTTAAGCCCCAGTCCGGCCGAGGCCCCGGCTGACGCGATCTTCGCGAGGTCCGCGAGGTCGAAATAGCCGTCCTCGCAGAAAAGGTCGACGAAGCGGGCCAGGCCCTCGGCTGCGGCGCGCGGGATCATCTCGGAGCAGACGCGCGCGACGTACTCGTCCTTGCGGCCCTTCATCTCGGGCGGCACCGCGTGCGCGCCGAGCAAGGTCGGCACGATCTCCAGGGGCCCGCGCGCGGCGACGGTCCTGATCGCGCGCAGCAGCTTCAGTTCGTTGTCGAGATCGAGGCCGTAGCCCGACTTGGCCTCGAGCGTGGTGGTGCCGCAGGCGAGGAAATCGAAAGCCCGACGGCTCAAGCCGGCCGCCAGGTCCGCCTCGGAGGCGCCGCGCACCCCGTTGACCGTCCACAGAATGCCGCCGCCCCGGGCCGCGAGGTCCCGGTAGCCGGCGCCGCCGACGCGGGCTTCGAAATCGTCCAGCCGGGGCGCGGTGAAGACGGGATGGGTGTGCGCGTCGACGAAGCCGGGGGTCACCACGCGCCCCTCGGCGCTCAGCCGCCGCGCGCCCGAGGCCAACGGATGGGCCAGGACCACGTCGCGGGGGCCGGCCGTGACGATCCTGCCGTCCTCGATGAGGACCGCGCCGTCGCGGAAGAGGCTCACCGCGCCTTTCTCCCGGCCCGCACGCGGGCCGTCGGAACCGGCCATGGTCAGGAGTTGGGAGGCGTTCAGGACGAGTGTCGCCACGGGCACATTCTACGAAAAAGGGGGTAGAATACACGGGCTTGCGGCAAGAGAAACTCCATTTCATCGGGATCGGCGGCGTGGGCATGAGCGCCCTGGCGCAGTTCCACGCCATGGGCGGGGAGATGGTCACCGGCTCCGACCGCCTGATCGACCGCGGCGAGATCGCGGAGCTGCGCGCGAAGCTGGAGAGGCTGGGGGTGCGCTTCTTCGCGCAGGACGGCTCGGGCATCGACGCCGGGACCTCCCGCGTCGTGGTCTCCACCGCCATCGAGGACGACAACGCCGACCTCGCCCGGGCCCGAGCGCTGGGCGTGCCGATCGTCCACCGCTCGGGCCACTTGGCCGGGCTGGTCGCCGAGCACAAGACGCTGGCCGTCACCGGCACCAGCGGCAAGTCCACGGTCACGGCGATGATCTTCGAGATCCTCGCCGCGAGCGGACGCTCTCCGTCCATCATCACCGGCGGCGCGCTGCGCCGGCTTGAGGACGGCGGGCTCCTCGGCAACGCCGCGCGCGGGAGCGGCGACCTCCTCGTCATCGAGGCCGACGAAAGCGACGGCAGCGTGGTGCGCTACAAGCCCGAGATCGGCGCTCTGCTCAACGTCGGCAAGGATCATAAAGAAGTCTCGGTCCTGATAGAGATGTTCCGCGCCTTCCGCTCCCTCAGCCGGCGCTTCGTGGTCAACGGCGACGCCCCGGCCTTGGCCGAGTTCCGGGAGGGCTCCCGGACTTTCGGCTTCGGCGAGGGCTGCGCGGTGCGCGGCGCCG
>MGUL01000091.1:11687-13955 GCA_001800005.1 Elusimicrobia bacterium RBG_16_66_12 | reverse complement strand
GGACTATCGCGGCATCGTGCGCCGCTTCGAGAGGCTGGGAACCTCCGACGGGGTGCTGGTGGTCGACGATTTCGCGCACAACCCCGACAAGGTGCGCGCCGCGCTGGCCGCGGCCGCGGACTGCGCCGGGCGCGTGCTGGCGGTCTATCAGCCGCACGGCTACGCCCCGACGCGCTTCCTCAAGGACGACTTCATCGCCGCCTTCGCCGCGGCCCTGCGCCCCGAGGACCGGCTCTGGATGCCCGAGATCTACTACGCCGGCGGCACCGCGGCCAAGACCATCTCCTCGGCCGACCTCATCGCGCCGCTGGCTGAGCGCGGGAAGAAGGCCCGCTTCCTGGCCGACCGCAAGGAGATCGTCGCGGCCGTGGCGAAGGAGGCCCGGCCCGGCGACCTGGTGCTGGTCATGGGCGCCCGGGACCCCAGCCTGGGGGATTTCGCGCGGAGCATCCTCTCCGCTCTCCAATCCCGACCAACACGGTGACCGGCGCCCAGGTCTGAAGTCCTAGGCCTTCGGTCCCCGACGAGGGGCCGTTCGACTCAGGCGCCCGCCCCGTCTCCGGTCTACACTACTGGGAGATGAGACGCCTATCGCTGCTCCTCCTCCTGACCCTGTCCGGGGCCGCCTCCGCGGCCCTGCCGCGCGTGTCCATTCAGGCCCCGCTGACGCCCGTCACGGGCCCCACGGCCGTCATCCTGCCCAGCGCCGCGCCGGCGGCACCGCTCTCCGCCCTCCCCCTCTCTGCCGCTCCGCGCTCTCTCACCGCCTCGGCCATGACTCCCGCCGCTCCCGTCGCGGCCCCCGCCGCGCGGCCGAAAGTCGCCGAGACCCTTCTCGAGAACGCCGGTCTGGGCGCGGACCTCGCCAAAGGCTCGCTCGAAGGCTCCGCTCCGGCTCTGGAACGGAATTTCATGAACGCCGCGGCCATGGACTCCGGCGCGAGCGAAGGCGAACCCGTCTTCCCGGCCCCCGCCGGAGACTCCGCGCACCTGGACCTGGAACGGCGCCTGCTCTCGCGCCTGCGCCTGGACGACGGAGGCGATGCCTCCCGCGCGGCGGCCCTGAAGCGCGCCGTCAGGAGCATGCTGAAGACCCCGACGGGGCGGGACATGGCCGAGCAGTTCATCGCCGAGGGCGCCAAGGGCATAGTCCGCTTCGAGGCCTTCGAGGGCTCTCGACTCTACGACGCGAACGGGCGGCGCATCTTCTACGCCCCGCGCGCCTTCACCGACTGGAAGGGCGACCACGTCGATGTTCGCATGAACCTGGACTACCTCGGCACGGACGCGCAGTTCCAGGAGCAGGACCTCCCCCCCACGTTGGCGCACGAGCTTTTCGGGCACGGGCTGTGGTACTGGCGCGCCGCGGCCGAGAACGCCCTGCAGGCCTTCCACCACCACGAGCTCAACGAGACCAACGCGCGCCTGGTCGGCTGGCTGGTGGATTTCGAGATGGACCGCCGCTTCGAGGAGAACGGGGCCTGGAACTACCTCCAGGACCCGGCGCAGTTCCTGCGCAACCTGAAGCTGCGCCTGCCCTATTACGCGCTCACCTTCTCCAACGAGGAACTGGCCCGTCCTCTCGAAGCGCTGGAAGCCCGGCTGGTCTCGGCCCGCGCCAAGCGCGACCGCCTGGAAGGAGAGCTGGCCAACCACCGTTCCTGGAACGGGGTCATCGACCATTTCACGGGCAAGCACGGCGTCCCGGAGCGGCGCTTCGCGCGGCTGCGGCGGACCATGGCCGACGCGGACCAGAACTACCGGGACGAGATCGCGACCATGGACGCCATCATCTCCGACGTGGACGGGACCATCGCGCGCATGAAGGCCGAGCCGGACCGGAAGTCGGAGCGCTACCTGCAGTGGGCGGCCTCGCATCCCTTCTTCGCGCGCTTGGAGGCGGCGGCCCGGGAGAGCGCTCGGCGGCTTCATGCGATGGTGACCGAGGCCCCGACGTCCCGGACGGATGCCCCCGCGGATGAGACCGACGAGACCCCGAAGTCGGATCAGCTCACCTTCGACGATCTGGTGAGGCTCTCCCGGGATGACCGGGAACGTCATCCCGAGCGCTGGAGGGCTCAATGATGCCGGAGCTCTCCTTGCTCTTCGCCCTGTCGGTCAGCGCGACGGCGACCTTGCCTCGGGCCGTCCTGAGGCCTTCGCTCGCTCCCGCGGCCGGAACCCCGGTCGTGCTCAGCGCGCCCGTCGTGCCCGGCGGAGCACCCCCCGTTCTCAGCCTGCCCGCGCCGGCGCCGAGCCTCGCGCTCC
>MGUL01000091.1:8718-11671 GCA_001800005.1 Elusimicrobia bacterium RBG_16_66_12 | reverse complement strand
CGGGCGACGGCGGCCCGAAAGCCGTCCACCCGGGAGATATCGACGCGATCACCCGATTGATGATTGACGAGAAGGGCGCGGGCCTTCATCCCATCATCTTCAACGCCGCCCTCGCACAAGACGAAGCATCTTACAGTGAACTCCTCGCCCGAAGCTCTGACCGAAGAGGGTTCGGCTCCGTGCTGACGAGCCTCTACCACGCTTTACGCCGCGCACATGAGGCAGGACTCGCGGCGGATGTCCGGGTCGGGGCCTCGGGCCTGATGCACGACGCCCTCGGTCGCTTCCTCGACCGCGTCGCGGCCGACGAAGCCTTCCCCCCCGAGACGCGGAACATGGCGAGGGAGGTTCGCGACGACTATCTCAAGGAGCGCCGGCTCCTCTCCGCCCTCGCCTGGGGGCGGCAGGAACAGAACAGGATCGCCGAGGCTCGGCGCGCCCTAATCGCGGAGAACGTCCGTGAGGCGACGCAAAGCCGGAAGGTCGGCGCGGACAGGCTGAAAGAAGGCTGGCAACCGCCCGCGCCCGACGCTCGCCCCCCCGAGAAGGCCGGTCGAGGAATCGATCGCTGGTCCGAGAGCCTGCGGGACATGGCAGGGACATTCCAGAATCGGTTCTCACTCTTCCAACTGGCGCAAAACCGGCACGATACGGCCGCAAAGACTCGACTCTCCCCCGCGTCGGCCGCGCGAGAGACCGGGCGCTGGGAGAACTCAGCGCACGCCTTTGGAGAATTCCTGGACTCGCACGAATCGTCGGTAGACTATTTCCTGGACCACACACTGCGCATGGGGTTCAACAGGATGGCCACCCGAGGCAAGCCCCTCCGGATTCCGACCAATCCGAATCTCGTCCTGCGAAAGACCGCGAAGGGCTACCGCCTTGAAGCGTCTTTCGTGACCATGATCCGAGAGCAGGCTGTCATCGACTCCTTCCGCCGCTCCATCGAGAGCTATTGGACGGGCCGCTTTGAGGAGAAGGGGCGCCGGAGGCTGTTTGAAACGCGGATCCGCGTCCGAGTCCTGGCGGAGGGCGAGAAGCCCTCTCCCGACGCGTTGCTCCTCGAGGACGGGATGACCGTCTCCGGGACCGCAGAGCGACGCATCCTGCTCAGACGCGATTTTGACTTCTCCACGCCGGCCCACGAGTTCGGCCATATCCTGGGCCTTCCGGACGAGTACGTCAACGACTACGACCCGGAGGGAATGAAGATCGTCGACGCTCAGAACCGCGCCAGCGCGATGGCCAGCCACAGAGGCCTCGTCCAAGCGAGACATTTCGCGCGCGTCGTCGCCCTTCTACGCCAGGGCGGCCGGCTCATCGCGCCCCCCTGAACCCGCTCAGCGGAAGTTCTTGAACTGCAGGTCCAGCTCCCAGCCCGAGGCCCCGCCACGCAGCAGGGCCATGGCGGCCTGGAGTTCGTCCTTGGACTTGCTCGACACGCGCAGCTGCGCGTCCTGGATCTGGGCGTTGACCTTCAGCTTGGCGTCCTTGAAGGCCTGCTGCATCTTCTTGGCCTTGTCGGTCGGGATGCCGGACTCGATGACGACCTCGAGCCGCGCGGTCTGACCGAGGGCCGCCTCGACCTTCCCCTTTTTAAGGTTCTTGAGCGCTAGGCCGCGCTTGGCCATGCGGGTCAGCAGCACGTCGTAGACCTGCTCCACCTTGAACTCGTCGACGGCGCGCACGGTGAGCTTCTTGGCCTTCGCGTCCAGCTCGATGGACGCGTTGGCGGTCTTCAGGTCGAAGCGGTTCGTGACCTCTTTGAGCGCCACAGCCACGACCTCGCTGACGAGATTCAGGTCCACGTCGGAAACGGCGTCGAAAGAGAAATCGCTTGCCATAATGGTCACCTCGCCATCGGGATCTTGATCGAAGGATTCTTGCGCGCGCAAGCCCGGGCCTCGGGATAGCCCGCGTCGAAGTGCCTGACGACCCCCAGGCCGGGGTCGTTGGTCAGCACGCGAGTCAAGCGCGCCTCCATGGCCTTCGTGCCGTCGGCCACCGTCACCTGCCCGGCGTGCAGCGAGTAGCCCATCCCCACGCCGCCGCCGTGATGGAAGCTGACCCAGGAGGCGCCCGAGGCGGTGTTGAGCAGCGCGTTCAGGATGGGCCAGTCGGCCACCGCGTCGGAGCCGTCGCGCATCGCCTCGGTCTCGCGGTTGGGGCTGGCCACCGAGCCGCAGTCGAGGTGGTCGCGGCCTATCACGATCGGAGCGCTCACCCGACCTCTCTTCACCAGCCAATTCAGACGGCTCCCCATCTCAGCCCTCTCTCCGTACCCGAGCCAGCAGATCCTCGCGGGAAGCCCCTGGAAAGCTACTTTCCGTCCGGCTAGGTCGATCCAGCGTCGGAGAGATTCGTTCTTCGGGAAAGCCGCCAGCACTTCACGGTCGGTCGTCCGGATATCTTCCGGGTCTCCCGACAAGGCCGCCCACCGGAACGGGCCCTTTCCCTCGCAGAACAGGGGTCGGATGTACTCGGGCACGAAGCCGGGGATGTCGAAGGCGTTCTTGACCCCCGCCTCGACCGCCCGCGCTCGGATGTTGTTGCCGTAGTCGAACGTGACCGCACCCTGCTTCTTCAGAGCCAGCATGCCTCGCACATGCACGCCCATGGACCAGATCGATCTCTTCGTATACTCGGTCGGGTTTTTCTTCCTCAATAGGGCGGCTGTGCCGACGTCATATCCCTTCGGGATGTATCCGTAGAGTGGGTCGTGCGCGGAAGTCTGATCGGTCAGAATGTCCACTTCGAATCGCCGCCGGGCCAGTTCTGGGATGATATCAGCGGCGTTGCCGAGAAGACCGACCGACAAAGCCTCCCCCCTCTCCCTGGCTCGGTCGACGCGCGCGAGCGCCAGATCGAGGTCTTCCTCGATGCAGTCGATGTATCTGGTCTTCAGCCGGAACCGCAATCGGCTCGGATCGACCTCGATTCCCAGGAACGCCGC
>MGUL01000091.1:4447-8595 GCA_001800005.1 Elusimicrobia bacterium RBG_16_66_12 | reverse complement strand
CCGATGTAGATCCAGGACCCGGCCGTCATCTGGCCGTACATCATCAGGCCCTTCTTGTCGAGCTCGTCGAAATGCTCCCAGTCCGCCCATTTACCGACCAGGTTCGAGTTGGCGATCAGCACGCGCGGAGCTTGGTCGTGGGTCTTAAACACGGCCACGGGCTTGCCTGACTGGACCAACAACGTCTCATCGTCCCCCAGACCCCGCAATGACTTCACGATCGCGTCGTAGCAGGCCCAGTTGCGCGCCGCCTTGCCCCGGCCGCCGTAGACCACCAGGTCCTGGGGGCGCTCGGCCACCTCGGCGTCGAGGTTGTTCATCAGCATGCGCAGGGCGGCCTCCTGCTGCCAGCCCTTGCACGAGATATTGCTGCCGCGCGGCGCTCTGATCGTTCTCATCGTTTCTTCATGTCTTCCGCGACATCGCGACTCGCACCGGTGCGAGTCGCGATGTCCCCGAAGACATGGCCTAGCTGAATATCTCCTCGAAAGCACCCGACAGGACCATCTCGCGCGCTGTCTCGAGCTTGCCCGACAGGACCTCGTCGCCCTTCGAGGCCTTCACCTTCCTGCGCAGGACGGCCAGGCCGGCCTCGACCCGGCGGCCGGACTTGAGCGGGCGGTGGAACTCGATGGCCTGCGCCGCGCTGACCAGCTCGATGGCGACGACCTGCGCCGCGTTCCAGACGATCTTCTTGAACTTGAGCGCCGACCACATGCCCATGCTGACGAAATCTTCCTTGTTGGCCGACGTCGGCACAGAATCGGCCGAGGCGGGGTGCGCGAGGGTCTTGTTCTCGGAGGCGAGTGCCGCCGCGACGTACTGCGCGATCATGAAGCCGGACTCGACGCCCGGGTCCGAGGCCAGGAAGGGCTTCAGGCGCGGCGCTATGCCCGCCGTCACCTGGAAGGTCCGGCGTTCGGAGATGTTGGCCAGAGCCGCCAGCGCCCCCGCCGCCGAGTCGAAGGCGAAGGAGAGGGCTTGGCCGTGGAAGTTGCCGCCGGAGATCAAGCGGCCGCCCGCGACCAAGGGGTTGTCCGTCACCGAGAGCATCTCGGTCTCCACGACGCGGCGCGACTCGGCCAGGCGGTCGAACACGGCGCCGTGCACCTGGGGCGCGCAGCGCAGCGAGTAGGAGTCCTGCACGCGCGGGTCGCCCGCGACATTATGGGAGCGGCGGATCTCCGAGCCGGCCAGCAGCCGGCGCAAAGAACGCGCGGCTGTGATCTGGCCGGGGTGGGGCTTCAGACGGGAGATGGCCTCGTCATACGGCGCGGGCGTGCCGGTCAGGGCGTCGAGACTAGTCGCACACGCTAAGTTGGCGGCCCGCCATACCCGTTCAGCCGCGAGCAGGGCGAATCCCCCCACCGACTGCATGGCTTGAGTGCCGTTCAAAAGAGCAAGGCCCTCTTTCTCGGACAAAACGAAAGGGGGCAAGCCCGCGGCCGCCAAAGCCTTCTTCGCCGGCATGCGGCGGCCGCGATAGAGAGCGTCGCCCTCGCCGATGACGGCGAGAGCCATATGCGCCTGTGGCGCGAGATCTCCGCTGGCTCCGACCGAGCCGCGGCTGGGGATGAGCGGCACGATGCTGGCCGCGAACATTCGCGCGAGATGCCGGACCAGCGCGGGACGCACTCCGGAGCGGCCGCGGCACAGCTCGTTGAGGCGCAGGAACAGAATGCCGCGCGCCTCGGAGGCGGACAGGGGCTCGCCGACGCCGCAGGCGTGCGAGAGCACCAGATTGCGCTGGACCTGGGCCAGGCGTTCTCGGGAGATGCGCACAGAGGCCAACTCTCCGAACCCCGTGTTGACCCCGTAGACCGGCTTGCCGGAGGCCATCGCCGACTCGAGCACGCGGCGCGCGCCCGCCACGCGGCGCAAGGCCGCGGAGGTCAGCACGGCCCCGCAGCCGGACTCCACCACCTGCGAGAACCGCTCCAGCCCGAGGCTGGAGCCGAGCTTAAACGAGTTCGACGGCAACGGCCACCGCCTCCCCGCCGCCGAGGCAGATGCCGGCGACGCCGCGCTTGCCGCCGCGGAGCTTCAGCGCATTGAGCAGCGTCACGATGATGCGGGCGCCCGACGCGCCCAGCGGATGGCCGAGCGCCACCGCGCCGCCGTGGACGTTGATCTTCTCGTGCGGCAGGCCGGCCAGCTTGGCGACCGCCAGCGTCACGACGGCGAAGGCTTCATTGACCTCGAACAGATCCACCGATTCCTTAGTCCAGCCGGTCTTCTTCAGCAGTTTCTCGACCGCGCCGGCCGGCGCGGTGGTGAACCACTTGGGTTCTTGGCTGTGCGTGGCCCAGCCCGCGACGCGGGCCAGCGGTTTTTTGCCCGCAGCGCCCTTGGCGCTGGAGAGGACCAGCGCGGCCGCGCCGTCGTTGAGCTTGGAGGCGTTGGCGGCCGTGATCGTTCCGTCCTTCTGGAAGGCGGGGCGCAGCTTGGCGATCTTGTCGAGCTTGGCGCGGCCCGGCTCCTCGTCCGCGTCGATGCCGTCGATGCCGACGATCTCGGCCTTGAAGACGCCCTTGGCCTGGGCGTCGATCGCGCGCTGGTAGGACTTCAGCGCCCAGTCGTCCTGCATCTCGCGCGTGATCGCGTGCTCCTTGGCGCAGAGCTCGCCGCAGTCGCCCATGTGGACCCCGTCGTATGGGTCCATCAGGCCGTCCTTGAGCACCGCGTCGAGGAGCTTCGCGTCGCCATAGCGGTAGCCCGCGCGGGCCTTGTCGAGTAGATAGGGGGCCTTGGACATGGACTCCATGCCGCCGGCCAGCGCGAACTCCTCCTCGCCGAGGGCGATGGACTGCCCGGCCATCATCACGGCCTTCATGCCCGAGCCGCAGACCTTGTTGACCGTGGTGGCCCCGACGGCGGCCGGGATGCCGGCCGCGATGGCGGCCATGCGCGCGGGCGCCTGGCCGATGCCGGCCGGGATCACGCAGCCCAGCACGACCTCGCCCAGCTCCTCGGGCTTGACGCCGGATTTGGCCAGAGCGTCGGCGGAGGCCTTCGCGGCCAGCTGGGGCGCCGTGTAGTTGGCCAGCGCGCCGTTGATGGAACCGATGGCGGTCCGCGAGCCGGACAGGATCAGGATCTCGTTCATCATGTCTCCCGGAGGTCAGTAGAGGATCGCGCGCGCGGCCAGGCCGCTGAAGACCGAGACGACGGCCCCCATGTAGAAAGTGAACGCGGTCAAGTCGAAGAGCCGGTTGCGCCGAAGAAAGAACATCACACCGAGCCACGCCGCGGCGAGCAGGGCCGCTCCCGCGGCGCTCGGGAACAGGAAGCAGAGGGCCAGGATCAGGCGCTCGGCCATCGCGAGATGCTTCTCGTCGAAGCCGGGATACTCCGCGCCGCGGATGTCCTTCTCGAGGAAGTAGACCATGACCGTGCAGGCGTGGGTGACCAGGACGAAGAGGCAGCCCAGGACCGGCCACTTCTCGGGGAAATAGCCGGAGAACGAGGCGGCGCCGGCGGCCATCGGAATGACCGCGAAGAGCACCGAGTAATGGATGATCTGGTCCCACAGGAAGAAGACCGTGTTGTCGGGCATGTTGTACTTGAAGATGGTGTAGACGCGCCACCAGTCCTCCAGCCAGTGCACCAGGAACACGATGAGGATGCAGGTCCAGCCGGTGAGGCGCACGAAGACGTTCTCCACCCAGTACTCGCCCAGGTACGGCCAGCAGAGGGCCGCGTAGAAGGCCGGGTGCATCAGGCAGTGCGCGAGCAGGCCGACGGAACTGGTCCGCTTCCAGCGGTTGATGAAGTTGCTCTGGAACGTGAAGTCGGCCAGCATGTGGCCGAACAGCAGGCGCCAGAAAATCTCCATTATTTGGCCGTGAGGTTGAAGACCCCGTCCCAGGTCTCGTCGGGCGGCAGGACCGCGTACTCCTGACAGCGGGTCAGATAGAGCTGGCCGGGGCCGTCCTGCGGGAATATCTCGGCGAACTTTTGGAAGGCGGCGAGGGCTTCCTCGTATTTGCGGGCCTCGAAAGCCGCCACTCCCCCCTCATAGACCGGAAGGGCCTTCTGCCACTCGGCCGAAAGCCTGCCCTTCTCGCCCACGGGCTCGCAAATGCTGATCGGGGTGTCCTTGCCCACCACGCGCACGCGCCCGAGCGTGCGCGCGGCGATGCGGCCCT
>MGUL01000091.1:545-4412 GCA_001800005.1 Elusimicrobia bacterium RBG_16_66_12 | reverse complement strand
CCGAAGAACTTGTTGGCGCCCTCCAGCCGCGAGGCGAGGTTGACCTCGTCGCCGATCACCGTGTACTGGAGCTTCTTCTCGCTGCCGGTCAGGCCGACGGTGACGATGCCGGAGTTGATGCCGATGCGCACGGCGGGGATCTCTGGCACGCCCGGATCGAGATTCTTGTTGAGCTCCTTCAGGGCCTCCTGGCAGGCGAGGGCAGCCAGGATCGCGTCGGCGCGATGGTCCTTGTTCTCGAGCGGGGCGTTCCAGAACGCCATGATGCAGTCGCCGATGTACTTGTCGATGGTGCCGCGGCGCTCGAGGATGACGTGGCTGAGGGCCGAGAGGTACCGGTTGAGGAAGTGGATCAGCGCCTCGGGATCCATCTTCTCGGAGATGTTGGTGAAGTGGGCGATGTCGAGGAAGAAGACCGTCATCTCGCGCTTCTCGCCGCCCAGCTTGACCTTCGAGGGGTCCTGTGCCAGCTGCTCGACGATCTCGGGCGAGACGAACTGGCCGAACATGCCCTTGATCATCTTCTTCTCCGCGCCCTCGGTCAGCACGCGGTGCACGGTCAGGATCAGATATGAGGAAACGAAGGCCGTGAACGGGATGACGAACTCGACCAAGACGCCGCGGCGGAACGACCAGAGGGCGTAGAAGAGCCAGACCGCGACCGCGCCGGCGGACAGGCCGGCGCTGACGCCTGGGGAAAATCGCTGGAGCGCGTAGGTCAGAAGCACGGCGAGAAGGACGAACAGCAGCGCCGCGTCCCCCGTCTGAACGGAAAGGCTGTCGCCGTTGAGCAGGTTGTCGAGGGCGTTGAGGTGGAACTCGGCGCCGGGCGCGCTCTCGGCCAAGGGCGTCGGGTAGTGGTCGTAATAGCCGAGGGCGGTCGAGCCGATCATCACGATGGAGCCCTTCAGAGCCCTCTTCTGGGACTCGGTCAGATGACCGGTGAGCAGGTCGAGCATCGAGATGCGCCGGTAGATGGCGGGAACGACCTCCTTCTCATCGCCTTTCTGCTGCGCCCGCCACTCGTGCTTGAGCCAGTCCGATGACCGCCGGAAGTTCAAGGTCTTCACGTCGTCGCCGTAAGCCGCTTTCACCTCGTCCAGGGACTTGTCGAAGAAGGCGCTCAGCGTCGAGGCTTCCAGGGATGCCGCCTTGAGGCCCTTGTGGATGGGATCCGAGACCTCGGGATGGAAGAGCTGCGTCGCTCGGATGTGGCCGTCCTTGTCCTGGAGGAAATCGATGTTGGGATGGCCGAAGTAGCGCCCCGCGTCGAGGATCGGCCTGACGGGCAGGGAGGTGACCGTCATATCGCCTTTCTCCACGTACTTCGCGTCGCTGGCGAACAAGTGGACGGCGCGGCCGAAACGCTTGGTCGCGGCCGCCAGCTCCGCGTCCCCGGCCCGGGGGTCGAAGAAGAGAACGTCGAAGGCGACCGTCCGCACTCCCAGGGCCCGCATCTTGTCGAGCGCCTGGGCGTACAGCACCCGCGGCAGCGGGAAGCCGTGCTTCTTGCCCGTCTCCTCGTCGATGGCCAGCAGGATGAGGCGCGGGTCGGCGGCCTTGACGGCCGAGGGCTGGACCTTGAACATCAGGTCGTGCCAGACGTACTGCATGCCGCTGAACGCGCCCAGGATGTAGACGGCGACGAAGACGATGAAGAAGACGACGCAGAAGATCTTCGGGAAGCGGCTCTTGGAGGTCAAGGTTTCCTTCCGGGGGCCGGATTGGTCTTGGGTTTGGGTCTGGGAGAGGCCTTCTTCGGGGAAGGCTTGGCGGGAACGGCGACGGCGGGAGCTTCCTTCAATCCGAGGCGGGCCAGGAGCTGGGCCTTGGCGCCGTCGATGACGGACTTCACGGCGGCGTCTGTCTCGGTCTTCAGCGCCGCATCGAGGGCCGGAAAGCCCTTCTTGGCGTCGCCCGCGAGCGCGATGACCCCCGCCGCCTTCTGGCGGACCGACGCGTCGCGATCCTTCAGGGCGGAGATAGCGGCGTCGAGGCCGCCGGCGTCGCCCAGCCGCCCGAGCGCGGCGGCCGCCTCGAGGCGCACGAGCACGGCCGCATCGGCGACCGCGCGCTGCAGGGCCGGCTTGGCGGACGGGTCGCCCGAAAGTCCCAGGCCCTTCGCGGCCTCCGCGCGCACTCCCTCGTCCTGGTCGGCGAGGGCCTCCGTCAGCGCCGGGGTGGAGGCGGACGAGGAGAGCATCCCGAGAGAAGAAGCGGCGATCCTGCGCATGGAGGCGTCGGGGTCCTTGAGGAGCTCGCCCAAGGGACCCGCGGCGCCCGGCGCGCGCAGCACGCCGAGCGTGCGGACCGCGGCGAATCGGACCGGGACGGAAGCGTCCTTCAGCGCCGCGATCAGGGCCGGGGCGGACGCGGGATCGCTCAAGAAAGCCAGGGCCGTCACGGCCTGCTGACGCACGCGCGGGTCAGGGTCGGAAGCGACCAGGGCGGAGAGCTTGGCGGACGAGCCGCGCGAGCGCAGCTGCCCCAGGGAGTCCGCCGCGGCCGCGCGGACGAAGGGGGCCTTGTCCGCGAGCAGCCCCTCGAGGACCGCGGCGGCCCCTGGGTTCCGGCTGCGGGAGAGCTCGTCGGCCCCCCTGCGGCGCAGCGCCGGATCCGAGGCCCTGGTCATGTCGACCGCGGCCGCGTAGGGGTCCGCCGGCGCCTGGGAATGCGCGATGGAGGCGAAACCGCCGGCCAAGACGAGAATCAGGGCCTTCACGTGGCCCATTCTCTCTTTTTCTTATCAGAGGAGGCAAGGGGCTGGTGCGCCCTAGTGAATGACGCCGATCTTGCGGATGGCGCTGGCCGTGCCGCTGCCGGCCTTCACCTTGATACGGGCGGTGTAGCCGCCCTTCGCCACCGGGACTCCGGTCTCGTTGCGTCCGTTCCAGGGCATGAAGTTCATGCCCGAGCGGCAGCCGTCCGCTCCGGGAGCGCAGGAGAGGGTCTTGACCAGGTAGCCGAGGGCGTCGTAGATGGTCACGGTCACGTCGGCGTCCGTGTTGAGGGTGTAGGCGATCTGGGTCTTGCCCTGGTCGCCGCCTTTGCGCGAGTCGAACGGGTTCGGGAAGTTGCTCACGCCGGAGAGGATGGAGGAGGTCAGGCCGGTGTTGGCGGCCGCGGTCAGCGGGGACCAGTCGGAGATGACGCCCGCTCCGCTGATGGCGCGGACGCGATAGGTGTAGTACTGGCCGACCGCGCGCGGACCCTCTCCGGGGAAGGTCGGGTCGCCCACGTTGTAGGTGGTCAGGCGCGCGGGGATGATGTTGATCGTGCGCCAGATCACCGTCGAGCTCAGGTCCTTGGGATCGCCGCCGCGCTCCTGGATCTCGTATGAGGAGACGCCGGAGATGCTCTGCGCCGAGGCCCCCCACCGCACGGAGTAGGACGGCTTGCCCTGCTCGAGCGGGGTGGCGGCGCCCGGAGTGGTCGGCGGCGCGGGGTCGACGCGGTAGACCCACATCGCCTGGGCCGGCGAGATCGTGCCGGCGCCGGAGATGAACTGCGCGAACAGGATGGCTCCCGCGTCCGACAACAGCTCGCCGGAGGTGTGGATGATGGGGGCCGATCCCCGCAGGCCGCGGCCGGTGTAAGGAGGCGGATCGCCGTCCTGGAAGACCACCTCGAGGGTGTTGGCCGCGACCCCCTTCTTGACGCGCAGGATCTCGCTGCCGATGTAGACCAGTCCAGGCAGTCGCAGATTCGAGGAATCGTCGACGAGGAAGAAGGTCGTGTCCTGGGTCAGGGACTGGGTCAGGCGCGCCACGTTCGGCAGGTCCAGGACCAAGTTCGCGAGCTTCGCCGAGGTGATCGCGCCCCCGACCGAGCGGGTGTGGAAGGAGGCCGCGCTCAACCCCGCCAGGC
>MGUL01000091.1:0-531 GCA_001800005.1 Elusimicrobia bacterium RBG_16_66_12 | reverse complement strand
CACTTGTGCGTGATGCCGATGGGATCGTCGTAGTACTTGCCGACGGCGACCTGGTAGTAGCCCGCGCCGTAGGTGCTGATCACGGGTAGGTTGAAGTTCAGCTCGTTGCCGCTCTTGGCCCAGGCGGAGGGGGCCAGGCCCTGGCCCGGGTCGGGCGCCGTCTTGGCCAGGTTGCCCTGGTCGGCGACGTCGAGGCCGATGCGGAACTGGGGCTTGTTGGAGCCCGTCGAGAAGAGCACGATGTCCACGATGCCGTCCTTGTTGATGTCGACGTCCAGGATCCCGGCGCCCGTCAGGTCGGTCGTGGGGGTCCCGTCGCCGAGCAGGGAGACCTGTGTCGGGCGCGTGCTGGCCCCGAGCGAGAAGTTGTCGGGCACGCCGTCGCCGTTGACGTCGATGAGGGGAGGCGAGGAAGCGTCGCAGTTTCCCGTCCAAGCCGCGCCGTCAGGGCAGATCCACTTGGTCTGGTCCGGGATGGGGTTCTTGTTCGCGTCGAGACAGATGTTGTTGCGCGGGTTCAGGATGTCCTTG
>MGUL01000090.1:17844-21176 GCA_001800005.1 Elusimicrobia bacterium RBG_16_66_12 | reverse complement strand
CAACAGATCAAACGGCCAAAGAACGTCTCAATTCTACTGGACGGGATAGTCTTTCGCGGACTGCTCACCTGCGGCAAATGCGGCTGCGCCTACACGGCCGAGCAGAAAAAGAAGCGCCGCTACATCTACTACCACTGCACCTCGGCCAAGGGCCGCTGCAAGAACACGTACCTGCGCGAGGAGAAGGTGGACGAGTTGCTGGGCGAGGCCTTGAAGGCGCTCCAGGCCGACCCGGAGCTCTTGGACTACCTGACCAACGGCCTGCACGAAAGCCACGAGGCCGAGAAGGTCTACCACGACCAGTCCATCGCCGGCCTGCACCAGACCTACCGCAAGCTCCAGGAGAAACTCGACAAGGCCTACACCGACAAGATCGACGGCGTGATCACGGCCGAGTTCTGGGAGAAGCAGTCGGCCGCCTGGCGCAAGGAACAGCAGGAGGCGCGCGACGCAGTGGCCCGTCACGAGGGAGCCAACCAGCAGTATTTCGAGACGGGACTGGCGCTGCTTGAGACCGCCGGCCGCGCCTACGACCTTTACCGAGTTCGAAGCCTGCCCGAAAAGAGGCGCTTGGCGGCCTTCGCAATATCGAACTTAACGATAACCGGAGAAAACGTAGTCCCTATATACAAAGAACCCTTCGGCTTGTTGGCCGAAGGGCTCTCTTGTCCAAATTGGCTGCGGGACTAGGATTCGAACCTAGAAAAGCAGATTCAGAGTCTGCCGTGATACCATTTCACCATCCCGCAATAGACCGGTATTTTACCAGATTTCCGGGGCCGGGACAGGCCCGGTCGCGTCAGACGACCCGGACGACGTGGACGACGAGCACCGCCGCGAGCGCCACCCACGCGAAGGCCGGCCGCCGGATCACCGACGGGAAACCCTCGGAGAACCGCCTTCCCCGGTAGAGATTGAAGCCCCCCCACGCCAGCCACGCCGTCCAGAGGGCCAGCAACGGCAGGCCCAACGGATGCTGCGCGAAAGATGCGGAGAAGTCTCCCCGCATCGCGCTGACGACGGAGTGTCCCATCCCGCAGCCCGGACAGCGATGGCCCGTCAGAAGACGCACCGGACACAGGCTGAAATCCGAGGGGATGGCCAAGCCCCGCGAATGGAGGACGGCCAACCCCGCAACCCCCGCCCAGGCTGCGCCGGCGACGGCGGAGAAGGAAACGACCCGGCTCATATCAGCTTATTGAGCTCGTGCTGGTAGATGGCGTCGGCGATCACCGTCAGGCCGAAGCAGGACAACACCAGCCCGATGATCGGGAGGTTCGGGCTCACCTCGCGGCCGTGCTCCTTGAGCCAGCTGAAGAGGTCCGAGCCCATGCGGTACTCGTAGTAGATGTGGTAGAGCCCGCAGGTCACGATGGACAGGATCAGCCACATCGCGAACTGATACTCCTCGCGCCCCAGCAGCGCGTTCAACGCCTTCATCTGCCGGTAGTTCCAGTAGATGTTGTAAAGCCCGCAGGTGATCACGGAGAGGATGATCCCGGCGGCGATCTCGATGCGGTGCTCGGTGGACAGCGCCTTGGTCTCGGTCATCCCGGGAGTCTGGCAAAGGCGCGGCGGCCCGTCAAGGCCGCGCAACAGGCGCGGCGGGAGCCTGCCCCGAGACGATCGCCTGCCAGGCCTGGCCGGCCGTCTCGGCGAAGGCGAAGAGGGAGAGGTCGTTCTGCGCGATCAGCCCCATCCGCGCGAACTCGTCGAAGTCCAGGACCTTGGCCCAGTAGGACTTCTCGCCGACCAGCACGATCGGCACGCGCGCCATCTTCCCGGTCTGGATCAGCGTCAGAACCTCGAAGAGCTCGTCCATCGTGCCGAAGCCGCCCGGGAAGTAGACCAGCCCCATCGCGCCGTGGCGCAGCGACATCTTGCGCGTGGAGAAGTTCTCGAAGGTGAACTTCAGCGACGGCGTCGCGTACGGGTTCAGGCCCTGCTCGTGCGGGAGCTTGATGTTATAGCCCACGCTGGGCCCGCCCGCCTCGAAGGCTCCGCGGTTGGCCGCCTCCATGATCCCGGGCCCTCCGCCGCTGACCACGGCGACCGCGCCCTGGCCTTCATTGGCCACGAGCGCGCCCAGTTCCCGGGCGATCGAATAGTAC
Organism: Elusimicrobia bacterium RBG_16_66_12; assembly: GCA_001800005.1. GTDB lineage: Bacteria > Elusimicrobiota > Elusimicrobia > UBA1565 > UBA9628 > GWA2-66-18. The sequence continues at coordinate 19,065 of MGUL01000090.1, read as the reverse complement.
TTGGATGCGGCGAGGGCCTTGCGCGCCTCGCTCAGGCGCCGCCTGCCTTCCGCGTCCTTGGGGCTCTTGCCCGCCTCGGCCCGGACTTTCTCGAGGGCGGCCTTCGCCGCCTCGGGAGAAAGGATGCGCGCCGAGCCGTACACCGTCACCGTCGCGCGGATGCCGTGCGCGCGCAGCAGGCGCGAGGGCTCCCGGATCTCGCGCACGACCGTCGCCGTCTCGGGAAGGACGGCGCGCTCCAGCGCCGAGGGCACGAAGGACGGGCCCGCCGCGGCGGCCCGGTGCGCCGTGAACGGATGAGCGGCCGGATCCAGACGGAAGACCCCGTCGGCGCCCGGAGAGTAGGTCTGCGGCTCGCCGCCGGCGAAGACGTAGACGCGCGCAAAGCCCGCGGCCGGGACGGACTTCACGACCTCATCGATCTCGGCTTCGACCCGCTCAGGCACCGCCTTCTTTACGTCGAGGAGGTCGAGGACCACGGCGCCGCGCCCCAGGCCGTGGCGGCGGGCGTGGGCGAGGAGCTGCGCGTTGGCGTGGGAGAGCTGGACGGAGACGCGGTCGTTCTTGTGGACGCTCTTGAGCTCCGTGACGACCCCTCCGACCACCAGGTCCGGGGTCTGGCCTTCCTCGCGCACCAGCACCTGCAGGTCGCGGGTAAAAGCCTGGATCTTCTTGATCGTGGCCAATTCGTGAGACTGGATCTCCGGGATGCGCGCCGCGTTCCCGGGACGCCGGGAGAGGTCGAGACCCACGAAGCTTCCGCCATGGCCGTCGCGATAGATGAAGGCGTCGAGGGGCTGCAGCTGCGGCAGGATCGTCTTGAGCGCCGCGCGCAGCGAGCGCGAGTTGCCGAGGTTGGGGACCACGTGGTCGACGTCTTCGCCCGCGCGCAGGGGCACGACCAGGACCTCGTACACGCCGGCGGGAATCGACGGGGCCGCTTCCGCCGGGTCGACCGCCGGCCGGCCCGAGTCATTGCGAGAACCGTCGAAGACGCGGGCGGCCTGTTCGCCGCCGCCGTTCCGGACGTATCTCGAGAGGTCCTTGAGATTGCGCAGGACGGGCCGCCGGCCGTCCGGGACGAGAAGCGCGGAGACGGGCGAGGCCGGGGCCGCGGCCAACGCGGCCGGATGATCGCCGAGCGCCGCGGCCGAGGCAAGCGGAGGTATCTCGGCGGCCGGCGAGGCGCGCGCGAACGGAGCCGTCGGGACCAGCGGCGCG
>MGUL01000090.1:14350-17837 GCA_001800005.1 Elusimicrobia bacterium RBG_16_66_12 | reverse complement strand
GTCGCGCCCGAGCCCGCGGGGAGAACCGGGGCCATCGACCCGAAGGCCGCCAGAGAAGGCGTCAGCGTCGGCGCGCCGGAGACCGCGGAGCGGACCTGGACCGCGGCGGACATTGCCGGGACCAGCGAGGCGAGGGCGACGATCATGAGCCGCTTCATCATCTTCCTGCAAGGATAGAAGACAAAGGGGCCCGGCGCGTGGGCCTTTTAGGGAAGCGCCCGGACGGCAAGAGTCCTAGGCGGCCGATGATGGACCATGTTGCCGCCTATTAAGGGAATTTGATACGATACCCTTCGTCGTCAGCCGAATCCTCGACGGGAGGTTCCCCGAATGGCTTTCTTCATCGGACGCGATCGCGAGGCCCGCAGAGCCTACGGATTCGACGAGATCGCGCTGGTCCCCGGCGACGTGACCGTCAACCCGGACGAGGTCGACACGACCCTCCGCCTCGGCAGCGTCAAGCTCGACATCCCTTTCCTCGCCTCCGCCATGGACGGCGTCGTGGACGTGGAGTTCGCCGTCGCGATGGGCAAGCTGGGCGGCCTGGGCGTGTTGAACCTGGACGGCATCAGCACCCGCTACGACAAGCCCCGCGAGGTCGTCAGCCAGATCGCCGGCGCGACCCCCGACGAAGCGACCCGCCTCGTGCAGGAGATGTACCGCCCTCCCGTCAAGGAAGAGCTGATCTCCGAACGCATCAAGCAGATCAAGAAGGCCAAGGTCCCCTGCGCGATCTCGACCATCCCGCAGAATGCGGAAAAATACGGCCGCATCGCGGCCGAGGCCGGCGCGGACCTGTTCGTCGTCCAGTCCACCGTCACCACCGTCCGCCACAAGGCGACCAAGTACAAGCCCTTCGACATCGTCAAGTTCTGCAAGACGATGAAGATCCCCGTGATCGTCGGCAACTGCGTGACCTACTCGGTCGCGACCGAGCTGATGGACGCCGGCGTCAGCGGCCTGCTGGTGGGGGTCGGCCCCGGGGCCGCGTGCACCACGCGCGGCGTGCTCGGCCTGGGCGTTCCCCAGGTCACCGGCACCGTCGACTGCGCCGCCGCCCGGGACTTCCACTTCAAGCGCACCGGCCGCTACGTGCCCATCATCACCGACGGCGGCATGTCCACCGGCGGAGACATCTGCAAGGCGATCGCCTGCGGTTCCGACGGCGTGATGGTCGGAAGCGCCTTCGCCCGCGCGAAGGAAGCCCCCGGGCAGGGCTACCACTGGGGCATGGCCACGCCGCACGCGAACCTGCCGCGCGGAACCCGCATCCAGGTCGGCATCACCGGCACGCTCGAGGAGATCCTATACGGCCCGTCCCGGCTCGACGACGGCTCGCAGAACCTCGTCGGCGCCCTGCGGACCTGCATGGGCTCGGTCGGGGCCACCACCATCCGCGAGATGCAGACCACCGAGATCGTCATCGCCCCCTCCATCAAGACCGAGGGCAAGATCTTCCAGAAGGCCCAGCGCATCGGGATGGGGAAATAGTGACCGTCGCGACGAACGAAGCCGAGAAGATCGTCATCCTCGATTTCGGCAGCCAGTACACCCAGCTGATCGCGCGCAGGCTGCGGGAGCTCGAGGTCTACTGCGAGATTTTGCCGTACACGGCCGGCAAACACGCCTTGGCCGAGGCGCGGCCGGCGGGCATCATCCTCTCCGGCGGGCCGGACTCCGTGCATCGCGCGGGCTCGCCGCGCCCCGACCCGTTCGTGTTCGATTCAGGCGTCCCGGTGCTGGGCATCTGCTACGGCATGCAGCTGCTGGTGGCCCTCCACGGCGGCAAGGTCGTCCCGGCCAAGAAGCGAGAGTACGGCCACGCAGATCTCGAATTGCTCGCCGACTCCCCCCTCTTCGCCGACCTGCCCAGGCATCTGCAGGTCTGGATGAGCCACGGCGACGGCGCCGCGCGTCTGGACAACGGCTTCCGCGTGCTGGGCCGCACCCCCTCCGCGCCCTACGCCGCCATCGCCGACGAGGCGAAACGCTGGTACGGCGTCCAGTTCCACCCCGAGGTCGTGCACACTCCGCTGGGCGCGAAACTGCTGGAGAATTTCGCCCGCCGCATCTGCCGTTTCGAGAAGCGCTGGACCATGTCGTCTCTGCTCGACGCCCAGGTCGCGGCCATCCGCGCCCAGGTCGGGGAGAAGGGCAAGGTCGTCTGCGCTCTGTCGGGCGGCGTGGACTCCTCGGTGGCCGCGGTCCTCATCTCGCGCGCGATCGACGACCGCCTCCACTGCATCTACGTCGACACCGGACTGGGGCGCCACGGCGACCGCGAGCGCGCCGAGCGGGTGCTGGGCCGGGAGTTGAAGCTCAACTTGAAGATCGTCGGCGCCTCGAAACTGTTCCTCGGCCGCCTGAAGGGCGTGTCCGACCCCGAGAAGAAGCGCAAGATCATCGGCAAGACCTTCATCGAGGTCTTCGACAAGGAAGCCCACCGCATCAAGGGAGTCGAGTTCCTGGCCCAGGGCACGCTCTACCCCGACGTGATCGAGTCCGTCTCCGTGCACGGCCCCTCCGCCGTCATCAAGAGCCACCACAACGTGGGCGGCCTCCCCAAGAAGATGAAGCTGCGGCTCGTCGAGCCCGTGCGCCTGCTCTTCAAGGACGAGGTCCGCCGCCTGGGGCGCGAGCTGGGCATCTCCGCGGAGCTGCTGGGCATGCATCCCTTCCCCGGACCCGGCCTGGCCATCCGCGTGCTCGGCGCGGTCACGCCCGCCCTGCTGAAGACCCTGCGCGACGCCGACTTGATCATGCGCTGCGAGCTCAAGGACTCCGGCTGGTACGACAAGGTCTGGCAGGCCTTCGTGGTCATCCTCCCCTCGGTCCGCTCCGTCGGCGTGATGGGCGACGAGCGCACCTACGAGAACACGGTCGTGATCCGCTCGGTCGACAGCCGGGACGGGATGACCGCCGATTGGTCCCGGCTGCCGCACGACCTGCTCCAGAAGATCTCCAGCCGCATCGTCAGCGAGGTCAAGGGCGTCAACCGCGTCGCCTACGACATCTCCTCCAAGCCACCGGCCACCATCGAATGGGAATGACGACGCTCCCTCCCTCCTCCGTCGATATCCCCGGCCTGAAGCTTCTGCGCCGCGGGAAGGTCCGGGACGTCTACGATCTCGGCCGGGATCTTCTCATCGTGGCGTCCGACCGCCTGTCCGCCTTCGACGTCGTCCTCCCCACCCCCATCCCGGGCAAGGGGAAGATCCTCACCGAGGCCGCCCTCTTCTGGTTCGGACTCACAAAGGATGTCGTGCCCAACCATCTCGTCACCGCCGATTTCGACGCCATCCAGAAGGCCCTGCCCGCGGGCGTGAAGCTCGACCGCGCCTGGTTCGACGGGCGCATGATGCTGGTCCGCAAGGCGAAGCGCGTCGACGTCGAGTGCGTGGCGCGCGCGTACCTGGCCGGCTCCGGCTGGAAGGAATACAAGGCGACCGGGATGGTGGGCGGGCACAAGCTCCCGGCGGGCCTCGTC
>MGUL01000090.1:13844-14337 GCA_001800005.1 Elusimicrobia bacterium RBG_16_66_12 | reverse complement strand
TCTTCGCTCCGGCCACGAAAGCCGACGAGGGCCACGACGAAAACATCACCCGCGAGCGGCTGGCCGAGTTGATTGGCGAAGATCCCGCGAACGAACTCGAAAAGCTCACTTTGAACATTTTCGCCCGCGCCTCGCAGCACCTCGAAACGCGCGGGCTCATACTGGCCGACACGAAGCTCGAGTTCGGCTTCATCGACGGAAAGCTCAGCCTGATCGACGAGATCCTGACGCCGGACTCCTCCCGCGTCTGGGAGAAGTCGGACTGGGCCCCCGGGAAGACCCCGGACGGCTTCGACAAGCAGTTCGTGCGCGACTGGCTGGACCGTTCCGGCTGGGACAAGCGCCCGCCGGCTCCCGACCTGCCGCCCGAGGCGGTCGAGGGGACCCTCTCCCGCTACCGGGAATTCATCAGGAGGGTGACCGAGTGAGCGTGCGCGCACAGCCGTGCCACACCCATCTCGTCGAGGTGCGCCTGCGCCCCGAGTTCGCCGAC
>MGUL01000090.1:8967-13813 GCA_001800005.1 Elusimicrobia bacterium RBG_16_66_12 | reverse complement strand
GCCCTCCTGCACGGCCAGGGCCTCTCATCGATCAAGGAGGCCCGCGCCTGCCGGCTCTACGAGATCAGGGGACCGCTCAGCGCCAATCAGGTCCTCCAGGCGGCCAAGGATCTTCTGTCCGACGGAGTGACCCAGGAACACCGCGTCGTCACGCCGTCCCCCGTCCAGCTCAACGGCATGAACTTCTGGCGCGTCGAAGTCTGGCTGAAGCCCACCGTCTGCGACGCCGTCGGAGAGACGGTGAGCGCGGCCATCGCGGAGATGGGCCTGCCGCGCCCCGACGCGGTGCGCTGCGCTTTGGTCTACCGCCTGGCCGGACGCAGCACCAAGGCTCAGATCGAGAAGGCCGTCTCCAGGTCCCTGGCCAATCCCCTCATCCACCGTTTCCTCGTCTCAGAGGCCCACCCATGATGGCGCCCGCCGTCGACACCCCCGCCGCCGGCGGCGTCCTATCCGTGCTGGGCAAGTCCCCCGGGGAGCTGCGCGCGCTGGGCGACCTCCGGCATCTCTCCCTCAACGACGCCGAGTGGGCCGCGGTCCAGGCGCACTTCAAGCTCCTCAAGCGCGAGCCGACCCTGGCCGAGGTCGAGACCGTCGCGCAGACCTGGTCCGAGCACTGCAAGCACAAGACCTTCACCAGCCCCATCCGCTACGCCGAGGGCAAGAAGACCCGCGTCATCAAGAACCTCTTCGAGGAGACGATCGTCGCGGCCACCGAGACGGTCAAGAAGCCCTGGTGCCTGTCCGTCTTCAAGGACAACGCCGGCGTGATCGCCTTCGGCAAGAAGTGGGCCCTCGCGTTCAAGGCGGAGACGCACAACCACCCCAGCGCCCTCGAGCCCTACGGCGGGGCCGCGACGGGGGTCGGCGGCGTCGTGCGCGACGTGCTGGGCTGCGGTCTGGGCGCCAAGCCCGTGCTCAACACCGACGTCTTCTGCTTCGGCCGCCCGGACTACAAGGGCGCGCTGCCCGAAGGCGCCCATCACCCGGCCCGCACCCTGCGCGGCGTGGTCGCGGGCGTGCGCGACTACGGCAACCGCATGGGCATCCCCACCGCGGGCGGAGGCATCTGGTTCGACGACGACTATCGCCTGAACCCCCTCGTCTTCTGCGGCACCGTCGGCATCCTGCCGCAGTGGGCCGTCAAGAAGGAGGTCAAGCCCGGCGACCTCATCGTGACGGCGGGCGGGCGCACGGGACGCGACGGCCTGCACGGCGCGACCTTCTCCTCGGCCGTCCTCGGCGCCGACGCACCTTCCTCCGCGGTGCAGATCGGGAATGCGATCGTCGAGAAGCGCGTGCTCGACGCCCTGCTGCGCGCGCGCGACCGCCGCCTCTACTCCTCGGTGACCGACTGCGGCGCGGGAGGGTTCTCCTCGGCCGTCGGCGAGCTGGGTGCGCACTGCGGCGCGCGAGTGCGCCTGGAGGCCGTCCCGCTGAAGGTCTCGGACCTGGAGAGCTGGGAGATCTGGCTCTCGGAGTCCCAGGAGCGCATGGTCCTGTCCGTGCCGCCCAAGAACCTGAAGGCCCTCGAGGCCGTCTTCGCCGCCGAGGACTGCGAGCTCGCCGTCATCGGCGAGTTCACGCGCAGCGGCCGCCTCGAGGTCTCGCACCACGGGCGCGCGGTCGTCGACCTGGACATGAAGTTCCTGCACAAAGGACTTCCCCGCGGCACGCGTTCGGCCGTCTGGACCGCGCCGGCCGCGGCCAAGGCCTCCGGCGGCGTCGAGAAGAAGCTCTCGCAGGCCGTCCGCGAGGCCGTCGCCCATCTCAACGTCTGCTCGCGGGAATGGGTGATCCGTCAGTACGACCACGAGGTCCAGGGAGGCACGGTCATCAAGCCTCTGCAGGGCGTGCGCCACGACGGACCCGGCGACGCCTGCGTGATGTGGCCCTACGCGGCCACGGACGATCTGGAGGACTACTCCGGCTTCTCCGTCGCCCACGGGCTCAACCCGGAGTACGGCCGCCTCGACCCCTACTGGATGGCCCTGGCCTGCGTCGACGAGGCCCTGCGAAACCTCACCTGCGTGGGCGCCGATCCCTCGCGCGCGGCGCTGCTCGACAACTTCTGCTGGGGCAGCCCCGATGACCCGAAGCAGCTGGGCGCGCTCGTGCGCGCGGCCGAGGGCTGCCGAGACGCGGCCAAGGGCTTCTCAGCGCCCTTCATCTCCGGCAAGGACAGCCTGTTCAACCAGTCCAAGGACGAGAAGGGCCGAGAGCTCGCGATCCCCGGCACGCTGCTGATCTCGGCGATCTCCATCATGCCGGACATGCGCAAGGCCGTGACGATGGACTTCAAGGGGCCGGGCAACGCCCTTTACCTCGTCGGACGGACCAACGACGAGATGGGCGGTTCCCTCTACAACAAATTACTTGGCCGTGTAGGAGGGGAAGTCCCGAAGGTCTGCCCCGCGCCCGCCCTCGACGGCTTCAAGTCCCTGCACGCGGCCATCCTGAAGGGCCTGGCGCTCTCCGCGCACGACCTCTCGGACGGCGGGCTGGCCGTCGCGGCGGCCGAGATGGGATTCTCCGGCGAGTTCGGCTGCCTGCTCGACCTCGACGAGATGCCGCGCGACCCGCGCATCTACTGCAACGCGACGCTCCTCTTCTCCGAAAGCCCCAGCCGCATCCTCGTGGAGGTCAAGCCCGAGGCCGAGAGCGCCTTCCTGCGCCATTTCGGCAAGGGGGCCAAATCGGCGTGCGTGCGGCGCGTGGGCCAGACCACGGCCAACCCCGTGCTCAAGGTCATCGGCCTCGACGGCTCGACGATCCTGGAGGAGTCGCTCAGCGAGCTCAAGAGCGGCTGGCAGAACACCCTCCCGGCGGCGTTGGCATGAAGAACCCCAAGATCCTGGTCCTGCGCGCCGCGGGGGTCAACTGCGAGCTCGAGACGGCCTCGGCGTTCAAGCGCGTCGGCGGCGCCCCCGAACTCGTGCACATCGCGGAACTGCGCGGCGGCAAGAAGCGTCTGATGGACTACGCCATCCTCGCCATCCCCGGCGGCTTCTCCTACGGCGACGACGTCGGCGCGGGCAAGGTGCTGGCCAACCAGATCCGCCACACCATGACCGACCTGCGCCAGTTCGTGCGCCTGGGCCGCCCGGTCATCGGCATCTGCAACGGCTTCCAGGTCCTGGTCAAGGCGGGCATCCTGCCCCACTCCAACGCCTGCGACCAGACCGCCGGCTTCACCTTCAACGACTCCGGGCGCTTCGAGGCGCGATGGGTCCACCTGCGCCTGAACACGCAGTCCTCCTGCCTCTTCTTCAAGGGCCTGCCCGAGATGATCGAGCTGCCCGTCGCGCATGGCGAGGGCAAGCTGGTGCTGAAGAGCCCGCGCCACCTCGAGGAGCTCAAGAAGAACAAGTCCATCGCGCTGCAGTACGTGACCGAGGACGGCAAGCTGATGGGCTATCCGCACAACCCCAACGGCTCCATCTTCAACATCGCGGGCATGACCAACCCCGAGGGCAACGTCCTCGGCCTGATGCCCCACCCCGAGCGCTTCGTGGCCGTGCAGCAGCACCCGAACTGGACCCGCCAGACCTACCGCAAGGCCGCGGTCGGCCTGGAGATGTTCCGCAACGCCGTCGTTCACGCGCGCTGAATCCCAGGCGGCATCCTGCCCGCCCGCCTACACTATCGGCAGAATTCCCACGGAGGCTGACATGTTCCCACGAAAAAGTCTTGAGGAAGGCCCCCTTGACGGTTGTCATTCTGTGAACTATACTTTGATCAGTTATGAACCATGATATAGTTCAAAAAGAGGCTGTGCCGTGAAATCAATCACCATCCACGACATGGACTCCGTGCTGGCCGCGCGCCTGCAGCGGCAGGCGCGCGAAAGCGGCCTGAGCCTGAACAAGGCGATCAAAAAACTCTTGGCCGCGGCTCTGGGCGTCGCGCCCGCAGGCGCCATCGACCGTCGTCGGGACTTCGAAGGCCTGTGCGGGGTCTGGTCGAAGCAGGAGGCCAAAGCCTTCCAGAAGGCCGTTCGAGAGTTCGAGCGGGTGGACTCCGAAGACTGGGCATGAAGTCCATACTCTTCGACACGAACGCCTACGGGGCCTTTCTCGCGGGAGACAAATCCATGCTGGACGTCCTCTCCCGAGCCGAGACGATCTCGATGTCGGTCATCGTCCTCGGGGAGCTGCACGCGGGTTTTCGGGGAGGCAATAAGCGCGGCGAGAACGAGAGGATACTGGCGGAATTTCTCGGCAAGCCGGGCGTGTCCACGCTGCTTCTCTCCCTGGAAACGGCCCAGATTTTCGGCGAAATCAAGGAAGGCCTCAAGCGAGCCGGCACCCCTATTCCCATCAACGATGTCTGGCTTGCCTCGCAAGCCATGGAAACGGGCGCCGTCCTGGTCAGCCTCGACGCTCATTTCCGTCGTGTGCCGGGCCTGAGGCTTTGGAACTCATAAAGGCGATGACAAAAAGCGATATACTCACGGCATGTGCGGGATCTTCGCCGTCAGCGGCCGGCCTGACGCGGCCGAGCTGACCCAGCTCGGGCTATTCGCGCTCCAGCATCGCGGCCAGGAATCGGCCGGTATCGTGACCGCCGGCAAGGACGCCGAGCTCCACGCCCACATCGGCATGGGCCTGGTCAGCGAGGTCTTCGCGGGCGGCGAGGCCGCCGCGCTCGAGGGCCGCACGGCCATCGGCCACGTGCGCTACGCGACGACCGGGGCCAGCCATCTGCGCAACGCCCAGCCCCTGGTCTTCAAGACGGGACACGGCCCCTTGGCCATCGCCCACAACGGAAACCTCACCAATGCCCTGCAGGTGAAGAAGAAGCTCGAGACCCGCGGCGCCATCTTCCAGTCCTCCACCGACTCCGA
>MGUL01000090.1:8624-8935 GCA_001800005.1 Elusimicrobia bacterium RBG_16_66_12 | reverse complement strand
ATCTGCTGGCCCGCCAGGAAGGCCCCGTCGAGGACGCCCTGATCGCGAGCCTCCGGCAGGTCGAGGGCGCCTACTCCCTCCTTCTTCTGGCCCCCGACAAGCTGATCGCGGCGCGCGACCCCTACGGCTTCCGGCCTCTGATCCTGGGACGCATCGGCGCCTCTTATTTTTTCGCCTCGGAGACATCGGGACTCAACCTGGTCGGCGCCGAGACGGTACGGGAGCTTGAGCCCGGCGAGATGGTCATCGTCGAGGGCGCCAAGCTCAAGAGCCTCAGGCCCTTCGAGGCCGTGCCGGCGCCGGCGCGCTGC
>MGUL01000090.1:8258-8541 GCA_001800005.1 Elusimicrobia bacterium RBG_16_66_12 | reverse complement strand
CGTCGTGCCGGTCCCCGACTCGGGCGTCTCGGCGGCATTGGGCTTCTCCGAGGTCTCCGGCATCCCCTTCGAGATGGGCCTGGTGCGCTCCCACTACGTCAGCCGCACCTTCATCAAGCCGACGCAGGAGCTGCGCGAGAAGGCCGCGATGCTGAAGCTCGCCCCCGTGCCCGAGGCCCTGCGCGGCAAGCGCGTGCTGCTCATCGACGACTCCATCGTGCGCGGCACGACCTCCAAGAAGATCTGCAGGAGCCTGCGCGAGGCGGGCGCGCGCTCCATCCAC
>MGUL01000090.1:5356-8052 GCA_001800005.1 Elusimicrobia bacterium RBG_16_66_12 | reverse complement strand
CGACCCCGATTCCCGACTACCAGGTGGCGGAGGCCGTCAAATGAACTCCCGGCTTCCGCTGCGTTGATGCTTCGCCGACGAGCCCCGGTGGAGTGGAAGCCGATCATGAAGAGCCTCCCGTTCCAGCCCGCGCTGGTCTTCATCCTTCTCGGCTTCCTCGCCGAACCCATCGCGGGCACGGCCCCATGGCTGCTGCGCGCCTCCTGCGAGGGCCCCCTGCGGGCGACGCTGGCGGCCTCCTTCATGGCCGTCTACATCACGGTGGGGATGCCGTCGGCCTGCGCGGCCTACTACCTCGGCTTCGCCCGGCGCCGGATCGCGCCCTCCCGCCCCCGGACCATCGCCGACCTCAGCTTCGTCCTGGTCCTGGCGGTCAGCGCCGTCACGCTGGCCGCGATGAGCCGGGGCCTCGCGGCGCGCTGGACGGCCCTCCAGCCCGCCTTGGCCTCCGTGCGCGACGCCTGCTGGAAATGACCTCCGCGTAACATCCGCCCCTTGTCATTTCGCGAAAAGGGAGCTACATTTCGGGGATGCCAACGCTTTCCCTCCATTGGAACCGATGCCGGGGCGACGTCTGGGGCGAGTTCTTCTCCGTCGACCTCGACGACCGCCACTTCGACGGCCTCGAGGGCGTCTTCGTCGTCTGGATGGGTGGCTCGCAGCCCGCCGCCATCGCCGTCGGCTTGGGCCGCATCCGCGACGCGCTGAAGGAACTCCGAGCGGACCCGGCCCTGGCGGCCTATGAGGGCAAGACCCTGCTGGTCTCTTGGGCGAAGGTCGAGCAGGTCGCGCGCGCCGGCGTCGCGCGCTACCTCAGCGAGGCCCTCAAGCCGCGCATCGCGCCCCAGACGCCCCCGGCCGCCCCCATCGAGATCAACGCGCCCGGCCGCGGCGAGGCCGCTCCCGCCGATGTGGGCGCCCCACCGCCGCGACAGAGCCGCGATCCCCGGGCCGAGCCCGAGCCCGCCGCCCCCAAGCCCAAGCCCGCGGCCGAAGCCGTCGCCTCGGCCGAAGCCGCCTGCGCGAGCCTCGTGCTCCAGAAGACTTTCGCGGAGATGATGCGCAAGGCCCAGGAGCCGGGCAAGAGCGGCTTCTTCGGCGGGACGGCCAAGCCCCGAACGCCGGAAGAGGGCCTCGTCGTCGAGCTCGTCCAGATCGTCTTCCGCGAGGCCCTGAAGATGCGCGCCTCCGACGTCCACCTCGAACCGATGGATTCGCACCTGCGCGTGCGCTTCCGCCTCGACGGGATGCTGGAAGAAGTTCTGCAGATCCCTCATCACCTGAACCTGCGCGTGGTCTCGCACGTGCGCGTAATGTGCGGCCTGGACCCGGAGAAGGGCGTGGGCTCGGGGCGCCCCGAGGACGGCCGCATGGCGATCAACATCGACAACCAGGAGGCCGACCTGCGGCTGTCCACCTTCCCCACCTCTCATGGAGATAAGGCCGTGCTCCGCCTCATCCCCCGCACGAACCTGGTCCCGACGCTCGGGGAGATGGGCCTCGAGCCCAAGGCCGCCGAGGCCCTTCAGAGCCTCATCGTCCGCCCGCAGGGGATGTTCGTGGTGACCGGCCCGACCGGCAGCGGGAAATCCACCACTCTCTACACCATCCTGCAGTCGCTCAACGACCCCACGCGCAACATCGTCACGCTGGAGGACCCCGTCGAGAAGAAGATCCCCGGGGTCAGCCAGGGGCCCATCCAGCCCAAGGCCGGCTTCGGCTTCGCCGAAGGCCTGCGCGCCATCCTGCGCCAGGACCCCAACGTCATCATGGTCGGAGAGGTCCGAGACAAAGAGACCGCCGAGATCGCCTTGTCCGCCTCGCTGACCGGCCACATGCTCTTCACCACCCTGCACACGTCCAGCGCCCTGGGTGCGATCACTCGGCTGGTGGACATGGGCCTGGAGCCCTTCCTCATCGCCTCGGCGCTGACCGCCGTCTCGGCGCAGCGTCTGGCGCGCGCGGTCTGCGACGCCTGCGCCCGGCCATACGAGGCTTCGCGCGGGGAGATGGCGGACGCCCAGGCCCGCGCCCGCAAGACGGGCATCGCCCTGCCCGAGGGCCTCAACTCCAGGCTGCGCCGCGGCGAGGGCTGCGACCGCTGCCGCGGCACCGGCTACATGGGGCGCGCGCTGCTCTTCGAGTTGGCCGTGATGACGCCGCCCTTGCGCGAGATGGTCCTGAGGAAAGGCTCCATCGACGACCTGAAGGCCGCGGCCGCGAGCGGCGGCATGGAGACCCTCCTCCTCGACGGCCTGCGCAAGGCCGCCTCCGGGCGCACGACCCTTTCCGAGGTCCTGCGCGTCGTCGACGCCTGCGAGTGACGCCGCCTTCCGCGCCGGCCCCGAGCCTTTGTATGATGGGGCCGTGAAGGTACTGTTGCTGGGTTCCGGCGGACGCGAGCACGCTCTCGCTTGGGCCCTGGCCCGCAGCCCCCGCCTGACGAAGCTGTGGGCGGCGCCCGGGTCCGACGCGATGAGCCCGCTCGCCGAGCGCGTCGACCTCGACATCCTGGACGCGGCGGCGGTCGTGCGCTTCGCGCGCGAGATGGGCGTCGACCTGCTCTTCGTCGGTCCCGAAGCCCCGCTCGCCGCCGGCGTCTCCGACGCCGCGCGCGCCGCCGGCCTCCTCGTCTTCGGCCCCTCCCAGGCCGCCTCGCGGCTGGAGACCTCCAAATCATACGCGAAGGACTTCAT
>MGUL01000090.1:4668-5348 GCA_001800005.1 Elusimicrobia bacterium RBG_16_66_12 | reverse complement strand
TCACGGCATCCCCACCGCGCGTTCCCGCGCCTGCGCAAACGCGGCGGACGCCAAGTCGGCGGCCAAGGCATTCGACGGCGTCTGCGCGGTCAAGGCCGACGGCCTGGCCGCGGGCAAGGGCGTGGTCGTCTGCCGCGCGCTCGCCGAAGCCGAGGCCGCCGTGGACATGCTCGGCGCGACCGCGGCCGGGCGGACCCTCGTCGTCGAGGAGCTCCTCGAGGGCCCGGAACTGACCGTCATGTTCCTAACCGACGGCCGGTCCCACGCGGCGCTGCCTCCCAGCCGGGACCACAAGCGGCTGCTCGACGGCGACAAGGGACCGAACACGGGAGGGATGGGCGCCTTGGCTCCCGCTCCGGTCGATCAGACGACCTGGCGGCGCATCTCGGACGAGATCCTGGCTCCCACCTTGTCCGGCCTGGCGGATGACGGCCTCGACTACCGCGGCGCGCTCTACGCGGGCATCATGCTGACGAAGGCCGGGCCGAAGCTGTTGGAATACAATGCGCGCTTCGGCGACCCGGAGACGCAGGCCGTGCTGCCCCTGCTCGACGCCGATCTTCTCGCCCTCGCCGCGGACTGCGCCGCGGGGAAGCTGAAAGAGGGCCCGATTCCGACGAGGCCCGGCGCCTGCGTGGGCATCACCCTCGCCAGCCCCGGCTATCCGAGTTCACCCAAGA
>MGUL01000090.1:1318-4634 GCA_001800005.1 Elusimicrobia bacterium RBG_16_66_12 | reverse complement strand
ATTGGCGGACGTCCTGGTCTTCCACGCCGGGACGAAACGAGCGGCGAAGGGATGGGTCGCGACGGGCGGACGCGTTCTGACCGTGGTCGGCCGCGGCGGCGACCTGACGGCCGCGCGCGAACGCGCCTACGCCGCGGTCGCCAAGCTCGGGATCCCCGGGCTGCATTACCGACGGGACATCGCCGCCAAGACGCAAGGGAGGTCCGTGGCATGAAGCGTTCCCGGAAGACTCTGGTCGGAATCATCATGGGTTCCAAGTCGGATTGGGAGACGATGAAGTCCTCGGCCGAAGTCCTGAGGTCCTACGGCATCCCCTACGAAGCCGAGGTCGTCTCCGCTCATCGCACGCCCGACAAACTGATGCGCTACGCGGGTCAGGCGGAGGCGCGCGGCCTCAGGGTCCTGATCGCCGGAGCGGGCGGCGCGGCGCATCTGCCCGGCATGGCCGCGTCCAAGACGACCCTGCCGGTCCTGGGGGTGCCCGTGGCCTCCAAGGCGCTCAAGGGGCTCGACTCCCTGCTCTCCATCGCGCAGATGCCGCGCGGCATTGCCGTGGGAACCATGGCCATCGGCGAGGCGGGAGCGGCCAACGCCGGCCATCTCGCCGCGCAGATCCTGGCTCTTTGCGACCCGGCGCTGGCGCGGCGCGTACGGACCTTCCGCGCCTTGCAGACGGCGAAGGTCCTCAAGGACCGCGTTTGACTCAGCCGGGCCAGGGCCGAACCCTCGGCATCCTCGGCGGCGGACAGTTGGGGCGCTTCCTCGCGCTCGCGGCGCGGGACCTGGGCTGGGGAACGGCGGCGCTGGACCCCTCCGCGGCGTCGCCCGCCCTCCAGGTCGTCGATAGGCCGATCGTCGGGGCCGTCGACGACGTCCAGGCGGCCTGCCGGCTGGCCGCGGTCAGCGACATCGTGACGCTCGAATGGGAACTGATCGCCCTGCCCGTGCTCGAAAAGGTCGCCGCCCTCAAGCCTCTCCACCCCTCGCCCTCGGTCCTGGCCTCCCTTCAAGACCGCCTGACCCAGAGGAGGTTCCTCGCCGAGCACGGTTTCCCGCAGACGGAATACGCGCAGGCGAATACGGCCAAGGACCTCCCCACGCATCCGGTCATCCTCAAGAGGCGCAGGCACGGCTACGACGGCAAAGGTCAGGCCCGCCTCGACACGCCCGCCTCCCTGTCGAGAGCCGCCGAGGTCCTCGAACGGCCCTGCCTGTGGGAGAAGATCGTCCCCTTTCAAAAAGAGATATCGGTCATCCTCGCCCGGGCCCAAGACGGCGGGACGGCCGTCTATCCCGTCGCGGAGAACATCCACCGCGACGGGATCCTGCACGCCACCCGGGCTCCCGCGGACATCCCGCCCCCGACGGCGCGCCGCGCGACGGACCTGGCTCTGGACGCCGCGCGGGCGCTGGGCCACGTCGGCGTGATGGCGGTGGAGATGTTCCTCCTGGCCGACGGGACTCTCCTGGTCAACGAGATCGCCCCGCGCGTGCACAATTCAGGGCACTACACCCTCGACGCCTGCGCGACCTCCCAGTTCGAGCAGCATGTCCGCGCGGTCTGCGGCCTGCCCTTCGGCGACGCTGCGGGCAGGCCCGCGGTCATGGTGAACCTGATGGGCGAGCTCTGGAAGAACGGCGAGCCGGACTGGAGGTCCTTGGAGGCCGTCCCGGGGCTCAAGCTCCACCTCTACGGCAAGTCCGAGGCGCGTCCGGGACGCAAGATGGGTCACTACACGGTGACGGGGCCCTCGGCCGCCGCGGAGTGGGCACGCGCCGACGAGCGCCTGTCCGCCCTGACCTGAGTCCGTCGGCTGCCTCATCTTCTCCGCTGCCACAGACCCCCATGGACGAATTCGTCGCCGATCCCGCGGCGCAGAAAGAAATACTCGTTGACCGGGCGATCGTCCCGCAGGCCCTGGGCGCCGGGGACGATGAGCTTGTCCACGGATATCTCCGCGTTCAGCAGCGCCTGGAACTGACCGGCTCCGGTTTTCTTCGGGCCCATCTCCAAAAGGTCCCGGACGGCGTCTTGAGGCAGACGCGCCGCCAATTCGGAGGCCGAATAGGACGGGATCGGCTCGCGGCTGGCGAGGCAGTGATAGCCCCAGCTCTCGAGCGAGCGGAAAACGCGCACGTACGGGAAACTGTTCTTGACGGCCTTGGCGAAGGCGGAGATCACGACCGGCTCCAAGGGCTCCATGATCCATATCTGCATGATCCCGTCGGGCGCAAGGCGCCGCTTCGCCTCGGCGTAGAACTCCTCGGAGAACAGAAAGCTGGTCCCCGCCGCCGTCATCGGCGGGGCGGGGTCCAGGGTGATCACGTCGAATGTCTCGGCGGAGCGCGCCAGGAACCGGCGGCCGTCGTCGATCACCACGCGGGCCCGCGGAGAGGCCATCACCTCGCGCGCATCCTTATGATAAAAACCGAACAGGTCCGGCACGCTCGGCACCAGCTCGACTGCGGTGGCGGCGATTCCCCAGGACACGATCGACCGGAAGGTCGTGCCCATGCCGAAGCAGATCACTAAAGCGCTTCGCGGCGGCCGGGGCAGGAAGGCGAGTGGCAGATGGGCCATGAGCTTGGTGATCGGCGTCAGCTTGGTCATGCCGACGCTGTTGATCTGCAGGATGCGCTTCATGCCCGCCCCGCACGCCAGCACGTTGGCCTGATAGTCGCGCTTGATCGTCACGTTCTCGTTGAACGCCGCCACGACGTCGTCGAACGAGCTGGCGAAAAAGGCCATCAGGATCGTCAGCGCCGACGCTCCGCCGAAAAACGGCGCCGAGCCGATGCGGCCCAGCGCGAACGAGCCTCCGCGCTGGCGCAGGGCCGCGAGGAGCCCGGCGACGAAGAGAGGCGCGGACAAGAGCGCCAGCGCGGCGTTCTCCCCCATCCGCGGCAAAAGCAGAAAGCCCGCGATCAAGGGCCCGAGCATGCAGCCGGCAATGTTCAGCGCGTAGGCCGTGCCCGCGCGGCTGGGGTTTCCCGCGGACCAGCCGTCGATGAGCGAGGACGTCAGGAATCCAAGCACGCCGCACAAGGGCATGATCCCCAGCGCGATCCTCGCGTAGGCGTTCAGAGGCAGATAGGGATCGGCGGCGTACAACGGCAGAAGGCTGAGCGCCCCCGAAATGATCCAGGCGCCGTCGTACTGCGCGGCGCTCTTCCCGATATTCACGCGATAAAACCACGAACCGGCGAAGGACCCCAGGAGGTAGACCGCCAGGACCAACGCGAACGCGTAGACCGAGTTTCCCAGATAAGGCGTGAACTGTCGGGTCCAGACGACCTCCATCGCCATGCTGACGAG
>MGUL01000090.1:0-1291 GCA_001800005.1 Elusimicrobia bacterium RBG_16_66_12 | reverse complement strand
CGGCCGCGCCGCGCTCGCCCGGGGCGGAGGCTCGGCCGCGGCGCCGTCCTCGGCTCGGACGACTCCCATGGAGGGATGGAAGCCCGCCGCCAAGGCGGCGGCGGCGATCGCGACGTTGAGGCCGGCGCCGAAATAGAGCGTGCCGCGAAAGCCCAGGAGCTCGATGAGGACGAAGGCCGAGACCAGGGTCCCCAAGCCGGCGCCGACGACGTTGGCAAGGTACAGATAGCTGAACGAATTCCCGGACCGCGCCTTGAAGCGCTTCTCGATGGCGGCCATCGCCAGCGGGAAGGTGGCGCCCATGCACGCGCACCAGGGAAGCAGGACCAGCGCCGTGAAGAGTCCGGAGGCCCAGTAGTACCCGGCGGACCCCCAGGACACTCCTCCGAAGGCGTTCGCGAGAATATCCCGGCTCAGCGACAAAAGAAACGGGACCGCGAGCGAAGACAGCGCGATCAACAATTCCGCGCCCGCGTACAGGCGCAATGCGTGGGAGGCCGGCCTGGACTCCAGGCGCCCGCACAGCCGCCCCGCCCACCAGCTGCCCAGCCCCAGGCCCACCATGAAGACGGACAGGAATATGGAAAC
This sequence comes from Elusimicrobia bacterium RBG_16_66_12, assembly GCA_001800005.1. Lineage (GTDB taxonomy): Bacteria > Elusimicrobiota > Elusimicrobia > UBA1565 > UBA9628 > GWA2-66-18. The sequence continues at coordinate 703 of MGUL01000090.1, read as the reverse complement.
GAACGGGGCGGTCACGCCGAAGACTCCCATCGCCAACCGCAGCCAGACGACCTCGCAGACCAGGCTGCAGAAGCCGGAGACGAAGAACAGCGCCAGGAAAAGAATCATAGGCCGGAGGGTAGCATTTCGCCGCTCAACGCGCGGCGTGCTCGGAATCCTCGGCCTGCTTCTGCCGCTCAAGGCGGACGAAGGCCCGGTCCAGCGCGTCGCTGACGTCGACGCGCCCGTCCTCGCGCGCGAGAGGCTCGGTGAGCATGCGCAGCGTCCCGATGAGCCCTTCGCGTCCGGCGGGGACCAGCCCCCGCGCCACGGTCTCGCGGCGCAGCGCCGCGGCCTGGGCCTTGGTGAGCATCCCGCCGTCGAACGTTTTCTCCACCGCCCGCGCCACGCGGCGCGCGACGATCACCGCGTCGCGGCCGACGAGCAGGAACTCCTTGGAGGCCACGCGCACCGGGTCTTGGACGTCGAGATGGGCCCGCCGGGCGCGGCCGACCTCGCGCCGGATGATGGCGCCCAGGCTCCGGAGATAGGCGTCGCCGGCGCCATGGCCGAGCAGGTCGTTGATCTGCTTGAGGTTGCGCGCCGAGAGCAGCGCCGCCGAGGCGCCGCCGCCGGCGTAGAGCCGCTCCCATTCGCCGGCCCGGACCGGGACGTAGTCGTAGCCGCGGGCGGCGGTGAGCGGGTCCCGGAAAGCCTCCTCGCG
>MGUL01000089.1:6099-9471 GCA_001800005.1 Elusimicrobia bacterium RBG_16_66_12 | reverse complement strand
TTGGCGCGATGGCCCAGGGAGCGGATGAACTCGTGCTCCTGCTCGCAGTAGTCGCGGGTGCCGACCTGGGTGATGCGGGTGATCTGGGGGATGTTCTCCAGGGCGTTGTACATGACGGAGGCGTGCGACCAGACGAACCCCTCATACGCGACGCGGGTGTCGCTGTGGGCGTCGAAGTGGAGCAGGCCGAAGTCTCCGTGCTTTTCCGCGGCGGCCAGGTACGCGCCGTACGGCACGGAGTGGTCGCCGCCGATGGTGCCGACGATCTTGCCTGAATCCAGCAGGGACTTGGTCTGTCCGTAGACCCAGTCGTTGAGCTTGCCGCCGAGGTCGTTGGCGGTCTTCAGGGCCTTCTGGAGTTCTTTCTTTTCCGAAACCCTGCCGCCGGCCCTGATGACTTTCTGGGCGGCGGCGCGGGCGGCGCGGTTCCAGGCGCGGACCTCGGCGGACTCGGGGCGCATGAAGATGCCGGGGGCATATGGCTTGATGATGTCGCCGTCGAAAAGGTCGATCTGCTCGCTGGCCTGGAGGATGGCGGCGGGGCCCTTCGAGGCGCCGCCGCCGTAGGAGGCGGTGGCTTCCCAGGGGACGGGGAGGAGGACCAGGGCGGCATCCTTTTCCTTATGTGGGAGTCCGAAGATGCCGGAATCGGCGGCGCGGGGGGAGTTGGGGTCGAAGTCGAGCATTCTCGGATTATACATGAAAGGCGACGCGGCTCAATCCGTGCCTTCCTGCATATAGTCGACGACGATGGTAATGATCTTCTTGACGGTATCATTGCAGGATTTGAACTCGATCCGGTCTAGGACATCGCTGCCGTATTTTCTCAGCAAGTCGCTTATCAGGGCGTGAATGAAGGATTGGGTGGTTGCGTCCACGCCGGTGAAGTTCAGAATGACCTCCTCTTTTTTTTCAAGGGCGGGAATAATCTTGTTCAAACGTAAATCCCTTGCCGTGTCCTTATTTTCAGCGAAGACGCCCGCATGGGCTCGTATTTCTATTCGCGTCATGAGAAGCGCGGCTTCTTGTGCCGCTCTTGACGCCGCTCCCTGACCGCCGAGCTGTAGGTATCTCGGATAGCATCCAGAAGAAGAGAAAATTCTTCGGTCTGGTCGAGCGTAATATCCACGCCGACGACCGTCCCCGGCCAGGCGGGCATATTGGAACTAACGGTGTGCCTGTCATCAAATGGATCGGCGTTGAGCCGTCTCTTTCTGGCGGGTGTTTTTTTCAGCAGTTTGTAGAAACCGGCGCCGCTGTAGATCACGAAGAAATCCCTATTCACGCTGGCAATGGACTTGATGAAAAAGAGGCCTGCGCCCGCGTTTTGCGCGGTACCGCCTTCTTTGGAAGTCGTCCCCGTGATGCCGGGCATGAGGGCAAGTCGGATGGCATCAAGATCCGTTTCCGCGGCATGCGAGCGGGTGATGGTGCTCTTAATGCCGCAGCCGGTGTCCGCAATGCCGATGCGTATCGAATTGCTTTTTTTATAGTACTGGGCGCAAAGAAGGGCGCCGTTCTCAGCGTCGGCATGTTCAATAACGTTTCTAATGAGCTCGCTGAATATGTAGCCCAGGGTTTTCGCCTGTTCGGCCTCGAGGTGCAGCATTGGGATCATGTCCGTGATGAAATGCGTTTGCTCGTCCGCGGTCCGAATCTGAGTCAAAGGGATGAAGCGCCCGGCGGGTTCGTGCTCTTTAATTACGATGTCCGACGGAATATTGAGAAGTTTAAAAAGGCCCATACGGACAAAGTAGTGCCGCGACGTTGCCTCGAAGGGCTGGCATTTTATTTTTTCAGGCTTAACGGTCAGCCCAAGCGCCGCGATCATGGATAGCACGGCGGGGTGAACTGCAATCCATTTGTCGTTCGCGGTGATTTCCAACGAGTCAGGCGCCGAGGCATCAAATCCTCGGATAAAGGGGTCGATGTTCCCCAAAAATGCGCTATTTGGGAGGTGTATCTTCATCAAATCAAGTATACCGGGAATCCCGGTATTTTGTCAATATGCCGGGATTCCCGGTATAAATATTAGCCATTGACGCCGGCTCGCTGAAGCGGACTAGAAGAATCCGTCGAGGAAGGACTCGACCAGGAGGGGGAGGTCCTCTGAATAGCCGCCTTCCAGGACCGCGAAGCGGGGGAGCTTCGTTTGGGCCAGCAACGCCCCGATCCTCTTGAAGGTCGTCTTGTCGAGCTTGAGTCCCGCGATCGGGTCTTCTTTGTAGGCGTCGAATCCCGCCGAGACCGCGAGGATGTCGGGCTTGGTCGCGAGGATCTTCCCGAAGGCGGGCTCGAAGGAACGCAGATAGCGGTCGCCGTCGGTCCCCTCGGGCAAAGGCACGTTCAGGCAGTTGCCCGCGCTCTCGCCGCCGGTCCCGGGATAGAGCGGGAACTGGTGAAGGGAGAGGAACGAAACTCCCGGACGCCCCAAGACCAGCGACTGCGTTCCGTCGCCGTGGTGCACATCGAAATCCACGATCCCGATCTTCAGCCCCGGCTTCGTTTTTTGAAGTCGTGCCGCCGCCAGCGCCAGATTGTTGAGATAGCAGAATCCCGCCACCCGGTCCTTGCCCGCATGATGGCCCGGCGGCCTCATTAAGGAAAGGGAGGCCTCCCCAGCCAGCGCCGAAGAACCAGCCGACAGCGCTCCCGACAGGCTGATCAGCGCGATCTCATCCATGCCGGGGAACGCGGGCGTGTCCGCATCCAGAAAAGCCCCCGTCCGAATAGAGGCCAGATGACCCTCGCCGTGCAGCAGAGCCGCATCCTCGGCCGTCGCCGCTATGGAAGGAAGGGAAGGCGCGTGGCCCGCCGCCGTCAGGCGCTCATGCGTCCTGGAGACGCGAAACGGCGCCTCGGGATGTCCCGAAGCGCCGTATCGAGCGGTCTTCAGATCCGAGAAGACCTTGCCCACGACCGCGTCTCAGCGCAGAGCGGCCGGCACGGTCGCGTGCGCGTCGTTGAGCAGAGCGTTGAAGTGCCGCTCGCGCCGCTTCTTCCAACTGCCCTTGTGATAGCCGTAGGACGCCAGGATCGGCAGGGCCAAAGTCGCCTCGGAGAACACCATCTGCTCATGAAGCGTGTCCACCTTGCCCCACGAGCAGGCTTCGCGCAGAGTCGAGCCCGACAGCGCCCCGTCGCGCTCGTCGGCCACCGTGATCTGCACCGCGTACTTGTGCATCTTCGGGTCGTGGCCGATCATCTCAGCCCCGACCGTCACGTCCTGCGCGAAGTTCTTCGGCACGCCGCCGCCGATCATCAGAAGGCCCGTGTCCTCCGTCGCCAGCTTGATGCGCACCAGCTCCCGGAAGTCCTTCGCCGAGTCGATCGACGCGTGCGAGTCGGGGTTGTGCCACTGGTGGTGCAGGA
>MGUL01000089.1:1163-6059 GCA_001800005.1 Elusimicrobia bacterium RBG_16_66_12 | reverse complement strand
AGATCGGCACGCCCTTCTTGAAGCAGGACAGGACGATCGAGTCCTTCACCTTGCACTTCTTGACCAGGTACTTGCCCATCTCCTCGATGATCTCCCGCGAGGAGTACGGGCGCGGCTTCAGGTTGCCGATGATCTCCGAGATCGTGTTGTCGCACTCGCCCAGTTCGTCCTCGTCGATGAACGTGTCGTAGATCCGGTCCACGCGCGCCCCGCGCAGCGCCTTGTCGTCCGCCCACTTCGTGCCCTTGTAGTGCTTGAAGCCCAGCGCCTCGAAGAAATCCTGGTCCACGATGTTAGCGCCGGTGGAGACGATCGCGTCCACCATATTGCTCTCGACCATCTGCCACACGACCTTCTTCAAGCCCGCCGAGAAGAGGGAGCCCGCCAGGCAGAGGATCACGCTGCACTCTTTGTCCGCGAGCATCTTGTCGTAGATGTCGCTGGCCCGCGCGAGGTCGCGCGCGGAGAAGGCCATTTTGGAGAAGGCCTCGACGAGCGGCCGGGTGTCGTTCTTGGTGATATCGATGTGCTCGATCGGTTCCTTGAGCAGATCGGATTTTTTCGGGTTGGCCATGTGATCGGACTCCTCGACGGGATATTTCGACGCCGCGTTATTTTATAACATTAGCCGCATCATGGAGCGCGGGTGTGGGAGGAAAGCGGCGATTTTTTCCGTTCTGCTGCTGGCCGCGCCGGCCCCGGCCAAGAAGCCGCGCTCGCTGAACTGGCGCCTGCGCCCCAAGGCGGTCGTCGTCTCGACCGAGACCGCGGCCGTGGTGGAGGAGCCCGGCGAGACCGCCAAGCCCGCGCCCGAGAAGGCGACGCTGATGCCCGGGCGCTGGAAACCCGAGGTCCGCGCGGCGTTGGAAAATTTCATCGCGGGGAAAGGACGCAAGTCCCCGGGCTATGACGCCAAGCGTCCTCCCGTCGCCGTCATCCCCTGGAGCGACGCCGCCGTCGCCGGCGACCCGGCGGAGCTGGTCTTTCTGCGCCTCGTGACCGACGTGAGCTTCCGCTTCACCGACGAGTTCTGGGAGATCATCCCCGTCGCCTACGGCCGGCAGCCCGCGCGCGCGGCCTACGAGCAGTTCATCGCGCTCTCCAGCGCCGTTTGGAGATCCGACCCCACTTACGGCGCCTACCGCAAGTACATGCTGTCGAGCTACCTCGAGCTGTGCAAGGGCGTCGGGCGCAAGGAGTGCCGCTCATACCTGTCCCGCCTGTGGGCGGGCTGGCGCGACGACGACGCCTACGACTTCTCCCGTCAGACCATCGAGAGAGAGAAGAACTACTCCGCGACCAAGGAGGTCGTCCGCGGAGAACCCGAGGACCGCGCGCCCCTGCATCTGCGTCGCGGCCTGCGCCTGATCCCCGAGATGCGCGACCTGACCGCGAAGCTGCGCGCGGAGGGCTTCGACGTCTGGGTCATCGACGACGTTCCCCAGCCCGTGCTGGCGGCCTCGGCCGTGGACTACCGCCTGGATCCCTCCCGCGTCTACGGCGTGCACAACTCGACCGACGGCGCGCGCATGGGCGCGGGCGTGTTGAAGCCCGTTCCGACGCGCGGGGGCAAGACGGAGGCGCTCCAGTCCCTTCTGGGGCGCCCCGCCGATCTCGCGTTCGGCCGCGACGCGGCGGATTTCGAGCTGCTGAGCTACGGCGACGGCCTGCGGATCGTCTTCGACCGGGACCCGGAGCTCGTCCGGCGATCCATGGAGCGCGGCTGGCTGGTCCAGCCGTCCCTGGCGCGTTGACAGCCTCGCCGCGCATGCGCTAAAGTCGGGGTCCGCCGAGAAGGAGGTCGTTCCCAATGCCCGAGAAGCCCCGCCAGGAGTTCGAGGTCGGAGATCTCTTCGTCACCGACACCGCTCTGACCCTCAAGCTCCTCCCCAGCCGCAAGAGCGCGACCGTGCCCATCCGCTGGTTCGCCAAGGATGGCGTGACCAACGTGCGCCGGGCCGCCAAGGACATCCAGCATCTCGTCGGCAAGCTGCAGGGCGCCAAGCTCACGGTGCGCGGCCTGACGGTCGTGACCGACCGGGGCCACGGGACCGATCTGGTCCGTACCCGTCTCGTCGACGCGGTCTGCAAGGCCGGCTTCGAAGTCCTGCCATGAGCGGCCGCCTCGACGGCAAGGTCTGCCTCGTCACGGGCGCCGGTTCCGGCATGGGCCGCGCGGCGGTCGTGCGCTTCGCCCGCGAGGGCGCCAAGGTCGTGGCCGCCGACGTGGACCTGGCCGCGGTCAAGGAGTCCGTCGCGCTGGCCGAGACCGCCGGCGGCCAGGCTCTAGCGGCGCGCATGGACGTGTCCAAGGAAGACGAGGTCCGCGCGGCCGTCCAGGCCGGCGTGAAGGCGTACGGCAAGATCGACGTGCTGTACAACAACGCGGGGATCTTCCCGGCGGCCGATCACTCCGTGACGGACACGGACGAGGCGGTCTGGGACAAAGTGTTCGCTGTCAACGTCAAGGGGATCTATCTGGTCTGCAAGCACGGCATCCCGGAGCTGCTCGCCGCTGGCGGCGGCTCGGTCATCAACGTGGCCAGCTTCGTGGCGCTGGTCGGCTGTTCCGTGCCCCAGGACGCCTACACCGCGTCGAAGGGCGCGGTGCTGGCGCTGACGAAATCCCTGGCGGTGCAGTTCGGGCCCAAGGGGATCCGCTCCAACGCGATCTGCCCCGGCCCCATCGAGACGCCGCTCCTGACCGCCTGGCTCTTCAAGGAGCCGGCCGAGAAGGCCAAGCGCCTCAACCGCATCCCGATGGGGCGTTTCGGCAAGTCCGAGGACATCGTCAATATGGCGCTGTTCCTGGCCAGCGACGAGTCCTCCTGGACCAACGGCGCCGCGCTGGTCGTCGACGGCGGCATCACCTCGAACTACTTCTGAGCCCTCTGCGGGAGGCGTCATGCTGACCAAGCTCTGGATCGACGGCAAGGCCGCCCCCGCTTCCTCCGGGAAGACCTACGAGGTCCTCAACCCGGCTGACGGCGAGGTCCTCGCGCGGACGGCCGAGGGAGGACTCGACGATATCGACGCGGCGGTCCGCGCGGCCGCCGCGGCCGCAGCGGGGCCGTGGGGGAGGATGAGCGCGCGGGCCCGCGGCAAGGTCCTGCTCGAGCTCTCGCGCCGCATCCGCGAGCGCTCCGAGGAGCTCGCCCTCCTCGAGACGCGCAACACGGGCAAGCCGCTGGCCGATTCCAGGGAGGAGATCGGCCTGGCGGCAGACGTCTTCGAGTACTACGCGGGCGCGGCGAACAAGGTCTTCGGAGAGACGATCCCGGTCGGCGCCGCGGGCCTGGACTTCACCCTGCGCGAGCCGGTCGGCATCTGCGCGCTGATCGTGCCGTGGAACTACCCTCTCGTCATCGCGGCCTGGAAGCTGGGGCCCGCTCTCGCCTGCGGCAACACGGCCGTCTTGAAGCCCTCGCCCGAGACGCCGCTGACCGCCCTGCGCCTGGCCGAGCTCGCCGCCGAGGCGGGGCTTCCGGACGGCGTCTTGAACGTCGTCCCGGGGCCGGGGCCCGGCTGCGGCTCAGCGCTCGTCGAACACCCGCTCGTGCGCAAGGTCTCCTTCACGGGCTCGACGGCGACCGGGATCGTGGTCATGAAGGCGGCGGCCGATTCCCTCAAGCGCGTGTCGCTGGAGCTGGGCGGCAAGTCGCCCAACATCGTCTTCGACGACGCGGACCTCGAGCTGGCCGTCGAGAAGTCGGTCTGGTCGGTGTTCGGCAACGCGGGGCAGGACTGCTGCGCGCGCTCGCGCGCGCTGGTGCACCGCAAGGTCTACGACCGCTTCGTCGCCGATTTCACGGCGCGGACGAAGAAGATCGTCGTCGGCCACCCCGAGAAGAAGGGCACGCAGGTCGGGCCTCTGATCTCGAACCGCCAGCTCGAACGCGTCTGCCGCTACCTCGACATCGGCGAGACGGAGGGCGCCGAGCTGTTGTGCGGAGGCAAGCGCCCGCGCGGCGCTCTCTCGAAGGGCTTCTATGTGACCCCGGCGGTCTTCGCCGGCGCGCGCTCCGACATGAGGATCGTCCAGGAGGAGATCTTCGGGCCCGTCGTGGCGTTCCTGCCGTTCAAGGACGAGGACGAGGCGGTGCGCCTGGCCAACGACTCGGCCTACGGCCTGTCGGGCTCGCTGTGGACGCGGGACGTGGGCCGCGCGCTGCGCGTCAGCCGCGCCGTGCAGGCCGGGACGCTCTCGGTGAACTCGTCGTCGAGCGTCCACCTCGAGGCGCCCTTCGGCGGCTGCAAATCGTCCGGGACCGGCCGCGAGCTCGGCCTGAAGGCCCTCGACCTCTACTCCGAGATCAAGAACGTCTTCATCTCATCTCGCTGACGGGCCAGCCGAAGAGAGCGGCGGCGTTGCGGCCGGTGACGCGGGCGACTTCTTCGGCGGTGAGGCCCCAGACCTCGGCCAGCTTGGCCGCGATCTCGGCGACGGCTTTCGGCTCGTTGCGCTTGCCGCGCGAGCTCTGCGGCGGCAGGTAGGGGCAGTCCGTCTCCAGCACCGTGAAGGCGGGCCCCGCGCGGCGGAAGGCCTCGCGCAGGGCGTCGTTCTTCTTGTAGGTCACCGGACCGTCGGCGCCAAGGGCGAAGCCGAGGGCCGCGCACGCCGCGGCTTCCTCCGGCGTCCCTGAGAAGCAGTGCACCACGCCCCAGAACCGGCGGTCTTTCGGCGGGGACGGGAATCGCGCGCGCAGCATCGCGATGAGGTCGGCGTAGGCGTCGCGGCAATGGACGACGAGCGGCACGCCCCAGGCGCGCCCGGCGTCGAGCAGGGCGGCGAAGGCGAGGCGCTGAACCTCCGGGGCTATCGGCGCCTTGGCGTAGTCGAGGCCGACCTCGCCGATGGCGACGGCCTCGGGGGCGGCGGCCAGCGCGGCCTCCAGG
>MGUL01000089.1:0-1141 GCA_001800005.1 Elusimicrobia bacterium RBG_16_66_12 | reverse complement strand
TCGAAACGGTCGGCGTAATAGGGGTGAAGGCCGAGCGAACAGCGCATCCGGTCCGGGTGGGCGCGGGCCAGCGCGACGGCGCGGTCCCACTCCTCGGGGTTGTCGGCGATTTCGACGATGCGTCCGACCCCGGCGTCGGCCGCCCGGGCGAGGGCCTCCTCCCGGTCGGCGTCGAACTGCGGGTCGCCGAGATGGGCGTGCGTGTCGACGAGGCCGTTCATCGCCCGCGCTTGGAGAAGCGGCGCACGAAGGCCAGGGCCTCGGGGTCCTTCTCCTCGGCCAGGTAGCGCGAGCGCAGCGTGGCGGCCTCAGGCTGCGCCGAGAAATAATGCTCGAGGACCATCACCTCGGCGTACGCGCGCACCGCGGGCGCGCGGTCGCGCAGGGCCGCGGCCACCAGCGGCAGGGCGTCGCGGCCGTCCAGGTCGGCGAAGAGGTTGAGGGCCCGGATGCGCACCAGCGGCTGGCGGCTGGCCAGCCACGCGTCGCGGCGAGCGCGCACGGCGTCCGGCTCCTTCTGCGCGATCTTGAAGAGGGCGTAGTCGGCGTTGCGGCGGACGATCTCGGTGTCGTCGTCCAGCAGCCCGCCCAAGACGTCGATCCAGCGCGGGTCCGCGTAGGCGGCCGCGCGCAGGCAGGCCTCCGCGCGCAGGGAGGCATCGTCGAGCTTGAACCTCCCTCCCAACCCCGCGACGGGAGCGTTTCGGAGCAGGTTCTCCCGACGCGAGTCCAGGGTCTCGCGGATGCGGCGCTCGACGGGGCCGTCGTCGTCGTAATCGGGGTTCTGGCGGTAGAGCGCCAGGCGATACGGCAGCGCTCCCTCGGGGTCCCCGCGCCTCTTGTCGTATATCTGCGCGAGCTTCGAGGCGCTGTAGAGGTCGTCGGGGTTTCGCTCCCAGGCGGACGTCAGCCAGCGCATCGCCGCGTCGTGGTCGCGGTCCTTGAGCGCGATCATGCCGAAGACGCGGGCCGCGCCCGCGTGGTGGGGGACCTTGCTCAGCGCTTCGCCGGCCAGGGCATGGGCGCGGGCGACGTCGCCCCGCCCGAAGGCGGCGCCGGCCAGGGCGGCCAGCTTCTCGGGATGGCGCGGGTCTTCCGCATACAATTCCTCCAGCGCGGTGAGCGCCAGGCGCTCGCCGTC
>MGUL01000088.1:14307-16313 GCA_001800005.1 Elusimicrobia bacterium RBG_16_66_12 | reverse complement strand
TGAAGAGTCCTCCGTCGGTAGGATTGGCTTGCTCAACACAACCAGTCTACCAATGACGGAGGATTCTTTGTTTTTAACCGGACACGAGTGCGTTGCGTTCATTGTATCAATGTCGCATCGCCGTAGGAATAGAGACGGTAGCGGCGCGTGACGGCCTCGCGGTACGCGGACAGCAGGCGCTCGCGTCCGGCGAAGGCGCTGGCCAGCATCAGGGGAGTGGAGCGCGGCAGGTGGAAGTTGGTGATCAGGGCGTCGACGGCGCGGAAGCGGTAGCCGGGCCGGATGTAGAGGGAACTCTCGCCGCGCGCGGCCGAGATGCCGGGCGGGGAGGCCGCGATCGTCTCCAGCGTGCGGGTGGCGGTCGTGCCGACGGCGACGAGGCGCCCGCCCCGCGCCTTGGCGGAGACGATCAGTTCCGCTTGCGCCGCTTCCACCTCATAGGTCTCGGCCAGCATCACGTGCGCCGCCGCGTCGTCGCCCTTGATCGGCCGGAAGGTCCCGCGGCCGACATGCAGAGTGACCCAGGCGGTCAGCACGCCCTGGATGCGCAGGCGGTCGAGGAGTTCGGGCGTGAAGTGCAGGCCGGCGGTCGGCGCGGCGATGGAGCCCTCGTCTCGGGCATAGACCGTCTGATAGCGGGCCAGGTCCTCTCGGGAGGGGAGCCGCTTCTTGGCTATGTAGGGAGGCAGCGGAGGCAGACCGTGTTCGGCGAGATAGGGCCGGATGTCCCTCGCCGCGAAGGAAAGGAGATATTCCCCGGCCTCGTCGACGCCTTCGACGCGCGCGCCGAGACCGCCGGGGAATTCCAGGGCCTGCCCGGCCTTGAGCCCCGAGGAAAGCGCGCTCCAGGACGTGGGGCCCAGTTCCCGGACCAGCAGGAGGTCGACCTTGCCGCCGGTGGACTTTCGGCCGATCAGACGGCAAGGCAGGACCTTGGTCCGATTCAGGATCAGGCAGTCTCCCGGGCGGAGGAAGCGGGGCAGCTCGCGGAAGACCGCGTGCTCGAGCGCGCCGGTGCGCCGCTCGATGACGAGGAGCCGAGAGGAATCGCGAGGCTCGGCCGGGACCGACGCGATCAGCTCATCCGGATACTCGAAATCGAAGTCCGAGATCGGGAGGGCCCCGCTCATTGCGTCACCACCGAGAGGGTCGATCCTGGGAAATAGAAAAGCAGGATCCTGTCGTAGGATCGCCCCTTCAGGGCCTGTCGCTTGGCGCCCCACTGGCAGAGTCCGACCCCGTGGCCGGAACCGGCCCCGAGGAACTCGACGCCCTTCTTCCGGAGGACCAAGCTGCGGATCCTGGTGCTCCTGAGCTCTCCGGCTCCGAGGGAGCGTCGCAGGTCGGAGGACTTGACCATGACGCTCTGCCTTCCGGCGCGGGCCGCGAAGCTCAGCACGTATCCGGCCACGTCGCGATGCGCGATCTTCAGGGAGGTCAAGGGCCCGGGAAGGTCGACCTTCTCCTGGATGGCCGACATCAGATCCGCCCATGTGAAGTAAGCGCTCCAATCATGGTTCGGCGCGCTCCGGCACCAAGGGTCCTTGACGCCGCGCAGGGGGCGGGGGGTGTCCTTCGCCTCGCCTCCCCAGGCCCGGGCCGAGTCCTCGGTCATGCCGCCGCAGCAGGAGTGGTAGTAGACGCGCAGGAGCCGGTCGTTCCATCCCAGAACCTCTCCGCGGGTCTGCCTCACGGCCGAGCGCACGTTCTCGTTGACGGCCGTGGTCCCCCGGTAGACCTGGGACCGCGTGTCGGCCGTCAGGTCGAAGCCGTCCTTGCGGAACTTGCCCATGTTCGCGTAGGCGAAGGTGCGCGCGACCACGGCCTGGGCCTTGAGCGCCTCCAGGGGCCAATCGGGATCCATCTCATGCGGGAGCACCCCTTCCAGATAGTCCTCGAGCGGGATCTCCTCGACGACCGTCACGGTCTGCCCGGGATCGAGGCGCAGGATGAGCGCGCCGCGATGTCCGTCGGCGCCCACCTTGATGGTCGCCCCCCCCTGAGGC
>MGUL01000088.1:13772-14271 GCA_001800005.1 Elusimicrobia bacterium RBG_16_66_12 | reverse complement strand
AGCTTGAGCCCGCCTTCCCGGGGCGTCAGCTTCAATTCGCCCTTCCATTCGAGGGGGCGTCGCTTGCCGCCCGGCAAAGCGACGCGAACGAGGCCGGCGGGAACCAAGGTCGCCGACTCCTCCTGGCGCACGATGGCGACCTGGACCAGCGCCCGCCCCGCCACGTCGACGTCCGCCGCGGTCGCGAGGCGGGAAAGGAGGACGATGACCGACGCCTCGATCACAGGAGGTCGAGCGGGCGGCGCGGGGCCTGCAGACCGAGATGCGCGTAGGCCTTGGGCGCGGCCACGCGGCCGCGCGGCGTGCGGGCGAGGAACCCCGCCTGGATCAGGAAGGGTTCGACGACGTCGGTGACGGTGTCGAGCTCCTCGCTGACGGCGATGGCCAAGTTCTCGACGCCCACCGGCCCGCCGTCGAACTTTTCGATGACGGCGCGAAGGAGCCGGCGGTCCATGGGGTCCAAGCCCTCTTCATCCACCTCGAGCTTCCCGAGGGCGTG
>MGUL01000088.1:9582-13760 GCA_001800005.1 Elusimicrobia bacterium RBG_16_66_12 | reverse complement strand
CGGGCCGTCTCGCGGGTGATCTTGCCGCCGCCGGCCACCTGGGCGAAGTCCCGCACGCGGCGAAGCAGGCGGTTGGCGATGCGCGGGGTGCCGCGGCAGCGGCGCGCGATCTCATCGGCGCCGTCGCCGTCCGTGGGCACGCCCAGCAGCCCCGCCGAGCGCAGCACGATGCGGCGCAGCTCCCCGGCCTCGTAGAATCCGAGCTGGGCCACGATGCCGAAGCGGTCCCGCAAAGGCCCCGTCAACAGGCCCGACCGGGTCGTCGCGCCCACCAAAGTGAAGCGCGGCACCGACAGCTTCAAGGTGGCGGCGGCCGGCCCCTTGCCCGTGGAGATGAAGAAGGTATAGTCCTCCATCACGGGATAGAGGGCTTCCTCGACGATCGCGTTCAGGCGATGGATCTCGTCGATGAAGAAGACGTCTCCCTCGGAGATGTCGGTGAGGAGAGCCGCCAGATCGCCCGCGCGCGCCAGGATGGGGCCCGACGCGGTGCGCAGGTTCACGCCCATCTCGCGCGCGAGGATGTTCGCCAGCGTGGTCTTGCCCAGGCCCGGCGGCGCGTAGAACAGGCAGTGGTCGAGCGGTTCGCCGCGCTGCTTGGCCGCCTTGATGAAGACGGTCAGGTTCTCCTTGAGGGATTGCTGGCCGATGAACTCGTCCAGGCTCTTGGGCCGCAGCGCGCGGTCCGCCGTTTCCTCCGCGGGCCGGGCGTCCGGACTCAGCACGGATTCTTCGCGCGGATCCGTCACGAGAGCCTCTTGAGAGCCTGCCTCACCAACTGTTCGGCCGGGAGGTCCTTGCCGCCGTGCTCCTCGGCCAACGACTGCAGGGCCAGACGGACCTCCGCGGGCTTGTAGCCGAGCGAGGATAGGGCGTTGAGCGCCTGCGCCCAGGGGCCGGAGGGCGGGACGGTCTCGGCCGCCTTCTGGATGTGCGGGGAGCCTGAGAGGCGCACGTCCTCGAGCTTGCCCTTCAGCGCCTCGAGGAGCTTCGTCGCCGTCTTCTTCGTGAAGCCGAAGACGCCGCAGAGGAGACCCTCGTCGCGGTCGATGACGGCGCGGCGGAAATCGGGGAGGGACTTGGCGGCCTTATCGAGATACTCGAGGGCCTTCTTCGCCCCGGTGCCGGGGATCTCGTCGCGGAACGCCGCGAACAGCGACTTCTCCGAGGCGTCGAGGAAGCCGTACAGCGTCTCGCCGCCCCCGTACATCGCGTAGGAGGGCACGACGAGCAGGAAGGCCTCGCCGCCGACCGTCAGGCGCGCGGCCGTCGAGGCGGTCACGTGGATCTCGCGGCCCACCCCGCCGCACTCGAGCACGACCGTCTCGAGGTCCTTGGACAGGACGACGCCTCGCAGGGAGGCGATCACGCCGCTCCCCAGGAGTCGAGGACCCTCAGCCCCTTTAGCCGCCCCGTGCGCATGTGGCAGAGGGCGATGGCGGCCGCGTCGGCCACGTCGTTTGGGCGCAGCTTCTCGGCCAACCCCAGCGCCTTCTGCACGACGGCCTGCATCTGGGCCTTCTCGGCGCGGCCTGAGCCGGTCAGGGAGAGCTTCACGGTCTTGGGATTGTACTCATGCACCGGGTGCCCGGCCTGGGCGAAGGCGAGGAGGGCCACGCCTCGGGCTTGGAGGGTGGCGCGCACCGTGACCGCGATGGTCGTGAAGAACATCTCCTCCATCGCGCAGGACTCGGGGGAGTGCTCCGCGATCAGGGCCGCCAGGCCCGAGTGGATCGCCTGAAGCCGCTGGGGCAGGGGGACTCCGGGAAGCGTGCGAAGGACTCCCGAGGCGACGAGCCGCGGAGAGGCCGGCGCGCCGTCCAGGACGGCCCAGCCGGTCTCGTGCAGTCCCGGGTCGACGCCGAGGACTCGGCTCACGCGGCGATCTTCTCCATCACGGTGTCGGGGATGTCGAAATTCGCCCAGACGTTCTTCACGTCGTCGAGGCCTTCGAGGAGCTCGACGAGCTTGAGGACCTTCGGGGCGTCGCCCTCGCCGACCGCCACCAGGTTGTCGGGGAACATCCCCGCCTCCGCCGAGACGACGGGGATCTTCTTCGCGGCGAGACCGTCCTTGACCTTCGGCAGGTCGTTGGGGGCCGTGTAGATCTCGTAAACGTCGTCCTCGGGCTTGAAGTCCTCCGCGCCCAGGTCGAGGGCGGCTTCCATGACCGCGTCTTCGGACGGCGCGCCGGCCTGGTTGACGATGATGAGTCCCTTGGGCTTGAACATCCAGGCGACCGAGTTCGGCGCGCCGAGCGAGCCGCCGTTCTTGGCCATCACCGTGTGGATGTCGGTGCGGGTGCGGTTGCGGTTGTCGGAGGTGCATTCGATGAGCAAGGCGACCCCTCCGGGGGCGTATCCCTCATAGGCCAGCTCCTCGAAGGCCGCGCCCTCGAGCTCGCCGGTGCCGCGCATGATCGCGCGCTTGATCGTATCGGACGGCATCTGGACGGCCTTCGCGTCGTCCATAGCCTTGCGCAGGCGGGGATTTGACGCTGGGTCGCCGCTGGCGCCGAGCTTGGCCGCGATGGAGATCTCGCGCGAACATTTCGTCCAAGCCTTGCCGCGCTTGGCGTCCGCCGCGCCCTTCTTATGCTTGATGTTCGCCCAGTGGGAGTGCCCGCCCATGTCGTGAAGACCTCCGTTGGAATCTCCTCGGATGATACCACAATTCCGGCTCCGTCGTCGGCGGGCCCCCGACGTCTCAGCGCAGCGAGCGGGCCAGCCAGAGGTAGACGCCGGCCACGCCCGTGTAGAAGGCGGCGAACAGCGCGAAGGCGGCCGTCCCGAACAGCGCGAACAGCCCGCCCCAGAGGAGGAATCCGCCCACGTGGGAGAGGTAGATCAGCGCCCGGATCGATCCGACGCAGACGTCCTTGTCCTCCTTCGGGATGTGCGACTTCATGATCGTGTCAAGGTGGTTCGACGCGAGCTGGGCCGTGAAGCCGATGGCGAGCAGGGCCAGCGAGATGGGGAACATCGGCCAGAGGAACGCGCCCAGGGAAGCGCCGCTCAGGAACGCCCAGGAGCCGAGCAGGGCCGCCGCGGCCCAGGGCAGGACTTTCGCGGCGTTCCGAGCGTACAGACGGCGCTCGCCGGCCTTGCGCTCGGCTTCAGGCATCGCCGAGACAAGGCGGGAGATCCGCGCGGCCATGCGGTCCATCACGACCGCGCCGATCAGCGCGCCGACGCCGTACACGCCGGTCAGCGAGCCCGCCACGGCGGCCGCGTGCTGCGGGTCGGGCGCGGCGTACGCACCGAAAGCGGTCGCGACGATGTAGTACATCATGTAGAGAAAGCTGTTGACGAGGGCGAGGCCCAGAAGCGGCTTGTAGATGCCCGCGTCCCCGAACACGATCCTGAAGCCGTCGCTCCAGCGGCCCTTGACGGCCTTCTCGGGCCCCGCCTCGGGCAGGGAGAGGAGCAAGGCGATGAGCGCGGCGGCCGCGAACGCGAGCGGCGCCGGGTAGATCACCGCGCCGAAGCCGAACGCCGCGACGACCAGGGCCATCGCCGAGCCGATGAACACCGTGCCGTATTCGATGAAGTCGCGCAGGGAGCCGAACCGGCTCGACTTGACCTGTGAGTCCTTGAACCAGGAGACCTGGAGGCTGTGCTCGGCCACGCGGCCGATCGAGTGGAAGAAGTAATCGAGGCTGAAAAGGGGGATCAGCGCGGTCAGCGAGATCGTGCCGGTCTCAGGGTTGAAGAGCAGGGCAAGGGCCGTCCAGATCGCCGCGCGCGCGGCAAGCACGACGCGATAGCTGACCCTGATGCCTAAACGTTTGACGATGCTCCCGCCGAGGAAGCTTCCCACGGTGTAGGCCGCGTAGCTGACGCTCGTCAGCGCCGCCAGAGCCAGGAAGCCCTGGGACAGGGGCTGGGTCATCTGCGAGACGGCCAGCGAGGTGGACTCGACGACGGTCGAGACGAGCAGGAAGGTCGACAGGAAGCCGATCACGCGCCGGGACCGCAGGCTCGGAGCGTCGTCCTTCGGCGTCGCGCCCGGTGCGGGCGCCGGTTGCGGCAGGGGCGAGAGGTCGTCGGCGACGGGCTGCTGGTAGTCGCCCCGGGCGCGGACGACCCCGCCGTCGGCGCTCTTGAGGCGCAGGCTCATGCGGCGCGCGGCCGACAGCGACGCGTCGATGGCCGCGCGCCACGTCTTGCCCTTGCCGA
>MGUL01000088.1:8745-9561 GCA_001800005.1 Elusimicrobia bacterium RBG_16_66_12 | reverse complement strand
ACGCGTTGCCCTTGGCCGCGGCGATGCGGTCGCCGACGCCGACGAACACGCGCGCGAGTTCGACTCCGGGCTGCCGCAGCGCGGACTCCAGGCCCTCGACGCCCGCGACGGCGCCGCTGCGGCTCGAGGCGAGGAAGATGTAGTGGAGAACCCCGTCCGGCGCGTTCCCGGAGTCGACGGGCAGCCCGAGCACCGCGCGCAGCCCCTGTTCGACGAGGCTCATGCCGGTCAGGCTCTTGACGGCCTGCCAGATCGCCACGCCGCCCATGAACGGGTTGACCTCGATGACGCGCGGGCCGTCGGGCGTCGTGATCATGTCGAGCCGGGCGTTGCCGTCATGGATGCCGAGCGCCCGCAGCGCCCGCTCCGAGGCCGCGACCAGCGCGGCGTGGTCCGGGGCCGGCTGCTGGGAAGGAAACACCATGATGCCGCCGGCGAGCTCGCCTTTCCGGCCGATGCCCTTCGTGTCCGACACCATCGCGAAGGCGGCCCGGCCGTTCTGCATGACGACCTCGACCGAGGTCTCCTCCGTGCCGGGGACCTTCTCGAGCATGCGCTCCATCATGATGCCCGGGTGGGCGCTGAAGGTGGTCTGCTTGGCCTCGGGGCGCGCGACGAAGTCGCGCACGGCGGCGTCCATCTTGAGGTACTCCGCCGCGGCGGCTCCCTCCGAGACGATGCCCAGCGCCAAGAAGCGGCTGTTCTCGCCGCGGATGGTCTTAAGGACCACCTTGTACTTGCCGCCGCCCGAGAGTTCGTGGTAGGCCGCGCGGGCCGAGGAGGCGCTCTTGATCTCGCGGTAGGGGACCTCGAGTC
>MGUL01000088.1:8381-8712 GCA_001800005.1 Elusimicrobia bacterium RBG_16_66_12 | reverse complement strand
TTGAGTATCTTGCGGGCCTCCGGCTTGTCGTCGGCCGCGGCGACGGCCGCGCCGGGGATCCCCCGCGCGCCGAGACGATCGGTGATGCGCCCGGTCAGGTTCGCGTAAAGGCTCATGAAGCCGACCACCGCGTGGGCCCGGGAGGCGGCCGGGTGCGCCGCGACGGCTTCGACGATCCGGCCCATCGCCTTGGCGTCGCGCGTGTTGATGGGGGCGGCGACGAAATGCGAGTCGGGGATCATCTCCCGCGAATTGCCGCGATTGGCGGGGTCGTCGACCAGCACGAGAGTCAGGCCGAGCTCCCGAGCGACGCGCGCCGCTTCCAGCATGA
>MGUL01000088.1:6391-8272 GCA_001800005.1 Elusimicrobia bacterium RBG_16_66_12 | reverse complement strand
CGGCGTGGACCGCGAGGGGGGCAGGCGCGGCGACGAACGCGGGGCTCGCCGCCGGGGCGACAGAGAGCGCGGCGGCCGGCGGCACGGCAAGCGCAGGCGCTCCGAGGACGCTCAGCGCCGCGTCGAGGCGCGGCAGCTTCGCGGGCGCGGCGCCCGCCGAGGAGGGGGCTGCGACGCGGGCGGTCACCGCCCACGCGGGCCAGGGCGCCAGGACGAGCGCCAGCGAGACGATGAACGACATCGCGGAGCGGAGCGCGCGCGCTTTCATTGGCTGTGATGTTAGCAAGCGCGAGGCGCGGGCATCAGCTTACGAGGTCCCAAAGCGAGCGCGGCAATCGCACTACGGCGCGCAGGGTCCTTCGACCCTCGGATGGGGGTGCAAAAGACCTAACGCAGCCTCGTCGCAAGCGCGGATTATTGTTGTAAACTCCCCGACTAGGGCCCGTAGTTCAACGGATAGAGCACTTGGCTTCGAACCAAGAGATCCGGGTTCGATTCCTGGCGGGCCCACACTTTGCGGCCGGCGGCGCGCTGAAATACTCCTGTAACGCTTCCCTGATAACATTCTTAGCGATGCTCCTGCTGAGAGCCACGCCGGCCTTCGCCGCGGCGGTCTCCGTCGCCCCGACCCAGGTCGGCCGAGAGGCCGTCGCTCTGCTGGCCGAGCGCGCGAGCGACGCGGACCCCGAGGTCCGCGCGGCCGTGGCGGCCGCGTGGGGGGAATTGGGGAACCGGGCCGCCATCTCTCTGCTCAAACGCGCTCTCCAAGACGCCAATCCGGACGTGCGCGTGGCCGCGGCGTACAGCCTCCATCTCCTCGGCGATGTCCAAGGCCTGACCGCGCTCATCGACGAGACGAAGGCGGCCAAGTCCGGCCCCGCCGCCTCGCCGGCCGAGGAGCTGCGCCGCATGGCCCGCGACGCCTCGCGCGCCCGCGCGACGATCAAGCTCGGCGAGGCCGGAGACGCCGGGCGGGAGGCGCTCAAAGCCGCCCTGGCGGACCCCGCCGGCGAAGTGAGGGACGCGGCTGCGGTGGCCCTGGGCCGCCTCGGCCTCGGCGACTGCGCGCAATTCCTGGAGGCGCTCAAGGATCCCGATGAAGGCGTGCGCGCCTCGGCCGCGAAGTCCCTCGGCCTCATCGGCCGAGACGGCCTCGAGCTGTTGAAGAAAGCCCTGACCGCCGATGCGTCCGCCGCCGTCCGCGCTCAGGCCGCGACGGCGCTCGCCTCCTTCAAGCGAGACCCCGGCTGCGTCGGCCTCCTCGTCGCCGCGCTCAAGGATAAGAGCGGCCGCGTGCGCCTGGCCGCCTTGCGCGCGCTGGCGCGGCGCGAGGAAGCGGAGGCGACTTCCGCGCTCAAGGCCCTGCTTGCCAAATCTCCGCCCCCGGAGCCCGCCCTCATCGCGACCGCGGCCCTGGCCGCCCGCGGCGAGGAAGCCGATCTCGAACTGCCCGAGCTCACGCTGGGACAGCAGGACCCCGAACTCAGAGCCCTGGCCGTGTCGGCCCTGGCTTCCTCGGGGAAGCCCCGCGCCCGAGAGCTCCTGATCAAGACCATGCGCGAGGACGCGGACGCGCGAGTGCGCGTCCAGGCCGCGGCGGCCCTGGTCGCCGGTCTTCGTCGGGCGGAGCCCTCCCGATGAGGCGCCCGGCGGCCGCGGCGCCGCTCCTCATCCTGCTCGCACTCCCGGCCCTGGCCGTGCGCCCGACCTCGGAGAACCGGGCTGACGCGCGACGCTTCGGCCTGGACCGGCTGGAGAAGACCCGTCGCCGCGCTCCTTCCGTCCAAACCCGCGAGTCCTTCCGCGCCTTCAGCGCCTCGGAAGGCGGGGGGTGGAAGGTCCGCTACGACCCGCGCACCGGCCTGCCGTCGGCCATCACCG
>MGUL01000088.1:5574-6368 GCA_001800005.1 Elusimicrobia bacterium RBG_16_66_12 | reverse complement strand
GGCGGCCGGCCCGAGGAAGCGGGGCGGGCCTTCCTGAACGCCCGAGGAGCCATGATCGGGGTCGATCCCGCCAACCTCAGTCTGGGCGACCAGTCCAGCGGCGACGGCCATCGCCATCTCCTCTATCGCCAAAGATACCGCGGCCTGCCAGTGGAGTTCTCCTCGGTGAAGGTCCATCTCGACGCCCGGGGCTCCGTCCTCGGGGCCAATTCGACCTATGAGCCAGACCTGAACCTGCCCACGACCCCCGCGGTCGGCGCCGAGGCCGCGGTGCGCGCCGCGCAGAGCGATTCTCGCGGGGGAACGGCCTCCGGCCCCGCCCGACTGGTGATCCTGCCCCTGGAGACCACCGGTCGCGCCCATCTCGCCTGGAAGGTCCATATCCGCGCCGCGGCCGCGTCCTGGCGCTACTACGTCGACGCGATGACCGGGCAGGTCCTGTTCCGCTACAACAATCTGCGCTTCGCCGGGCCCTGCGCGACGCAGGGCACCGTCGACGCGATGGTCTACGACATCGATCCGACCGTGACGCCGGGCCCAGTCGGGCGGCATCTCGCCCACCAATACGTCCACATCGGGGCGGACGCGCACCGGGAAGAGACGAGCGACCAGGGATTCTTCTGCAGCAATCCCATCGGGGGGAAGGTGGCGATGTCCCTCCAAGGCCCGTTCGTCAACGTCGCCGAGTTCCGCGGGCCCAGCGCGTATTACAACAACGGCAACGGAGTCTGGAGCACCTTCGCGACCCCCGCCGCGTCCCCTCACCCCTATCCCGACTCCTCGGTCCACGTCTC
>MGUL01000088.1:4909-5419 GCA_001800005.1 Elusimicrobia bacterium RBG_16_66_12 | reverse complement strand
TACGACGAGCCCGTCGCCAGCTATATCGGAGACTTCGCAAGCCTCTCCGGGCGCCTCCCATTCCACGCCGCTCCCGTCCACGGCCGCAAGCTTCACATCGCGCTGGCATCGAACGAGTCGGGGACGAACGACGGCTATGATGTCTCGGTTTCCAGCTATCTCACGCTGACCGACGCCAACACCGATGCCGGCGCGGGCAACTCCAGCCACACCTGGACCACGGCCGACATGCACAAGGGCCGGCAGAGCGAGCTGAGCCTCTTCTACCACCTCAACGCCATGCACGACTACTTCTTCGCCGGCGTCAACAAGTCGAGCGCCGCGCCGGTCACCCGCCCGGTCGTGGCCATGGCCCATGTCGGTCCGAACCTGAGCAACGCCTTCTACAACCCCGACCACGACAACCTCTTCTTCGGCGACGTCAGCAACGACGAGGACGGCGTCTCCGACGTCTTCGCGCTCGATGCGACGGTCTCGCGCCACGAGTACGTCCACTATCTCGTCGAGAAG
>MGUL01000088.1:3397-4847 GCA_001800005.1 Elusimicrobia bacterium RBG_16_66_12 | reverse complement strand
ATTTCGCGGCCAGTTCCCTAAACCACTCGTCGATCGGAGCCTATACGGTCACGACCCTCGGCGGGGTCGGGCCGCTGCGCGAGCTGGACTGCGTCGGCACCCCGCCCTGCAAGGTCCTCAGCGCCGGGAACTGGGTCGGGGAGATCCACGACGACAGCCCTTTCTTCTCCCAGGCCCTCTGGGACATCCGCCGGGACCGGATCCAAACCCTCGGCAGCGCCAACGGCCAAGCCTGCGCCGACGGCCTGGTCTTCCAATCCCTCCTGTTCTTCCCGGAAAGCTTCCGCGAGTTCCAGGACGCGATGCACCGCGTCGATCAGCTCGGCGCCGTCGCTGCCTGCGGGGGGGCCAGCGTCAACGCCGGCATCATCAGCTCCGCGTTCAGCGCGCACGGACTGAACTTCAGCGATGCGGACGGCTATGAGCCCAACGACGGATTCGAGACCGCGATCGACGTCAGCACCCGCGGCGCGGTCTCCGCCACGCTCTACCCCGAGGCGGACACGGACTTCTGGTCCTTCGCCTCGGGCCCCGGCCTCGTCGAGGCCGTGCTGGACCTGCCCAAAGCCGGGTCGTTCTACAAGGCCTACCAGATCAAGCTCTTCGACCGCTCCCGCCGTCTGGTCGCATCCGCCGCGCCGCCCTTCGACGGGTTCGGCACGATCGATGGGTTCTGCGACGCGGGCGAATGCACCACCACGTCTTCCCGGGTCACGCTGCGGTACAACAACCCGACCGGCGGACTGCTGTATGCGCAGGTCGTGGGCGGAGATTCCCTGCTCGGCTCCGCCAGCGGCGTGAACTCGACCGTGGCGTACACTCTGCGCGTCGCGTATCCCCAGGCGGGAGCGCTCCAGGGATCGATCGTCCAGGCCTCCTACGACAACGACGTCATCGCGTTCAGCGTCGACGTCTCCACGTTCGTCAGCAACCAGGACTGGAGGTTCGACCACGCCCAGCTGCGCAACCAGTCCCTGCAGGCGATGCCGAACACGCAGACGAACGTCCCGTCCCTGGCCGGGGATTATCTCACGCTCGTCTCGTCGGCCAACGCGGGGGGATACATCACCGGCAGCGTCCGCCTCGGGGCCGGTTTCGGGGCGCGCTTCCCCTCGGTCGGCACGGTCTATCTCGAGGTCTTCGGCTACAACGTCAGCGGCAGCACGGCCTCTCTCGGCCTCTCGAACCCGATCAACCTCACCGCCTCGCAGACCTCCCTCGACGCCTACAACAACCTCTTCAACCCCCTGCGCAACGAGAAGGCGACGATCAAGTACGCCGTCGGCGGCGCCGGGCGGCTGACCGTCAAGCTCTATACGGTCACCGGCAGCCTCGTCCTCACGCTTTTCGACGACGTGGTCCCGGCCGGCAAGGGCTCCGTGGATTGGAACGGGCGCAACATGGCCGGCTCGGCGGTCGCCAGCGGCGTGTACGTCGTCCGCGCCCAAGG
>MGUL01000088.1:0-3342 GCA_001800005.1 Elusimicrobia bacterium RBG_16_66_12 | reverse complement strand
CTCGTGCTGGCGGCCTTGGCCGCCGCGAGCCGGGCGTCCGCCGCCGAGAATCCAGGCGTGAGCGCGGCCCCCGTCCTGCAGGTGCCGCTGGGCTCGCGCGCGCTCGGCATGGGCACGGCGTTCACCGCCGTGGCGTCGGATTCGAGCGGTCCCAGCTACAACCCGGCCGGACTGGCCCGCGTCAACGCCCACGAGGCCGGCTTCACCTTCATCGCCGGCGCGGGCGAGTCGCAGATCCAGCACCTGGCCTACGCGGGCCCCACGCCCCTGTCCGGGATCTCGGGCAACGGCTACACCAGCGCCGGGGCCAGCCTCCTCTTCTCCCAGAGCGGCGCCATCGAGCTCAACCGCCTCAAGCCCGACGGCTCCCTGCAGTCGTCGCAGAGCGTCTCGGCGGGCAGCGACCTCGTGGCCTCGTTCGGCTACGCGGAACGCGTCGGGATGACCCCCATCAACCTGAGCGACTCGAGCTACGGCATCGACCATTTCGTCGGTATCGGGGGGAAATACATCCGCTCGACGCTCGTCGAGAGCTACTCCGCCAGCACTTTCGCCGGCGACATCGGCTACCTCCTCAGCAGCCCCGAGGCCGGCTGGAGCTTCGGCGCCTCCGGCCTGAACCTGGGAGGCCGCCTGAAGTACATCGAGCAGGCCGACCCTCTGCCCGCCACGGTCCGAAGCGGCATCGCGTGGCAGGGAGGCGTGCCTGCGGTCCACAACCTGGTCGCCGCGCTCGACGGGGACTATGTGTTCGCCGAGAGGCTCTGGCACGTGAACGCCGGGTTCGAATACTTCTGGCTCAAGAGCTACGGCTTCCGGCTCGGCTACCAGTTCCATCGCGGAGATTCGGCCGGGCTGACCGCCGGATTCGGACTGCGCTGGAAGGGCCGGGTGCTCTTCGACTACGCCTGGGCCTTGGGAGATTCCTTCGGCAACGCCCACCGCTTCACGGTCACCTACCGCTTCGGGGGCGTGCCGCCCTCCGTCCGCGGACGCCAGCGCCGGCCTTTCATCGAGGCCGCGCCCGAAAGGGAGCAGATTCGAGGGCTCGAGGACAAGCGCATCGAGTCGGACAGCCCTCGTCCGCGCGCCGCGCCGCGCGACCGCCCTCAGGGCGTGCCGGGCTGGATCTACTGAGCGACGGAACCTTTCTCCTCGCTGCGCTTGCGCAGGGACCCGTTGAGGACCTTCTTGCGAAGGCGGATGCTCTTCGGCGTGACCTCGAGCAGCTCGTCCTCGTCGATGAACTCCAGCGCCTGCTCGAGGCTGTGGATCTTCGGCGGCTCCAGCTGGATGGCGTCGTCGGTGGCCTTCGAGCGCATGTTGGTCAGCGCTTTGGCCTTGCACGGGTTGACGATCATGTCGTTCTGGCGCGAGTTCGTGCCGACGATCATCCCCTCGTAGACTTCCACGCCGGGCGCCAGGAAGAACTCCGAGCGCTCCTGCAGCGCTGAAAGGGCGTAGCCGGTGGTCGTGCCCTGTTCCTTAGCCACGAGGACGCCGTTGGGACGAGGAGGCGGATCTCCTCCCTTGGGGCCGTAGCCGTTGAAGCTATGGTGCATCATCCCGTTGCCCTTGGTCATCGCCATCAGCTCGGTCTTGAATCCCATCAGGCCGCGCGAGGAGATCATGTACTCGAGGCGCGCGCGGGAATTGCCCTCGGGCGCCATGTTCTGCAATTGGCCGAGGCGGCGGCCGAGCGACTCGATGATCGCTCCCTGATATTCGGCGGGCACGTCGATGACGAGGTTCTCCATCGGCTCGCTCATCACGCCGCCGATTTCTCGGAAGATGACCTGGGGGCGGGAGACTGCGAGCTCGAAGCCTTCGCGGCGCATCGTCTCGATCAGGATCGACAGGTGCAGCTCGCCGCGGCCGGAGACCTGGAAATGCCCCTCGCCGACGAGCTGCTCGATCTTCAGGCCGACGTTGATCTGCTGTTCCTTGAGCAGGCGCTCGCGGATGTGGCGGGAGGTCACCAGCTTGCCCTCGCGTCCCGAGAACGGGCTGTTGTTGACCATGAACTCCATCGACAGCGTCGGCTCGTCGATCTCGAGGGGGGGAAGAGCGACGGGGTCGGCGACGTCGGAGACGGTGTCGCCGACGTTGATGGTCTCCAGCCCCGCGAGGGCGACGATGTCGCCGGCCTTCGCGCCGGCCACGTCCTTGCGCTGGAGCCCGTCGTACATCTGCAGCATCGTGATCTTGCCGGGAACCACCTTGCCGTCCTCGGCCTTGATCAGCGCCACGGTCTCGCCCTTGGCGATCGCGCCGTTCTGGATGCGTCCGATGCCGATCTTGCCGATGTAGCTGCTGTAGTCGAGCATGGTGACAAGCATCTGCAGGGGCTTGTCCGGGTCCACCATGGGTCCGGGGACGGACTGGAGGATGGTCTCGCAGAGCGGCTTCATGTCGGTCCCGGCCGCGGAGACGTCGTGGCTGGACCAGCCGGCCTTGCCCGCGGCATAGACCACCGCGAAGTCCATCTGAGGATCGGTGGCTCCCAGGTCGATGAACAGGTCGAAGATCTTGTTGAGCGCCTCCTGCGGGCGGATGTGCGGACGGTCCATCTTGTTGATGACGACGATGGGGTGCAGGCCCAGCGCCAGGGCCTTGCGCAGAACGAATCGGGTCTGTGGCATCGGGCCCTCGACCGCGTCGACGACGAGGAGGGCTCCGTCGACCATCTTCAGGATGCGTTCGACCTCGCTGCCGAAATCGGCGTGGCCGGGAGTGTCCACGATGTTGATCGTGGTGTCGCCGAACTTGATCGAGGTGTTCTTGGCCAGGATGGTGATGCCGCGCTCGCGCTCGAGGTCGTTGCTGTCGAGGACCTGTTCCTGCGCCTCATCGGCCTTCACCTTGAAGGCGCCCGTGTACTTGAGCAAGGCGTCGACGAGGGTCGTCTTGCCATGGTCGACGTGGGCGATGATGGCGATGTTGCGGACGTCTTGGCGTCGAGGTGAGCTCATTTGTCGGTGTTCCCGGGGTGGACGACGATGGCGGCGTCGCGCACGGCCGCGTAAGGCAGCAGCGCGTGACGGCCTTCGTCCAGTTTAACGACGACGTGGTAGAGGGTCATGTCCGACACGACCCCCTCGAAGGCGCCGACCTTGAGACGGTCGCCGACCTTGAAGGGCTTCGCGAAGAGGACCTCTCCTCCTTGGACCACGGTGCTGAAGAAGTTGTTCGAGGCCAGCCCCACGCCGAGCGTGGTCAGGCCCAGACTGGCCGCCAGCGCGGTCCAGGAGACGCCGACCGCCCGCAGGACCGCTCCGCCGCCCAGGGCCCAGACGGCGGCGCGCACGGCCAGTCGGGCGACGACCCTGGACTCGAGGCGCC
>MGUL01000087.1:5919-6329 GCA_001800005.1 Elusimicrobia bacterium RBG_16_66_12 | reverse complement strand
GCTCTGGCGCCGCTCCTGCTGAAAGGGGTGTTGCCGGCCGTCGCCCCCTGGGCGGCCGCCGGCCTCGTCGCCGGCCTCGCGGTTGCGGGCCTGCTATATGGAGCGCTCCTTCCCGCCCGTCCGACGCACGTGGCCCGGCTCGCCGACTGCCAACTGGGCCTCAAGGAGCGGATCACGTGCGCCGTCGAGCACCTGGCAAGCCGGGACCCGGACGAGATCACTTGCGCCCAACTCGCCGAGACGGCGACCCGCGTCCGGACCGTCCGGCTGCGCGACGCCTTCCCGTTTCGTCTGACGCCGGAGATCCGAATGGCCGGCCCACTCGTCGCCCTGGCCCTGGCCCTGGCCCTGCTCCCCCCGCTCCCGTTGCAGCTGCCAGAGTCCAACGAGGCGCCGAGCGCGCCGGCGGC
>MGUL01000087.1:5445-5893 GCA_001800005.1 Elusimicrobia bacterium RBG_16_66_12 | reverse complement strand
GCGCGGCCCCTGGAACAGAAGCTGGCCAAGCCGGCTCTCCCCAAAGAGCTGTTCCCCAAGACCCAGCAACAGGATGTGCAGCGCGGCCCGCTGTCGTCCCACAACCAGCAGGGGGACCAGGCCGCCGTTTTCCGCGATACCAACATGAGCCAGCAGCGGCCCGATTTCGGCAGCTTCGTCAAGCAGGGTGACGACCGGTTGAAGATGCTGGCGCGACCGGATGCGATCCCTGACCTCCGGCGCGACTTCACCCGAAGCCCGTACCAGGTCATGATTCGCCGCATGCAGGAACAGCTCAGGGCCGGCAGCCTCCAGGGGCTCACCTGGGAGCAGATCGAGCGGCTCATGTCGGAGCTAGGGCAGACCGAACAGCGGATGGGCGGCAGCGGGATCGCCGACGACCTGATGCGGGAGATGGAAAGGCAAGGCGGCGAATCCACGGACAAGA
>MGUL01000087.1:4430-5375 GCA_001800005.1 Elusimicrobia bacterium RBG_16_66_12 | reverse complement strand
GTGACGCGCCGTCGCGCCAGCAGGGCGCCGGCGAGGGCAAGGGGGAAGGCGAAGGCGACCGCGAAGACGGAAGCCCCGGCGGGTCGCTGCCCGGCACGGAGAAATCGCTGCAAACCCGCGGCGACGCCACCACGCGCATCGGGGGAGACAAGCAGGACTCGACGCTGGAGGGCGACCCGCGAGACGGGCAAACGGAGGCCTACGACACCAACCTGTCCGGGCTGGGGGCGCAAAACCCGTCCCGGCTTCCCTATCTGAACCTGTTCTCTCAGTACCGGAAGCAAATGGAGGAGGCGCTCACCAAGGAGCCGATCCCCTTCAGCTACCGGGAGCAGGTCAAGGAGTACTTCAAGGCCCTGGAGCCCCGCTAGCAAGGCCTCCGGAGCGCCCCGGATGCGGGGGCAGCGCCCCCGAGCGCTGTGGGAGCGCTGAAAGATGACCCAGACGACGCGACGCCTCTTCGATCCGGAGTTCCTGAAACGGCTGGAGGAGCTGTCCATCGTGTCGCGCCGCGCGAGTACGGGCCAGGCCAGGGGCGAGCGGCGCACCGTTCGCAAAGGGTCGGGCGTCGAGTTCATGGACTATCGCCCGTACGCCGTCGGCGACGACCTCCGCTACGTCGACTGGAACATCTACAGCCGCCTGGACAAGCTGGTCCTCAAGCTGTACGTCGAAGAGGAGGACATGTGCCTCCATCTGCTGATCGACGGCAGCGCCTCCATGGGATTCGGGGCGCCGGCGAAGCTCGACTACGCGCTCCAGGTCGGCGCGGCCTTGAGCTACATCAGCCTCACCAACCTCGAGCGGGTGGCCCTGGGCGTCTTTTCCCATGACACCAGCCGAGTCCTGCGCCCCATGCGCGGCCGGGGGCAGATCCTGCCCATCCTCGATTTCCTCTCGGGCCTCGAGGCCGGCGGCGCGACCACCCTGAATCCGTCCCTGGCC
>MGUL01000087.1:315-4395 GCA_001800005.1 Elusimicrobia bacterium RBG_16_66_12 | reverse complement strand
GGTGGTCCTGAGCGATCTGCTGGATCCGGGCGGGTACGCCGACGGACTCACGGCGCTTCTACAGCGGCGCCTCGAGGTGTTCGTGCTGCACCTCGTCAGCGAGGAAGAGCTCGACCCACGCCTCGCCGGCGACCTCACCCTGGTGGACGCGGAGGGCGGGAGTGCGCGCGAGGTCAGCGTGGATCGCTGGGCCCTCGAGCGGTATCGCGAGCGCTTGCGCCAACACTTCGACGAGGCCGAGCGATTCTGCGCCCGGCACGGCATCGACTACCTGCGCACCAGCACGGCGATGCCGTTTCAAGACTTGATCCTGCGTCATCTGCGACGAGGCGGGTTCCTGCGATGAGCTTTCTCAATCCGGCGGCGTTCTTCTTCCTCTTGGGCATCCCGGCGGTGGTTCTCCTGCATCTCCTCAAGATCCGTCGTCGCCGGGCGTTCGTCAGCAGCACGCTCCTCTGGGCGGACAGCCTGCGCGATCAGCAGGCGAGCGCCCCCTTCCGGCGTTTGAAGCCGAATCTCCTGCTTCTCCTGCAGATCCTCGCCATCCTGCTGCTCGCCCTGACGCTGGCCAAGCCGGTCCGCACGGTCCTGGCGCCCGGCTTCGCGCGGACGGTGTTGATCGTCGACGTGTCCGCCAGCATGCAGGCGACAGACCTTGCCGGGTCCCGCTTCGCCGCCGCCAAAGAGGCCGCCATGACCGCCGCCTCCCAACTGCGCCCGGGCCAGCAGGCCATGCTCATCGCCGCGGGGAAGGAGGCCCGGGTGGTGGTCCCGTTCACCGAGGATCCCGCTGCGATCCGCCGCGGGCTGGCCGGTCTCACCGCCCTCGACGTTCCCGGCCGTCTGTCCGAAGCCCTCCGGCTGGCGCAGGCGAATCTCCAGGTGCAGGGCGGCGCGGCCGCAGTCGAGATCTTCACCGACGGAGCCTTCGAGTCCCTCGGCCTGCCCGACCTAGGCGGGGCGACGGTTCACTGGCACCGGGCCGGCCAGCGCGGCAGGAACGTGGCCATCACCGCCTTCGAAGCGCGCAAGACCTTCTTCGGCGCCTTCGACTACCAGGCGTTTCTGTCCGTGGCGAACTATGGTGCCGAAGTCGTGACGTTCGACCTCGCGCTGACCCTGGAGGGCCGGACGATCAAGACCGAGCGAGTCACGCTGACGCCCGCCTTCAAACGCTCCTTCGTCTTTCCGTTTGTGGACAAAGTGGGGGGGGCCCTCAAGGCGGAGATCGCCGTCGACGACGACCTGGCGGCCGACAACCAAGCCCTCGCCGTCCTTCCGCCGCCCCACCCCCTCAGGGTCCTCTTGGTGAGCGCCGGAAACGCGTTCCTCGAAAAAGCGCTGGCCGCGGACGCGCAAGTGAAGGTGGAGACGGGGACGCTGGAGGTCCTGGAGAAGAAGGGCTCCCAGTACGACGTGGTGATCCTGGACGGGGTCCCGGCAAAGCGCGTTCCGCCCGGCCGCTACCTGTTCGTCAACGCCGTCCCCGAAGGGGTGCCGCTGGACGTGCAGGGCCGGGTTCAGGATCCGCCCATCGTGGACTGGGACCGAACCCACCCGGCCATGCGTTACCTGGACCTGTCCAGGGTGGCGATCCAAGACGCGATGCGGGTCCGGCCACTCTCGGGCGGGCGGGCGCTGGTGGAATCCAATCTGACCCCGCTCATCTATGCCTGGGACGAGGGGGGACTGAAAGCCATCTTCATCGGGTTCGATCTCTACCGCACGGATTTCCCGCTGCGCGTGGCCTTCCCTCTGTTCGTGTCCAACGCCCTGCGGTGGCTTTCGCCGAGTCGCCTGGAGGATGGAGGTCTGCAGCTGCGCACGGGTCAGTCGCTGACGATCAGCCTGCCTGCCGGCGTGAGCGAGGCCACGCTCACCGACCCGGCAGGCCGGGACCACCCGCTGCGCGCCGACGCGGACGGTCGGGCGAGCTTCGTGGACACGACGACGGTCGGCATGTACACGGTCAAGGCCGGAGGCTGGGAGCAGCGGTTCGCCATGAACCTGCTGGATGAGGCGGAGTCGAACATCGCCGTGCGGCCGCACGCGGCCTCGAGCGCCGGCGAATCGCGCCCGTCCGAGGGCGAGTCCAGCCTGTTCCCCACGCGGCAGGAACTCTGGAAACTCTTCGCGGTCCTGGCGCTCGTGGTCCTTCTCCTCGAAGGGTTTCTCTACCACCGGGAAGTCCACGGACTTTGGCCGTGGGGGGCCGCGGGCTTCCGGCTGGCCGTGCTGCTCTTGACCGTCGGGGGACTGGCCGGTTTCGGTCTGCAGCGCGAGACGGATGCGCAGACCGTCCTGTTCCTGCTGGACGCCTCGGACAGCGTCTCGTTGGAGAATCGCCTTAAATCCCGACAGTATGTGGCGGAGGCGGTCAAGGCCGCCGGACCACAGGATCGCTACGGCGTCATCACCTTCGGGGCGAGTCCGGTGGTCGAGACGGCCGTCGGCCGCGAACCGCTTCCCACCACGGCGCCCCAGGTCAAGGACGGGCGTGCCACGGACGTGGGCGCGGCCATCAAGCTCGCCATGGCGGCCTTCCCGGAGGAGGGCGCGCGACGCATCGTGCTGCTCAGCGACGGGAACGAAAACCGGGGCGGCGCCCGCGAGGCGGCCCAGCTCGCGCAGACCGGCGGGGCGGACATCTATGCGGTGCCGCTCAAGAACGACTACCAGGGCGAAGTCCTGATCGAGCGATTGGTGGTGCCCTCCGAGGTCAAGTTCGGCGAATCGTTCCTGGTCCGCGTGGTCGCCTGGAGCGCCAAGGAGACGGGCGGTCGTCTCTCGTTGTACCGCGACGGGGAGTTCGTGGGGGCGCAACCGGTGAAGCTCACGGCCGGGAAGAACGTCTTCTCCTACCAGCAAGCCGTGGACCAAGGCGGCTTCCACGTGTTCCAGGCGCGACTGGAGGCGCCGGATGACGCGATCGAGGAGAATAACCGCGGCATCGGCCTGGTGGCCGTCCGCGGCAGGCCCCAAGTTCTGTATGTGGAGAAGGATCGGGACCAGGGGGCAAACCTGCGGAACGCCCTCCGGTCGCAGAACCTTCAGGTGGAAATGGTCGGGCCTGAAGCGCTGCCCAAGACGATGGACGGCCTGAACAAGTACGACTCCGTCATTTTGAGCAACGTCTCCGCCCTTCGCATCAGCAAGCGGCAGATGGAGCTGCTCCGGAACTACGTCCGGGACCACGGGGGCGGCCTCGTGATGCTGGGCGGCGACGAGAGCTTCGGCGTGGGCGGTTACTACCGCACGCCGGTCGAGGAAGCCCTGCCTGTGACCATGGAGGCTCGCCAGAAGGTCGAGATTCCGTCGCTGGCCGTGGTCCTCGTCATCGACCGCTCGGGCAGCATGGAGACGAGCGCGGACGGCCGTTTCTCCAAGCTCGACCTGGCCAAGGAGGCGGCCCAACTCGTCGTGGAGCTCTTGGACGAGCGAAACGAAGTCGGGGTCGTCGCCTTCGACACGGCGTGGAGCTGGGTCGTCCCCATGGGGCCGGCCAAAGACAAGGACCGGATCATTCGAGAGATCGCGACGATCAAGGCCGGCGGCGGGACCGACCTGTTCCCGCCGCTGAAAGAGGCCTACCAGACCATCTACGACCGGAAGGCCCTGCTTCGGCACGTGCTGGTCCTCTCCGACGGCGAGGTGACCGCGGCGGACTTTCCGGGTCTGGTGCGGCGGATGCAAAAGGACAAGATCACCGTGTCCTCGGTGGCCATCGGCAAGGACTCGGATATCCGCTTTATGACGGAGCTCTCCCGGTGGGGGCGCGGCCGCTTTTACTATACCGAGGACATCTACAGCATCCCGCGCATTCTGACATTGGAGACGCAGCTCGCCAGCAAGGCATCCATCATCGAGCAGGCGTTCCGGCCGGCGCTGAGCCACGGGGGCCACGAAATCGTGCAGGACATCCGCTGGGATCAGGCGCCGCCGCTGGGCGGCTACGTGTCCGCCACCCCGAAGCCGACGGCGGACTTGCTCCTGATGTCCCATCAGCGCGACCCCATCCTGGCGGCCTGGCGGTACGGCCTCGGCCGCTCTGTGGCATTTACCTCGGACGCCAAGGCGAAG